>JBKBNW010000091.1:0-7961 GCA_046295115.1 Demequina sp.
GAGCGGGCGGAGGCTATGCTCGCGCGGCATCGCATGTGCGACCTCGCGCCGCTCGCGCTGGACGCAGGAGACGGCATCGTGGTGGTACAAGAGGCGGACGGTACGCCCATGACCCGCGCCCTGCATCGCCCCGACGGCACGGATCCGGCGCGAATCGACCCGGCGATGCTGCTGGCGGCGATGGACCGGCTGCCGGATGAGGCCACGTCCCTCGACCGGCGCCCCCCAGTCCCAGATCGCGTCGCGCAGTACGCGGCGATGGCGGTAGACGAGGGCCTGCCGCGAGACCGGGTGGAGGCGCTCGCTCAGCGCATCGAGGCCGCGCTGTCCGCCGCGCCCGAGCACCCCGTGGTGGCAACTCACGGCGACCTCCACGCCGCGAACATCTACCTGGACGACGCGGCGTCTCCCACGCGGGTGGAGGCGGTGATCGACCTGGACACCCTGGGCCCCGGCCGGCGCATCGACGACTGCGCGTGCATGGTCGC
Source organism: Demequina sp. (assembly GCA_046295115.1). Classification (GTDB taxonomy): domain Bacteria; phylum Actinomycetota; class Actinomycetes; order Actinomycetales; family Demequinaceae; genus Demequina. The sequence continues at coordinate 489 of JBKBNW010000091.1, forward strand.
GCACATGCTGGTGCTGCCACAGTTGGACGCCGAGGGTTACCGCGGGGTGCCCGCGGTCGCGGCGCAGGTGCTCGAGGCCTTCGGGGAGCGGTTCGGTATGCCCGAGCTCCGGGCGCGGGTCGCGGCGAACATCCTGTCGCTCGTCGCAGGGGCTGAGGACGGCGACGTGGCCGCGGCCTGGCTCGAGACCGCGGAGTCGGTACTGGCCGACGCCACATAGGTCCCTGCGCGACCGTGGAGCGCGGAACCCGTGCCGCCGCGCTCGCCACCGCCCCAGGAATCGCGTTCCTGAGGCGCGCGTTGACGAGGGTGCTCGATCACACGCAACGAAGGGCATAGATCATGGCTGTCGACGAGGACAAGAGCTTGACCGACGAGGTGAGCGACGAGGTGAAGACCAATGTCGTCAAGCACGGCGACGCACGCGGGGTCGGGGTGGGACCGCAGCAGGAGAAGGGGGACGCGCCCCCGGTGCCGGTGGTGAAGCGCGCCGAGTAATAGCGCGGCGCGTGGGCGCGAGCGTTCGCCTCGCATATCGGTAGCATCATCGGGAGACCGTCGCGCGCATCGGCGCGTGAGCGACCCCTAGCATGCATACCCGAGGAGACCCCTGGTGCCCACCATGAACCTGACCGTCGACGGCGACCCTCGAGAGGTCGACTCGACGACGACGGGCACCGAACTGTTCTTCGAGCGCCGCGAGGTACTCGTGATGCGTGTGAACGGCGCGCTGTGGGACTTGGCGCGGGAGATCCCCGCCGATGCATCCGTCGAGGCCGTCACGATCAACGAGCCCGACGGGCTGATGGTGCTGCGCCACTCCACCGCGCACGTCCTCGCGCAGGCCGTGCAGCAGGCGCACCCCGACGCCAAGCTGGGCGTGGGCCCGCCCATCGAGAACGGCTTCTACTACGACTTCGATGTCGAGCAGCCCTTCACCCCCGAGGACCTGAAGAAGCTCGAGAAGGCGATGCAGCGCATCGTGAAAGAGGGCCAGTCGTTCGTGCGCCGCGAGGTCACTCGCGACGAGGCGCTCGCCGAGCTCGCCCACGAGCCCTATAAGTGCGAACTGCTCAGCCACGAGGCCGATGGTGCCGAGGGCGCCTCGGTCGAGATCGGCGAGGGCGACATCACCGTCTACGACAACGTGCGTCGGGGTGGGGAGGTGGCGTGGAAGGATCTGTGCCGCGGCCCTCACGTGCCCAGCACCAAGCTGCTCGCCAACGGCTGGTCGCTGATGCGCTCGGCCGCCGCGTATTGGAAGGGCTCCGAGAAGAACCCGCAGCTGCAGCGCGTGTACGGCACCGCTTGGCCCACCAAGGACGAGCTCACCGCGTACAAGGAGCGCCTGGCCGAGGCGGAACGCCGCGACCACCGCCGCTTGGGCAGCGAGTTGGACCTGTTCTCGTTCCCTGACCAGATCGGCTCCGGACTGGCGGTCTTCCATCCCAAGGGCGGCATCATCCGCCACGAGATGGAGGAGTACTCGCGCCAGCGCCACATCGAGTCGGGCTACGAGTTCGTGTACACCCCGCACGCGACCAAGGCGCAACTGTTCGAGACCTCGGGCCACCTCGACTGGTACGCGGAAGGCATGTACCCGCCCATGCAGATGGACGAGGAGCGTGACGCCGCCGGGAACGTCACCAAGCAGGGCCAGGACTACTACCTGAAGCCCATGAACTGCCCCATGCACAACCTGATCTTCGATGCGCGGGGCCGTTCGTACCGCGAGCTGCCGATGCGCCTGTTCGAGTTCGGCACCGTGTACCGCTACGAGAAGTCCGGGGTGGTGCACGGCCTCACCCGCGCTCGCGGCTTCACGCAGGACGACGCCCACATCTACTGCACCCGTGAGCAGATGAAGGACGAGCTCAACGGCCTGCTCACCTTCGTCCTCGACCTGCTCAAGGATTACGGGCTCGACGACTTCTACCTGGAGCTGTCGACCCGCAACCCCGAGAAGTCGGTGGGCTCGGAGGAGATCTGGGACGAGGCGACCGAGACCCTGCGCCAGGTGGCCGAGGGCTCGGGCCTGGAACTGGTGCCCGACCCGGGCGGCGCGGCCTTCTACGGTCCCAAGATCTCGGTGCAGACCCGCGACGCGATCGGCCGCTCGTGGCAGATGTCCACGATCCAGCTCGACTTCAACTTGCCCGAGCGGTTCGAGCTCGAGTACACGGCCTCGGACAACAGTCGTCAGCGGCCCGTGATGATTCACCGCGCGTTGTTCGGCTCGATCGAGCGGTTCTTCGCGATCCTCACCGAGCACTACGCCGGGGCCTTCCCTGTGTGGCTCGCCCCGGTACAGGTGCGCGCGATTCCGGTAGCCGATGCGTTCAACGACTACCTGGGGGACGTGGTCTCCCAGCTGCGTGCGCACGGCATCCGCGCGGAGCTCGACGCCTCCGACGAGCGATTCCCCAAGAAGATCCGTTCCGCGTCCAAGGAGAAGATCCCCTTTGTGCTGATCGCGGGCGGCGAGGACGCCGAGGCCGGTGCCGTGTCGTTCCGACTTCGCGACGGTTCCCAAGACAACGGCGTGCCGGTGGCCGATGCCGTCGCGCGCATCGTCGAGGCGGTCCGCACCAAGGCGCAGGTGTAACCCGGTGGCCGAGATCGTCGACGCAGAGATGATGGGCGGCGAGGCCGATGGCTTCGAGCGCCTGTGGACTCCGCACCGCATGGCATACATCCGGCACTCGTCCGACCGCCCGGAGTACACCGGCGGGCACGAGTGCCCGCTGTGCACCAAGATCGCCGGCGACGACCGCGAGGGGCTCGTGGTACATCGGGGCGAGCACTGTTACGTGGTGCTCAACCTGTACCCGTACAACCCCGGCCACCTGATGGTGTGCCCGTACCGCCACGTCGGCTGGTACACCGAGGCGACGGACGCCGAGCGCGACGAGATGGGTGTGCTGACCCAAGCCGCGATGCGCGTGCTTACCCATGTGAGCGGCACCAAAGGCTTCAACATCGGCATGAACCAGGGCCAGGTAGGCGGCGCGGGGATCTCCGAGCACCTTCACCAGCACGTGGTGCCGCGGTGGACCGGGGACTCGAACTTTTTGCCCATCATCGGCCGCACCAAGGCGGTGCCGGAACTTCTCGACGACACCTGGGAGCGCCTCACGGGCGCCTGGGGCGAGGTCTGACGACCGGGAGGTCACACATGTTCGGCAAGCTGCGGCCGTTGATGGCCGCGATTTGGCAGGCCCCCGCCAAGGGGCTGCTGCGGATGGGGGTCCACCCCAACGCAGTGACCATCGCAGGGACCATCGGCGTGGTGACCGGTGCCATCGTGTTGGTGCCCCGCGGAGGCCTCGCGATGTTCTGGGGCGTGATCGTGATTACGTTCTTCGTGGTGACCGACATGCTCGACGGCACCATGGCGCGGCTGTCGGGCAAGACGTCCCGGCTGGGCGCATACCTGGACTCGACGCTCGACCGGGTAGCGGACGCGGCGATCTTTGGTGCCCTCGTGTGGGGCTTCAGGGACGAGTCGGCCCCGACGGCGCTGGCGGCGCTGCTGTGCCTCACCATCGGCTCCTTCGTGCCGTACGCGCGGGCCAGAGCGGAGTCGCTCGGCGTTGACGCCTCCGGGGGCATCGCGGAGCGCGCCGACCGACTCGTCATCGGGCTCACGGCCACCGCATTCGTGGGGCTGGGGCTGCCGTTGTGGGTGCTGACGTGGACCCTGTTCCTGCTGGCCGCCGCCGCCGCCTTCACCGTCGGACAGCGCACCACGGCCGTGGTCCGGGCGAACCGGGAAGACCTGCGTGAACACGAGGATCACCATCGCGACTCGCTCGACTATGGGGACCACCCCGAGCACCGCCCCGGCGAGCCCGCGGGGGAGCAGCCGCACCGCGACGCAGACCGATGAACGCCTTCCTGACCGCGTGGCGCGTGTCCGCCAAGGCGCCGATCGCGGTCACCAGGATTGCCGCATCGGCCGTCGCGTGGTGGGCGTGGGTGAGCCGAGCAAAGCCGGCGGCGCGACTGGAGGACAATCTTCACCGCGTCACCGGCCTCGAGGGGCGTGAGCTGCGGCGGTTGTCGCGGCGAGGGATGGCCTCGGTCGCCCGCTACTACTCGGAGGTGCTCGAACTAGGGCGGATGACGAACGCCCAGATCGACGCGCGGGCACGGACCGCGAACTTCGAGGATGCCCGCGAGGTGTTCGAGGGGGACCGGCCCGTGGTGGCGGTGCTGTCGCACTGCGGCAACTGGGACCTGGTGGGCGGGTGGGCCTCTCGCAACTTGATGCCGGTGACGGCGGTGGCGGAGGTGCTCGAGCCGCGCGAGATCTTCGAGGAGTTCGTCGAGATGCGCGAGCGGGTGGGCATTCGTGTGCTGGGGCACGAGGGTGGGTCGACCTTCCGTCAGCTGATCCAGTTGGCGCGCGGTGACCGCAACCTGCTGTGCCTGCTCGCGGACCGCGACATCTCTGGCAACGGCGTCGAGGTGAACATGTGGGGTAGAGCCGTCAAGGTCGCTCCAGGCCCCGCGGCTGTCGCCGCGGCGGGCCGCACCATCGTGTTGCCGGTCATGCTGCACTACGAACGACTGAAGGGTGCCAGACGCCGCGCGGCGGGCGCGCGCTGGGGCGTGGTGATCACGTTTGGTCCCACCATCGATCCGGCGGACTTTCCGCAGGACACGCGGGTCGCGGACGTGAGCCAGGCCTGGGCCGGGTGGATGGCGGAGCGCATCACGGAGCACCCCGAGGACTGGCACATGCTCCAGCGGTTCGGGTGGCAATCATGAGGATCGGCATCGTCTGCCCGTACTCGTTCGACCGCCCCGGCGGCGTTCAGCTGCACGTGATGGACCTCGCCGAGGCGCTGTTCTCGAGGGGGCACCGGGTGTCGGTGCTGGCCCCGGCCGCGCCGGGCACCACCGTGCCCGGCTACGTCACCACGGCCGGGCGCTCCCTCCCGGTGCGTTACAACGGCTCGACCGCCCGGATCACGTTCGGCATGGTCGCGGCGGTGAGGGTGCGCAAGTGGCTGCGCGACGGTGAGTTCGACGTGGTGCACCTGCACGAGCCGGGCACGATGTCGCTCGCGGTGATCGCGATGTGGGCGCGCCTGGGCCCGACCGTCGCGACCTTTCACACGTCCAACGACCATTCCCGGATCATGCGCATCGCCAAGCCGTTCATCAAGCCCGGCTACGAGGAGCTGGACGCCCGCATCGCGGTGTCGCCCTCTGCGGACCGCACCGTGAAGGAGCACCTGGGTGTCGCGGCGACGCACATCATCCCCAACGGCGTCGATACCGTCGCGTACACCAACGCGGCCCCAGTCAAGGAGTGGTCTGGCACCCGAAACTCGCCGACGATCGGGATCTTGGGCCGCATGGACGAGTCGCGCAAGGGCCTCGACGAGTTCCTCGCGGCCATTCCGTACGTGCGCCGCAAGCACCCTCGCGCCCGGTTCCTGGTGGCCGGCCGCTTCTCCGACCGCATCGCGGCACGCGCGGCGCGCGGGGGCGCGGAGGTGGTGGGGGAGTTGGACGAAGGCATGAAGGCCCGCTTCATGTCCTCGGTGGACGTGTACTGCGCGCCCAACCTCGGTGGCGAGAGCTTTGGCATCGTGCTGGTCGAGGCGATGGCGGCGGGCGCGGCGGTGGTTGCGAGCGACCTGGTGGCGTTCCGTGACGTCGCGACCGACTCCGAGGGTGAGGTGTGCGTGGCGATGCACACCGTCGGCGACTCGGTCGAGTTGGCGGCGCGAGTGAACGCGTTGATCGGCGATCCCGAGGCCAGAAGAGAGCTCGCGACCAGGGGTCGTGCACGCGCGGGCACCTTCGATTGGCGTCAAGTCGCCCCCCGTATCGAAGAGACCTACCGCGACGCGATTAGAATGGATGCTGAATTCCATCCCCAGCAAGCGAAGGACAGCACCGCATGAGCGACACCACCCCCCAGGTAGGAACCGACCTGGTCAAGCGCGGCATGGCCGAGATGCTCAAGGGCGGCGTGATCATGGACGTCGTCACGCCCGAGCAGGCGAAGATCGCCGAGGACGCGGGAGCGGTCGCAGTCATGGCGCTCGAGCGCGTGCCGGCCGACATCCGCGCCCAGGGCGGCGTGGCGCGCATGAGCGACCCCGACCTGGTCCAGGGCATCATCGACGCCGTGTCGATCCCCGTGATGGCCAAGGCCCGCATCGGCCACTTTGTTGAGGCTCAGGTGCTGCAGGCACTGGGCGTCGACTACGTCGACGAGTCCGAGGTACTCACTCCCGCCGACTACACCCACCACATCGACAAGTGGAACTTCACGGTGCCGTTCGTGTGCGGCGCGACCAACCTGGGCGAGGCGCTGCGTCGCATCTCCGAAGGTGCCGCCATGATCCGCTCCAAGGGCGAGGCGGGCACGGGCGACGTGTCCAACGCCACCACCCACATGCGCCAGATTCGGGCCCAGATCAGGGCTCTGACCGCGCTCCCGGAGGACGAGCTCTACGTGGCGGCGAAGGAGCTCCAGGCTCCGCTGCCGTTGGTCAAGGAGATCGCGGCCACCGGCAAGCTTCCGGTGGTGCTGTTCACCGCGGGCGGCATCGCCACCCCGGCGGACGCGGCGATGATGATGCAGCTGGGCGCCGAGGGCGTGTTCGTCGGCTCGGGCATCTTCAAGTCCGGCAACCCCGCCGAGCGCGCGAAGGCGATCGTCAAGGCGACCACCTTCTTCGACGACCCCGCCGTGATCGCGGACGTCTCGCGCGGACTGGGTGACGCGATGGTGGGCATCAACGTGGAAGAAGAGCCCGAGCCGCACCGTCTCGCCGAGCGCGGTTGGTGACGCGACCGCGGTCGTCATGACCGCACAGGCCGCCGGTCGCATTGCGCGCCGTGGTGCGCGCGTGCTGCTGGTGGACGACTCCGTCCCGGGAGCCCCGCGCGTGCTGATGGTGCGCGGTCACGACCCGCACGAGCACGGGCGGTCCTTCTGGTTTACGCCGGGCGGCGGGCTGGAGGGCGCGGAGACGATGCGCGCGGCGGCAGTCCGAGAGCTCGCCGAAGAGACTGGTTGGGTTCTCGAAGAGCACGAGTTGACCGGGCCCGTCTGGCGGCGCACCGCGATGTTCGACTTCGCCTCGAGGCCGTACGTGCAGTACGAGGAGATCTTCGTAGGGCGGTTGGCTGATGCCGATGCCCGGGCCAGGACCGCAGAGGAGTGGACCGAGGTGGAGCGCGAGACCATCGACGCCGTCCAGTGGATGACGGCGGCCGAGGTGCGGGACGCGCCCATCGAGGTCTTCCCCACCGAGCTGCGGGAGGACTGGGACGTCTTTCTGGCATGGGACGGCCACACGATCGACTTAGGAGAGGTGGGCGAATGACCACCGTTGGAGTGCTCGCGCTGCAGGGCGACGTCAGGGAGCATCTGTTGATGCTCGAGGGCCTCGGAGTCGACGTGGTGCGCGTGCGGCGTGTCAGCGAGCTCGACGCGGTGGACGG
>JBKBNW010000092.1:0-7920 GCA_046295115.1 Demequina sp.
GCTCCCTCGGCAAGGGCACTGCGTGGCACTCCTGGATCACCCTCGAGGACCACATCCGAGCGCTGCAGTTCCTCATCGACTCCGATCATCACGGCCCCGCCAACGTGATCGCACCGATCGCCGTGCGAGATCGCGACCTCATCAGGGCCATGTCGGAGGCGGCCGGGCGCTCCCCCGGTCTGCCCGTGCCGGGCTGGGCGCTCCGGATCGCTATCGGGCGGGCCATCGAGGACCTGTTATCGAGCCAGCGAGCCTCGCCTGGGGTGCTCAAGCGGCTCGAATTTGCGTGGGCCCACCCCGACATTAGCGATGCCGCCGCGTGGGTCATGGCGCAGGCTGGGCACGCTCCACCGTCCAGCGACCGTCCCACGTGAGGGCTAGCTCCACGCTCTGCTCGTAGGCCGGCACCAGGGTCGTTCCCTCCGCCGTGACGAGACGGTGATCCGTCACCCCGTAGGTGACGGTGGCGATCGCAGTGTCCCGCGAGTGTTCGTCGACGACCACGTCGCGCACCTCCACCGCGAGCCCCTCGTAACGGGTGAGCCCGTCGTCGAGCGCGTTCGCAAGGACGGCGGTGCTTTCCGCCAGCGGCCCGCTGCCGACCGTGGCGAGCAGCGACTCACCATCGCCCGCGGCGAGGGCCGCGATGCGTTGCGTCGTCAACGCGGCCGCAGCCTCGCCGGGATCTTGGCGGGGCGTCTCCTCGCCTGCCCGCGCGGTGCCAGCGGCCGATGCGTCGGATGGGGCCCCTGGGTCCGTCGCCTGCGTGGCGCTCGATGGCTCGTCTGGGGCAATCGCGGCGTCGACGACCAGCGGTACGGCCATGACGCCCCCCACGGCCGCGGCCGCGACCGCCATACCCGCGGCCGCTCGCACGACAACCCGGCGCACGCGCCAGGGACGGCCGGAGGCGAGGCGCTCGGTTCGCTCGGTGGCGCGGGCCCTGAGGGCCGAGACGACCTCGGACCGCGCCGGTACTGCGATCTCCCGTTCTGGTGCGCAGGAGGCGAGCGCCCGCGCCGCGACCTGCACCGGGGGGCGGGAGTCCGAGTCGACCACCACGAGCGGCGCGGTCCACGCCTCGATGGGAACACTGTCCTGCGTCGCCACGCACCACCGCAGCAACGCCCCCAGGGAGTAGGCGTCTGTCGCCGGGGTCGGCCCCTCGCGGCGCTCGGGGGCGCGGAATCCCAGCGTGCCTCGCTCATCGTCGAGGCACCCGCCGACGGTGTCGACGAGCACGACGGTGCGCTGGGAAACGACCACGTTCGCTGGCGCGATGTCGCCGTGGGCGATACCCCGAGCGTGCAAGGCCTCGAGAGCGGCCGCCACGCGCACGCCCAGCCACACGCACTCGCCTGCGCTGAGTGGGCCACGCCTGCTCTCGAGCTCGGCGAGATCCACGCCGTCGACCCACGGCGCCGTCACCACCACCTGGTCACCGTCGGCGACCCCCACGCTAAGAGGTGTCAGGACGCCGGGGTGACTCAGCTCTCGGAGCGCGCGCACGCGCTCCGTCACGCGGGCCAAGACTTCGGGCCCCCTGCCGACGGCGCGCGTCACCACTCGCGCATCGGCTCGCGGCTCAGTGGACATGCCTCCACTGTGGCGTCAGATCACCCCGCCCGGGAGTTTTCCACAGGGTCGTTCGGAATGCGTCGCACCCACGGCCACCAAGACCGGCGCCCAATGTCGGTGATGAGGCCCGGGACGAGCAGCGAGCGCACCACAAAGGTGTCGATGAGCACGCCGAGGCTCACGATCACGGCGATCTGCGCGAGGAAGATCAGCGGAATCACGCCCAATGCGGCAAAGGTCGCCGCCAGCACAATGCCTGCCGAGGTGATGACGCCTCCGGTCACGGCGAGGGAGCGCCTCACGCCCTCTCGGGTGCCGTGCGTCAGTGCCTCCTCGCGGGCTCGCGACATCAGGAAGATCGAGTAGTCGATTCCCAGCGCCACGAGGAACACGAATGCGAGCAACGGCACGGCGGGATCGGAGCCAGGGAAGTCGAACACGTGGTTGAACAGGATCGCCGCCAGTCCCAGGGTCGCGCCATAGGAAAGGATGTTCGCCAGCACAATCACCAGCGGCGCGACCACGGAGCGCAGCAGCATCACCAACACAATGAAGATGACCGCGAGAATGGTCGGGACGATGATCAGCGTGTCGCGCTGAGTCGTGAGCTGAGTGTCGAGCTGCTCAGCCGCCTCACCACCCACGAGCACGTCGTCGCCCAACGCGTGCACCGCGTCGCGGACGTCCCGCACCACATCTGCGGCCTCCGACGAGCTCGATGCGACCTGGGTCACGGCGAGCACGGATACCCGGCCGTCGATCTCCAACGGTGCCTCGTCGGGGACCACCCCAGGCGGCGCACCCTCGGCGACGGACGGGGTGACCACGTACGCGGTCTCCACCCCCTCGACAGCCGCCGCGGCGTCGACTGCGTCGCCTGCCAGGTCGGCGGGGACGAAGATGCGAATGGGCGATGCCGCGCCCGCGTCAAAGTGCTCCTCGAGCACCTCTGTACCCTCAACCGAGTCGACGCTGACCGTGAACACGTCCTGGTCGCCCAGGCCGGAGGCCTTGAAGGTCGGCAGGAAAGCGGCGAACAACAGCAGGCCGCCCGCTGCCAGGATCCAGGTGCGGCGGGGGTTCGCGTCCACAGTGCGAGCGACTCGAGGCCAGAACCCACTCTCCTGGGACGGGTCGGCATCAGCGGCCTTGTCATTGCCCTGGTACCTCGGAAGCGATGGCCAGAACACGCCGCGTGCGCGCCGTCCCCCGATGAGCAGCAGCGCAGGCAGCAACGTGAGCGCGGAGATCAGCGCGGCAGTAATGCCGAGCGCACCGGCGGGGCCGAGCGCAGCATTGGACTTCAGGTCACTCAGCAGCAGCACCAGCAACCCGAGAATCACCGTGCCAGCGGAGGCGGCAATCGGCTCGAGCGACCGCCGCCACGCACGCGCCAGCGCCTCGTACGGCGACTCGATGCGCACCAGTTCCTCGCGATACCGGGCGACCAACAGCAGTGCGTAGTCGGTGGTCGCGCCCACTACCAGGATGAACATGATCCCCTGGGCCTGGCCGTTAAGCGTGATCGTGCCGGCATCGGCCAGTGCGTAGACGCCAAGTATCGCTCCGGTGAGCGCAAGCATCGCGGTGGACAGCACCAGCAGGGGCAGCACAGGGCTGCGGTACACGATGATCAGGATCACCAGCACGACGGACAGCGCGACCACCAGCAGAATCCCATCGATGCCGGCGAACGCCTCGAGAAGGTCGGCAAGGAAGCCCAGCGGGCCGGTGAGGTGTCCGTTAAGGTCTGACTCCTGCTCCGCCCATGCCGCGCGGATGGTCTCGGCGACCAGCTCACCCAGGGCGCCCTCGCCCACGCTCTCCTCGACGACGTCCGATGCGACGGAGAAGGTGACGAGCGCCGCCTCACCGTCCTCAGACGGCACTACCTGCGGCATCGCCTCAGACGCGGGGGGAGCGAGCACCTCGCCCACCGTGCGGCCCTGCTCGTCGCCTTCGATTGTCGCGCCAACCGCGGCCTCGACGAACGCCTCAACGGTGGCGAGGTCCTCCTCGGATGAGATGCCTTCGACCACGAACAGTCCGGGAATGGCCGATGCCGGGGCGAACTCCGCCTGGAGGTCCGCCGCCCGCGTGGACTCGGCCGAGGACGGCAGGAATGCGGCGGAATCGTTCTCCTGGACGTCCGATAGCTTGCCGAATGTCTGGCCGCCAGCGCCGCCGACGGCGAGCCACGCAGCGATGACCATGACGATGACGACGGGCCTGAGCCACGCGCGCGCGTTCTTATTCATATGGGGCTCAACGCCGCGGCGGTTGGTTCATTCCCACGGGTTTAGCCTGGAGGCTATGGACACTCTCAACCTCGACCTTGGCACACGCCTGGTGCCCTACCAGGAGGCATGGGACCTGCAGCGGCGGGTCCACGCCGAGAGGGTCGCGGGCGAGCGACGCGACACCGTAATTCTGGTCGAGCATGAGAGCGTCTACACCGCAGGAAAGCGCACCGCGCGGTGGGACCGGCCGGTCGACGGCACGCCCGTCGTGGACGTCGACCGAGGGGGCAGAATCACGTGGCACGGCCCTGGCCAGTTGGTGGGGTATCCCATCGTGAGGCTGCGCGAGCCCGTCGACGTCGTCAAGTACGTGCGCGCGCTCGAGCAGGCGTTCCTGGACCTCACGGCCTCTTACGGCCTTGACGCGGTCAGGGTCGAGGATCGCTCCGGGGTGTGGCTGCCCGCGACGGATACGCGCAGGGAACGCAAGATCTGCGCGATCGGCGTGCGGGTGGCGAAGGGCGTGACCATGCACGGTTTCGCGTTCAACTGCAATCCGGCATTGGGAGAGTTCGACCGCATCGTCCCGTGCGGCATCGACGATGCGGATGTGACGTCGCTGTCCCTCGAGTTGGGGCGTGAGGTGGGTCTGAACGAGGTCCTGCCTGCCGCCCTCGGATTCCTGGAAACCGCGCTAGCGGACGTACGCTGGGAGTCGGCGACGCCTACAGGCGCCGCCGTTGCCGTCACCGAGCACCACAAGGAGACCGTGTGACCATCGCACCAGAGGGCCGCCGCATGCTGCGAGTCGAGGCCCGCAACGCCGAGACCCCCATCGAGCGCAAGCCCGAATGGATCCGCACCAAGGCCACCATGGGGCCGGAGTACTCGGAGCTGAAGTCTCTGGTGCGCTCCGGCGGGCTCCACACGGTGTGCGAAGAGGCCGGCTGCCCCAACATCTTCGAGTGCTGGGAGGACCGCGAGGCGACCTTCCTCATCGGTGGCGCCCAGTGCACGCGACGCTGCGACTTCTGTCAGATCGACACCGGCAAGCCTTCTCCCCTGGACCGCATGGAGCCCACCAAGGTGGCGAACTCCGTCAAGGAGATGGGCCTCAAGTATTCGACCATCACGGGCGTCGCGCGCGACGACCTTGCGGACGGCGGGGCGTGGCTCTACGCCGAGACCGTGCGCAAGATCCACGAGCTTGGCCTTGGCACGGGCGTCGAGCTACTGATCCCCGACTTCAACGCGGAGCCCGACCAGCTCGCCGAGGTGTTCTCGTCCCGCCCCGAGGTGCTCGCACACAACGTCGAGACGGTGCCGCGCATCTTCAAGCGGATCCGCCCGGCATTCCGCTACGAGCGCTCGCTGAAGGTGATCAGCGAGGCGCAGCGCGACGGGCTCGTCACCAAGTCCAACCTCATCCTCGGGATGGGCGAGACCTTCGACGAGGTGGTGCAGGCGCTACACGATCTGCACGACGCGGGCTGCGACCTGCTCACCATCACCCAATACCTGCGCCCGAGCCCGCGCCACCACCCCGTTGAGCGGTGGGTCAAGCCCGAGGAGTTCGTGGAGTTGTCCGACGCGGCCGAGGAGATCGGATTCCTCGGCGTGATGTCCGGACCGCTGGTGCGATCCTCCTATCGCGCCGGTCGCCTGTGGGGCCAAGCCATGAAGAGCAAAGGCCGCCCGATTCCCCCCTCCCTCGCCCACCTCGGCGAGCCGATGGAAGCCCGCCAGGAGGCATCGTCGCTGCTGAGCCGCAGCGCCGCCCCGGCGTGCTGAAATGCTCGCTGACCCGCGCATCGGCCGCATGCCAATGAGCGACTAGACTGTGCCGCATCATGGCTAAGGAACCGCAGAAGAAGCCCCGTTGGTACAAGCTCGTCGCGCAGGCGTACAAGGCGACCGCTCCGGACGACAAGTGGCTGCTGCCGCTGCTGATCCTGATCCCGGTGGGAATCATCGGCCTGTCGGTCCTCATCGGGCTGCTTGCCGGCTCGACCGCCGTGTTGGTCTACGCGATCATCTTCGGAATCCTCACCGCGGCGCTTGCGGCGATGTACGCGCTGACGCGTCGCTTTGAGAAGAACGCCTTCCGCCGCATGGAGGGTCAGATTGGCGCGTCGATCTCGATCGCGCAGTCGATCCGCCGCGGCTGGAAGTTCGAGGACGAGCCGGTGTCGATCGACCCGCGCGGCAAGTCGCTCGTGTTCCAGGGCATCGGCAAGGGCGGGGTGGTGCTGCTCGCGGAGGGCGGCAACGCCGCGAACAAGCAGGTCGTCGCCGTGACACGCCGCATCACCAAGCTGGTCCCCGGCGTGCCCGTGCACCCCATCTACGTGGGCACCGGCGAGGGCCAGGTGCCCCTCAAGAGCCTCACCAAGGCCATCCGCAAGCACAAGAAGGCGCTGAACAAGCACCAGCGCGAGCAGGTGGCGGCGCGACTGCGCGCGATCGGCGGCCAACGGCTGCCAGTTCCCAAGGGTGTGGACCCCATGCGGGCCCGTCCCGACCGCAAGGCGATGCGCGGGCGCTGAGCCTCACCCGCATCGGCCGTCCGCACGCACGAACCCGCTTTCCGTACGTGACGACGGGCGCAATCGCCGCTCGCCACGTATGAATCGCCACCCCTACGTGACGACCGTGCGCACCACCCGCGTTGGCTACGCGTCAGGCAGCACCAAGACGATGCGCTCGCCGTTCAGACGCACGCTCACCTGAGTCATGTCATCCACGCGGGGCAGACCCGTCGTCACCTCTGAGCGATTGTCCCCCACCACGACCACCGCGCACCCGGCGGCCTGGCCGGCCTGGATGCCCGCATCGGTGTCCTCGAACACCACGCAATTCCCCGGGTCGGTTCCGAGCAGCCTCGCGGCGCGAGCGTAGCCCTCGGGGTCGGGCTTGCCGTGCTCGACGTCATCGGCGCCAATGAGTACGTCGGGCAGGTCGATGCCCACCGCTGTCAGACGGCCGCGTGCGGGCTCGGCGAGCGCGGACGTGACCAGCGCCCACCGACCCTGAGGAAGGGCGCGGATGAACTGCGCCGCGCCAGGGATCTCCACCACGCCGTCGAACCTGCTCGTCTCCATTGTGTGGATGCGCTCGATCCAGTGCTGGATCTCGCCCTCGTCGTCGAGGTAGCGGGCGACGGTCGCACGGCTGGGACGCCCGTGCGCGAAGGCCTTCACCTCGGTCGCGTCGAAGCCATGAGCGTCGGCGAACTCGTTCCACATGCCGTCGACCAGTGCGTTGGAGTCCACGAGCGTGCCGTCCATGTCGCACAGGACCGCGGTCACAGTCAGCTCAGGCACGGGCGCCTGCCCTGGTCGGGATGATCAGCGTGCCCGCCGCGCGGTCGTGCAGGCCCCTGCCGTCGGGACCCCACACGACTGCGGGGATCACGAGCGCCAGCAGCACGGTCCGGGCCAGCCCTCGGAGCACTCCCACGAAGGGCGCGCCATCGTCTCTCACGATCCGCAGCCCCACGACCCGGTGGCCGACGGTGGTGCCAAGGGTCGACACGAGCACAAAGTGCTGCGCCATCCAGATTCCCAGCGTGGCCATCGGGGCGCCCGCCAGCAGCACGCGCTCCACCGCGGTGAGCACAGCCGTGTCCCCCATGGGGAAGAACGCGGAGGAGATCAGCAGGCACAGAATCCAGTCGATGCCCACTCCGAGGAGCCGACGCCCCGGGTATGCACTGGAGGTCTCAAGGCTCGGGTCGGTCACCTTTCCATCGTATCGGCGCGTCGACTAGGGTCGATGACGTGCACGTCGACGCGAAACGGCGGCGACGCGCCCTCCCAGAGATCACGAAACACTCTCGTAACACGGCATGAATCTGGGGGAAACGGCCTGCCCCTATGGTGGGGCGTGCTAGCCCTAGCACACCTGATATCGCAAGGAGCAAACGGATGTTCAAGACTGCCGAAGAAGCGATCGCGTACGTGAAGGACGAGGCCGTCGAGTACATCGACATTCGCTTCTGCGACCTCCCGGGCGCGATGCAGCATGTCAATGTTCCGGCTTCTCAGTTCGAGACGGTGCTGGAAGACGGCGCGGCCTTCGACGGCTCGTCGATCCGCGGTTT
>JBKBNW010000093.1:0-7871 GCA_046295115.1 Demequina sp.
GGAGAGGTTTGGCGACCCGGGGATCTTGATCCGCCGAGCCCTTCCCCTTTCGCGCGGGCAGACCAACGGCCGGACCGCCCTGGTCCGCCATCACACGCACATGCCCCTTCCCCTGGACCTTGCCGATGATGTGGACGAGTTGAGCGTGCTCGCCTCCCATCCAGACGACATCGCCGCGCTCGTGACCGCGCTGCTGGGTTACGACCGGGTGGTGACGTCCGCGATGCACGTGATGATCGTGTGCCACAGCTACGGCATTCCCTGCGCGCTGGTGACCTTCGAGGGCATGGAGGATTCCGTCCACGGGTCGGGAATCAAGTACGAGGATTACGCGCTGGGGGTGGGCATCACCGGGCTGCGCGGGCCGCGGGTGGTGAGTCTCGACCTTCCGCGGGCGGCGCTTGACGACGCGACATTCGAGATCACGCTGCCGGAGTCGCTGCTCGACGATGTGCAGTGCGCGCTCGCGGAAGCGTCCGACCGGCTCACGCAACGGGCAGCGGCGTAACGGGGCCCCAGCGAGTTGATACGTTGTGGCGAGGCTCGCACGATCCCCGTGCGCCGTTTTCACCAGGAGACGCCATGCACCGGACCGACGCCACCGCGGCGAGGCGACTGACCGTCGGCTACTCGACGCTGCCGCACCGCGTGGGCGCGATCGATAGGGCGCCGTGGTGGGACGAGGTCGACGTCGTGGTGGTGGTGCAAACCGGCGGGGCCGACGCCGCCGCGGTGGCGGGATTGGCCGAGCAGCTGGCGCGGCTTGAGCGGGCGGGCGCGCGGACGGCGACCCTGGGCTCGATCGGAGTCGCCCGCAGTCGCAACGAGGTGATGCGCCAGGCCCGCACCCGCTACGTGCTCTTCAGCGACGACGACGTCACGGTGCACATGGACGGCGTCCGTGCCGTCGTGGACCGGATGGACCTGCAGGGACTCGCGGTGGGCCTCGGGCGCGCAGTGGGCTCGGACGGCGCGCTCCGCAAGCGGTTCCCGGAGCACGAGGAGCCGCTCACACTGTTCAACTCCGGCAAGGCGGCCACCTACGAGATGGTCGTGGACGTCTCCCTCACGCGCGAGCACGACGTGTGGTTCGACGAGGCCTACGGAGCGGGCGCCGCGAACTACTTGGGCGACGAGTACATCTTCATCGTGGACGTGCTGCGCGCTGGCCTGACGGGCCACGCCATCCCCCAACTGGTCGCGACTCACCCGGTCGACAGCTCGGGTTCGCGCTGGGGCACTCCAGAGGACATCGACGCACGGGCCGCGGTGCTCGACAGGGTGTTCGGGCGCTGGGCCCCTGCAGGGAAGGCAGCCTTCGCCGTCAGGCACCGTTCCCGGCTTGGGGGCATCGGCGGGGCGTGGCGGTTCGTGCGCTCCACCCCCCGCGCCCGCTCTCGGGGACCCCAGAACCGGCGAGGCTGACCGCGTACCGGAGAGCGCATCGGCCGCATGTTGGCGAAGCCCGCGGGGTGCGGTAGTCTTGTGAGGCCCAAGACCGCCGGTTGTCGGCCCTGGTTCTCCAGGAACGACCGAAGCTCCGCATCAGCGGGGCCCAGCGCAGGTGAGACGAACACGCACGAGCGTGCATCGACGGGCGGCCCTACGGCCGCCTTTTGTATGCGCGGCCCGTGCATGTGAGCCCCGCCTGTGGCGGGGCTCTTTTGCTGTCTGGGTGGGCTGCCTCCGCTATGGGGGCGCTGACGGTCAGACTATGGAAGGACAACTATGGCGACGCCAGACAAGGTGGCGGCAGTCGAGGAGATCGCGAATCGTTTTCGCGAGTCCAACGCTGTCGTAATCACCGAGTACCGCGGCCTGTCGGTCCCGCAGCTCGCAGAGCTGCGCCGCACGCTCAGCGGTGCCGCGACGTACCGTGTCGCGAAGAACACTCTCACGGCGCTCGCGGCCAAGGAGGCCGGTGTCGAGGGTCTGAACGACCTCTTCGTCGGTCCCACGGCCATCGCATTCGTCACCGGTGACCCGGTGGAGGCTGCGAAGGGCCTGAAGGAGTTCGCAAAGAAGAACGACTCGCTCGTCATCAAGGGTGGCGTGCTTGACGGCAACGTCCTGACGGCCGAGGAGATCAACAAGCTCGCAGACCTCGAGTCCCGTGAGGTCCTGCTCGCCAAGGCAGCGGGCGCCATGAAGGCGACGCTCTTCGGCGCGGCATACCTGTTCCAGGCACCGCTCGCTCAGGCGGCGCGTGCTGTCGACGCCCTGCGTGCCAAGCAGGAAGACGCGGCGTAACGCCGCGTTCCCCGT
Source organism: Demequina sp. (assembly GCA_046295115.1). Classification (GTDB taxonomy): domain Bacteria; phylum Actinomycetota; class Actinomycetes; order Actinomycetales; family Demequinaceae; genus Demequina. The sequence goes on from JBKBNW010000093.1 coordinate 2,266, forward strand.
ATCAGCAACCCCTGCACACGCAGACCCAACAGTTAAGGAATCATCATGGCTAAGCTTTCCACCGAAGAGCTCATCGAGCAGTTCAAGGAGCTCTCGCTCATCGAGCTGTCCGAGTTCGTGAAGGCGTTCGAGGAGACCTTCGACGTCACCGCCGCTGCCCCCGCCGCCGTGGCCGTTGCCGGCCCCGCCGCCGAGGTTGAGGCCGCCGAGGAGCAGACCGAGTTCGACGTCATCCTCGCCGCCGTTGGCGACAAGAAGATCCAGGTCATCAAGGAGGTGCGCGCGCTCACGTCGCTCGGCCTCGGCGAGGCCAAGGCTGTCGTGGACGAGGCCCCCAAGGCCGTCCTCGAGGGCGTCAAGAAGGAAGAGGCCGAGAAGGCCAAGGCGCAGCTCGAGGCTGCCGGCGCGACGGTCGAGCTCAAGTAGTCCGACTCCGCTCACGCGAGGCCGGGTCGCCCTTCGGGGCGGCCCGGCCTTGTGCGTACCCGGCCGATGCGGTCGCCAGTCACGATCAGGTGTGAGTTCGGCGTGTCGGGTGGCGCGGGAACCCCGACTGGACATATTGGGCGCGGACGCGTAGTGTCTTGCTTTGCGCTGTCTATCGCCCTGCCCTCATATGCCTACCCGGCGCGCCACCGCAGATACGCGGCTTGGCCCCGGGATCCGGTGGAGTATGCGGCTGAGGACTCGCGACACGCACGCTATCAAGAGGGAAGGACCCGCCCTTGGCTGCCTCGCGCACCCCTTCGGCTACTGCCATCGCCAACCGTTCCGCATCACCGCGGATCTCGTTCGCACAAATCTCCGAGCCGATCGAGGTTCCTAACCTCCTCGGCATCCAGACCGAGAGCTTTGACTGGCTCGTCGGTAACGCAACCTGGCAGGGTCGCGTGGAGATTGCGAAGAAGGAGGGGCGCGACGACGTCCCCGAGATCGCGGGCCTGCAGGAGATCTTCGAGGAGATCTCCCCGATTGAGGACTTCGGCCAGACGATGTCCCTGAGCTTCTCGGACCCGTACTTCGAGGAGCCCCGCCACACTCCCGAGGAGTGCAAGGAGAAGGACTTCACCTTCGCCGCGCAGCTGTTCGTGACGGCGGAGTTCATGAACAACACGACCGGCGAGATCAAGTCGCAGACCGTGTTCATGGGCGACTTCCCGCTGATGACCCCCAAGGGCACGTTCATCGTGAACGGGACCGAGCGCGTGGTCGTGTCCCAGCTCGTGCGTTCGCCTGGCGTGTACTTCGAGCGCACTCCTGACAAGACGTCCGACAAGGACATCTTCACCGCGAAGGTCATCCCTTCGCGCGGTGCGTGGCTCGAGTTTGAGATCGACAAGCGCGACGCCGTTGGCGTCCGCGTGGACCGCAAGCGCAAGCAGCCCGTCACGCTGTTCCTCAAGGCACTCGGCCTGACGGACGAGACGATCGCCGAGGAGTTCAAGGACTACCCCGCGATCCTGGAGACCCTCGAGAAGGACACTGTCCACTCGCAGGAGGACGCCCTCGTCGACCTGTACCGCAAGCTGCGACCGGGCGAGCCGCCCACTGTCGAAGCCGGTCAGAACCTGCTGGACAACTTTTACTTCAACCCCAAGCGCTACGACCTCGCGAAGGTCGGCCGCTTCAAGCTGAACAAGAAGCTCAAGGTCGGCAAGCAGCTGGGTGAGTCGACGCTGACGCTCGACGACATCGTGGCGACCGTCAAGTACATCGCCGCGGCGCACGCCGGCCAGAAGACCTTCCCGGGTCTGGTCGACGAGGTCGAGGTCGAGACTGACGACATCGACCACTTTGGCAACCGCCGCATCCGCGCCGTGGGCGAGCTGGTGCAGAACCAGATCCGCACCGGCCTGTCCCGCATGGAGCGGGTGGTGCGCGAGCGCATGACGACTCAGGACGTCGAGGCGATCACGCCGCAGACCCTGATCAACACGCGCCCCGTCGTTGCCGCGATCCGCGAGTTCTTCGGAACCTCGCAGCTGTCGCAGTTCATGGACCAGAACAACCCGCTGGCGGGCCTCACCAACAAGCGCCGCCTGTCGGCTCTTGGCCCCGGTGGTCTGTCCCGTGACCGCGCCGGCATGGAGGTCCGTGACGTCCACCCGTCGCACTACGGCCGCATGTGCCCCATTGAGACCCCTGAAGGCCCGAACATCGGCCTGATCGGTGCTCTCGCAACCTACGGCCGCGTGAACCCGCTCGGCTTTGTGGAGACGCCGTACCGCAAGGTGCTCAAGGGCAAGGTCACTGACAAGGTCGACTACCTGACGGCAGACGACGAGGACCGCTACGTCATCGCGCAGGCCAACGCCAAGCTCGGCAACGACAACTCGTTCGCCGAGGAGCGCGTGCTGGTCCGCTCGAAGGGTGGCGAGGTCGAGTTCGTGCCGCGCGACGCCGTGGACTACATGGACGTCTCGCCGCGCCAGATGGTGTCGGTTGCGACCGCGCTGATTCCGTTCCTCGAGCACGACGACGCGAACCGCGCCCTGATGGGCGCGAACATGCAGCGTCAGGCGGTGCCGTTGGTCCGCTCGGAGGCGCCGCTCGTCGGAACCGGCATGGAGCGCCGCACGGCGATCGACGCCGGCGACGTTGTCGTCGCGACCAAGCCGGGTGTGGTCACCGAAGTGAGCGCAGGCCTGGTCACCGTCGCGAATGACGACGCCACCACCGGCTCATACCGGATCGCCAAGTTCGAGCGCTCGAACCAGGGCACCAGCTACAACCAGCGCGTGCTCGTAAGTGAGGGCGACGTGCTGGTCGAGGGCTCGGTCATCGCCGATGGTCCGTCGACGGACAACGGCGAGCTCGCGCTCGGCCGCAACCTGCTCGTGGCATTCATGTGCTGGGAGGGTCACAACTACGAAGACGCGATCATCCTGTCGCAGCGCCTCGTGGAAGACGACGTGCTGTCCTCGATTCACATCGAGGAGCACGAGGTCGACGCCCGTGACACCAAGCTCGGCCCGGAAGAGATCACGCGCGACATCCCGAACGCCTCGGAAGAGGTGCTCGCGGACCTCGACGAGCGCGGCATCATCCGCATCGGCGCCGAGGTGCGTGCGGGAGACGTGCTGGTCGGCAAGGTCACGCCCAAGGGCGAGACCGAGCTCACCCCGGAGGAGCGCCTGCTGCGCGCGATCTTTGGCGAGAAGGCGCGCGAAGTGCGCGACACCTCGCTCAAGGTTCCTCACGGCGAGTCCGGCACCGTCATCGGTGTACGGGTGTTCACCGAGGAGGACGGCGACGACCTTCCTGCCGGCGTGAACGAGCTGGTGCGTGTCTACATCGCTCAGCGCCGCAAGATCCAGGAGGGTGACAAGCTCGCCGGCCGCCACGGCAACAAGGGCGTCATCTCGACGATCCTGCCGATCGAGGACATGCCGTTCCTCGAGGATGGCACCCCCGTCGACATCATCCTCAACCCGCTCGGTGTGCCCGGCCGAATGAACGTCGGCCAGGTGCTCGAGACCCACACGGGCTGGGTAGCCAAGCACGGCTGGGACGCGACCGGCTCCGACGAGGAGTGGGCGAAGAACCTGCCTAAGGGCGCCGAGAAGTCCGAGCCGGGCACTCCGGTGGCGACGCCGGTGTTCGACGGCCTGGAGGAGCAGACGCTCATCAACCTCCGTTCGGTGATCAACCCGAACAAGGACGGCGACCGACTGGTCGACGAGGACGGCAAGGCGCGACTGTTTGACGGTCGCTCCGGAGAGCCGTTCCCGGAGCCCGTGGCGGTGGGCTACAAGTACATCTTGAAGCTCCACCACCTGGTCGACGACAAGATCCACGCACGCTCCACGGGTCCGTACTCGATGATCACGCAGCAGCCGCTGGGCGGAAAGGCCCAGTTCGGCGGTCAGCGCTTTGGCGAGATGGAGGTCTGGGCCCTCGAGGCCTATGGCGCCGCCTACGCCCTGCAGGAGCTGCTCACCATCAAGTCGGACGACGTGGTCGGCCGAGTGAAGGTGTACGAGGCCATCGTCAAGGGCCAGAACATCCCCGACCCGGGCCTGCCCGAGTCGTTCAGGGTGCTCATGAAGGAGATGCAGTCGCTGTGCTTGAACGTCGAGGTCCTCAACTCTGAGGGTCAGACAGTCGAGATGCGTGAGTCCGAGGACGACGCGTATCAGGCAGCCGAATCGCTCGGTATCTCCCTCTCCAGCCGCCCGGACGCCTCCAGCGTCGACGAGATCTAAGCAAAGGAACTGACTGTGCTAGACGTCAATGAGTTCAGCGACCTTCGCATCGGTCTGGCCACGGCGGAAGAAATCCGCACGTGGTCCCATGGCGAGGTCAAGAAGCCCGAGACCATCAACTACCGCACCCTGAAGCCGGAAAAGGACGGACTCTTCTGCGAGAAGATCTTCGGCCCCACCCGTGACTGGGAGTGTGGCTGCGGCAAGTACAAGCGCGTGCGCTACCGCGGCATCGTGTGCGAGCGCTGCGGTGTCGAGGTCACTCGCTCCCGCGTGCGCCGTGAGCGGATGGGCCACATCGAGCTCGCCGCTCCCGTGACCCACATCTGGTATTTCAAGGGCGTCCCGTCACGCCTGGGGTACCTGCTCGACCTCGCCCCCAAGGACCTCGAGAAGGTCATCTACTTCGCCGCCTACATGGTGACCGAGGTGGACGAGGACGGTCGTCACGAGGACCTGCCCAAGCTCCGCAACGAGATCGAGGCGGAGAAGAAGCAGATCGCCAACCAGCGCGACGTGGACATCAACAACCGCGCCGAGAAGCTGGAGAAGGACCTCGGAGAGCTCGAGGCCGAGGGTGCCAAGGCCGACGCCAAGCGCAAGGTCAAGGACGGCGCCGAGCGCGAGATGGCGAACCTGCGCAAGCGCGCTGACGCCGAGATCGATCGACTCGACGCGGTCTTCGACCGGTTCGTAGGCCTCAAGGTCCAGGACCTCGAGGGCGACGAGCTGCTGTACCGTGAGCTGTCGCGCCGCTACGGCGTGTACTTCAAGGGCTCGATGGGTGCCGAGGCGATTCAGAAGCGCCTGCAGACCTTCGACCTCGACGCAGAGGCACTGCACCTGCGCGACATCATCGCCAACGGCAAGGGACAGCGCAAGACCCGGGCGCTCAAGCGCCTCAAGGTCGTCAACGCGTTCCTCACCACCACCAACGCCCCCACGGGCATGGTGCTGGACGCCGTCCCGGTCATCCCGCCGGACCTGCGTCCGATGGTCCAGCTGGACGGTGGCCGCTTCGCGACCTCCGACCTCAACGACCTCTACCGCCGCGTGATCAACCGCAACAACCGCCTCAAGCGGCTGCTCGACCTCGGGGCCCCCGAGATCATCGTGAACAACGAGAAGCGCATGCTGCAGGAGGCGGTCGACGCACTGTTCGACAACGGACGCCGTGGGCGCCCGGTCACCGGACCGGGCAACCGCCCGCTGAAGTCGATCTCCGACATGCTGAAGGGCAAGCAGGGCCGGTTCCGCCAGAACCTGCTGGAACAGGGCGTTTTTCCGGCGGGCGAGCAGATGGCCGATGACATCGTGCCCGCCTCGGCGCGGGTGGCCGCCGCCCTCGATCTGCCCGAGGGCGGCGCCGTTCACCGCCTGCTGCGCCGGGGGTTGGCCGAC
>JBKBNW010000094.1:0-7712 GCA_046295115.1 Demequina sp.
CACCCACCTGGGGGGTCGGTACCTACGGGGGCGTGCGGCGTCGCTGAGTCCGGGCACCGGTCGGGTGCGGGCCTGCCGGACGGGCGAGTGCAGGTTCGGTCGCTGAGCTTGGTTGGCCGGCGGGCAGTGTGGGTGGCCGGCGGGCACTGTGCGTTACCAACGGACACTGTGCGGGGCCGAGTCGGGTGGCCCGCGAAGTTACCTTCGTGCGAGCGACGCGAGCGCCGCGAAGAGCGGAACCCGCACCGCCGACTGGCGGGCCCGTGCGCGCGAGGTCAACTGCAGATAGCGACCAGCCTGGAAGGTGCCGCCGCCGCTGACGCTGCAGGGCGCATCGGCCGGATTACGCGTCCTGGTCGCCAAGCGGCGCCGCATCGTCGCTGATGTGTACCGGGGTCCCCAAGGGAAGCCCCACCTCCATGACGAGCTCGGTGATCGTGTCATTAGGAAGGCGGATGCAGCCGCTTGACACGTACTCACCGATGAGGTCCGGCTCATTCGTGCCGTGCACGCCGATGATCGCCTCGCCGCCGTTGAACTCGTCAAGCACCGGGGAGAACCCAGAGAGCCCGTACGCGTAAGGCCCGTAGACACCGGTCGGGTCCGGCGGCTGCAGCAGCTCGCGGATGTAATAGACGCCTCCGGGCGTGGGACGGTCGTCACGGCCGACTCCGATCGGCGTAGAGAGCACCGCGTCCGCACCCTTGTAGACCGTGAGCTCGAAGTTGACCAGCGACACCTCCACCGAGAAGTCCGTGGTCGCCACCGTGACATCGGTCGAGCGCACCCAGCCCGTGGAGCCGTTGGGGCGCACCGGCAGGTAGACCTCGAACCAGCCGTCCGTCTCGTCCTTGACCAGGAACACCAGCGGGGTCGCCTCGGGGGCCGTGAGGACAGCCTCCGCGCTGACCGTCTGCTGCGTCTGGCCATCCGGACCGTCGAACACCTCGATGGACGACTCGATCGAGGTGGCGACCGTGGAGACCTCGCGTGCCTCGGGGCTCTCGGACGGCGCCGGCGAAGAGAGCGCGGGAGCGGGCGGGGGGGTCGTCTCTTCTGCGTCACCGCTGCAGGCGCTCGTCATGAGAAGTGCCGCTCCGGCGAGCGCAATCCAGCGCATCTGACGTGTCACGTGTCACCCCTCAGTCCGCGCGGCGGTACACCGCATCCTCCGGCCCATTCTAGGTGGGTCCCTGAGCGCCGGTCCCCGTGCCCACGTTCGCACGGACGGCATGGGAGAAGCGCGCGCCGCCCAGGTCAGTAGGACGGTCGCGACCCCCCCGAGTCGGTAGACGTCCAACGTGCCGCCAGCGCCTCGGATCCGCGCGCGAGCAACGCCACGTCGGCTCCCACCAGCACGAATGAGGCACCCTCGTCGATGTAGCGTTGCGCGACCTCCGGGTCAAACGCGTTAACGCCCACCGGCTTGCCGGCGCCCCGCACCGCCGAGAAGGCCCGCAGTACAGAGTCGGTCACGTCCCGGTGCGTCTGCTGGCCGATCAGACCCATGGATGCCGCGAGGTCGCTCGGCCCCACAAAAATCCCGTCGACGCCGTCGACCGCCGCGATCTGCGCCGCCGCGTCCACCGCATCCGCCGTCTCGACCTGCACGAACAGCGAAACGTGCTCGTCGGCGTGGGCGAGATACCCGTCAACCCTGTTCCACCGTGCCGACCGTGCGAGGGCCGAGCCGACCCCGCGGCGGCCACGGGGCGGGTAACGCACCGCCTCGACGGCGGCCCTGGCCTCCTCGGCAGAGTTCACCATCGGCACCAACACGTTTTGCGCTCCCAGGTCAAGCACCTGCTTGAGCACCACCGGATCGTTGGCGGGGACGCGCACCAGCGGTGTCGGCTCATAGGCCGCCACCACCTGCAGCTGCGCCAAAGTCGACTCCAGGCCATTCGGGCCGTGCTCCATGTCGATGAGCAGCCAGTCGAGACCGCTACCCGCGCAGATCTCCGCCACCAGCGGCGAGCCGGAGCAGATCCACATTCCGACAAGAGCGCGGTCCGCGCTGGCTAGCCGCGAGCGCATGGTCGGGGCGAGCGCAGTCATGAGGGGGCCTGCGTGGGGTCGGTGGGCCGGCTAGATGGGTCCGCCTGATCCGCCTCGAACCGCGCCCGCCACTCGGCGTTCATGGGAAACAGCCCGTCGAGCGGATTGCCCTCGGCTGCACGCTGGGCGATCCATGCGTCCTGATCTTCCTGTGCCAACGCGCCGTCGACGACCTCCTCGACGAGGGCCGCCGGCACCACGATCACGCCGTCGGCGTCGCCCACGATGACATCACCGGGCTGCACCGCCGCTCCCCCACACGCGATCGTCACGTCCGACTCCCACGGCACGTGCCGCCGGCCCAGCACCGCCGGGTGGGAGCCGAGCGCGTAGACGGGGATGCCGACCGCCGCCACCGCATCGGCGTCGCGGACCGCTCCATCGGTGACGATTCCGGCGGCCCCGCGCGCGTGGGCACGGATCGCGAGGATGTCGCCCAACGTGGCGGCCTCCGTCTCGCCGCGCGCCTCGATGACGATGACCTCTCCCTCGCCGACCGTGTCAAACAGCTGCTTCTGCGCGTTATAGCCGCCGCCGTGAGAGGCGAACAGGTCCTCGCGGAACGGAAGGTATCGCAAGGTCCGTGCGCGGCCCACAATCTTCCCCGTACTTAGCGGACGCACGCCTTCGATGCTCACCGCGTTCAGCCCTGCCTTGCGCAGCTGCCCCGAGAGCGCCGCCACCGGTGCGCGCTCCAGACGTTCCCTGAGTTCAGCGCTCAAGCCGCCGTCGGCGCTGGCCATCTGTCCATCCGTCATGGTGCTCTCCTTGGCCGCGATCAGTGGATCTGCAGGTAGTCCTCGAGTGTGCCAGGCGTGGCCTTCAAGATCGGCTCGTGCACCGCCTCACCCGGGAACTCGCTCGCCTCGAAGAACCATCGGCGCGAAGCCGGCATGCCCCACTGCTGCGCCCGGCGCGGGTTCGATACGTCCCAACGAATGGGCTCCGACTCGAGATCGATGAACTGGTAATGGGTGGTGAACAACTCAATCCGGTGCTGATCGGGATCCCGCACGTAGAGAAACAGCGCGTTCGAGATCCCGTGACGGCCGGGGCCGCGGTCGATCTCTTCGCCAAACCCCATCGAGCCGGTCACATCCGCCGCGTGGATCAGCGCCGACGCGTCGGGAACCGTGTACGCGAAGTGGTGCAGGCGCGGACCGCGGCCGTTGGTGAACACCAGGTCGTGGGTGTTGCCCTTGACCTCCATCCACGATCCCCACAGCTCGTCGGTGCCGTCCTTGGCGGTGTACTCCGACATGCGCATGCCCAACCCCGTCCAGAAGTCGGTCGCCGCCTGCACGTCGTAGGTCACCACCTGGTAGTGGTCGAGCCGCTGCGGCGCGCCCGCGCGGAAGTCGTGGAAGTCCGCCATCTTGCGGTTCACGGTCTCCATCGAGGAGGCCAGCTCCATCCAGGTCCCCACCGGGTCGCGGAACTGCAATGTGGGCCCCTGGTGGTCCTTCTCGACCCGCCGGTGCTCGACGCCGGTGGCCTTGAAGTGCTTCTCCGCCGCCACGATGTCAGCCTCCGAGCGCACCCGCAGCCCAATGAACAACGCCTTCGCCTCGCTGGCCTGCTCGAGCACCAGGCTGTGGTGAGCGTCCTCCTCGAGCCCGCGAAAGTAGACCGCGCTGTCCGTCTCCTCGGTGACCACCAGGCCAATCACATCGCGGTAGAAGTCCCGGCTCGCCTCGAGGTCGGTGACCGACAGCGAGACGTGGCTCGCGCGCGTGATCTGGAAGGGCGGGTCGAAGTTCGTGCTGGGCAGCATGTGCGGCGTCCTCTCGGGGGGATCGACGGTGATCTCGTATCTCATGCTGACAGCGGCCGATGCGCGGGGGAACTACCAATTCGCTCTCACCGCCATACTTTGCGGCTATAGCCGGGCGAATGACCTACTGTGTCCACTATGGAACTGCGGCACCTGCGTTACTTCGCGGCGGTCGTCGAGGCCGGCTCCCTCACCGCCGCTGCCGCGCGATTGCACATGTCACAGCCTCCCCTGTCGGTGGCCATCGCGAAGCTCGAGGCGGACGTGGGAGTGTCGCTGCTGGTGCGCACCTCCCGCGGGGTAGAGCCCACGAGCGCCGGACGGTACCTGCTCGACGCCTCGTCTCGCGTGCTCGGCGAGATCGACGACATGACGGCGGCTTTGTCGCGGTTCAGCGCCGGCACGGCCGGAGTCCTCACCATCGCCGCCGTGCCCGCCCTGATGTGGCATCGCATGCCACGCCTGCTGCGCGCGCACGCGAGCGAGGCTCCGGACGTCGAGGTGCGGCTGATGGACCCCCCGCCGTGGACCGCGATCGACATGGTGGCCGAGCGCAAGGTGGACCTCGCGGCGATCATCGTGGCGGACCCGGAACGCTTCGCGGATCGCCATCGGGCCGACTTCGACATCGTCGACTGGGGCCCCATCCCGCTGGTCGCGTCGCTGCCCCCCGAACTCGGGGACGCTCCTGACCCCCTGCCCCTGACGGCCTTCGACGGCGTGAGCGTGGTGCTGCCCAGGTCCACCGCGGCGGTGCCGAGCCTGCCAGAGGCCGTCCAGGCCGCGTTCCACGACCACGGCGTCGCGCCAGCCGTCGTGCGCCGCGTCGAGACCATCCAGACCTGCGTGCCGCTGGTCGAGGCGGGGCTCGCCCACGCGATCCTGCCCGACCCGGATGGGGCAAGCCTCGCGCGGTTCGACATGACGCTACGGGATCTCGAGCCCTCGCCGCCGCCCCTGCGCGCGCTGATGCTGAGCCGGCCGGGCGCATCGGCCGATGCCGCCGTGGGGCGGTTGCTCGGGCGCGTGCGGGCCGACGGGGTCGCGCCCGCCTAGGACCCCCGTACCCCGGGATCAGATGCGATCCGCGATACGATTTGTTCCAGGCTGCAGCATCCACCGGGACCGACGGTTCCACGGCGCGTCAACGGGGCAGCGCGGACAGGGGCATCAGTGAGCACGAGCAAAGCCGACCAGGCATACGTCATCCTCAAGGAACGCATCATGGGCGGCACCTATGGCCCCGGCCATCGGCTCGTGATCGACCAGCTGGCGCGCGAGCACGGCATCAGCTCCGTCCCGTGGCGCGAGTCGCTGCGCCGGCTCGAGGCCGAGGGCTGGGTCGACATCGTGCCCAACGTCGGCGCACTGGTGAAGACCTTCGACACCGATGCGTGGCAGCGCACCATGCGGCTGCTCGCGCGGCTCGAGGGCCTGGCCACGTCGCTGTCCGCCACGAACCTGAGCCCCGAGGACATCGCCGAGGCGCGCTCACTCAACAAGCAGGCGAGCGAGGCGCTCGCCAACTTCGACACCGTGACCTTCGGTCGGCTCAACCGGAAGTTTCACGAACTGCTGTGCTCGCGCTGCGACGACGAGCGGCTGTTCACCCTGGTCCACCACGAGTGGACCCGGCTCGAGTTGATTCGCCGGGCCGCCTTCTTCTACGCCCCCGGGCGCGCACTCGCGTCGCTGTCGGAGCACGAGGCGATTCTTGACCTGATCGAGGGCGGCGCCGACCCCGACATGATCGAGACTGCGGCGCGGCGCCACGAGGTCAACACCCTTGAGGCCGTGATGGCCTACGACGCCGAGCGCACCGAGGCGCCGCCGGACCCGGACCCGCGGCGCTCGACCTTCTGAGGCGGCCGCCCGGACCCTACCCGGGGTGCCTCGCGCGCCACTGGGCGATGTACGCCTTCGCGTAGTCGTTGCCGTGCGGAACCCGCAGCGTGCTGTGGACGTGGAACCGCTGCGGCACGCGGTTACTCAGCCACACGCCCGCGTGGTGGTCTAACTCGGCGAGGATGACGGGGCTGTGAATGCGCAGGTAGAACGGCTGCGAACCGTCTGTCGCGCCGTACCACGCCACGTAGGTCTCATCGAGATGAGCACCCACCTTGGCGAGCTCCTCCCGCCGCGCGCTTGCCGGCAGCAGCAGCAAGAAGTCCTCGACGATCTCTCTCAACGCGGCGCGCTGAGCCTCGTCGAGGGCCGATGCGCGCAGGCCTTCGTACGGCACGTCCCGGTTGTCGTGGAAGGCCCCGGCGACGTGGCGCTCGTCGGCGGGGTGCACGCGACCCTCCGGCATCGCCGGATCGAGCACGGACTCGTACACCACCGCATCGGCCCGCTGCTCGGCGGTGAGCGACGAGGCCAGGGCGATCGCCGCTGCCTCGCGCGTGGCGAAAATCGGCGGCCGCGCGCCGTCCGACAGCGCCGGTTCCGCGCCGATGAACACCGGCGCGATGACCTGGCGCCCGCCGACGAACACGCAGCTGATTGCGACGTGGTGGCCGAACAGCTGCCAGCCCCATGGCCCATGGCCCGCCGGATCGCCGAAGACTGCGGCCCAATAGCTCAGCCCATTCATGAGGGCCGGCAGCTCGGTCAGCTCGCCCAAGAAGCCGTTGAGTTCCATCGCCTCGGCGACCCGCGCGTAGCCCTCCTCGCTGAGCGACTCCCGCACCAGGCCGAGGACCGCATCGGCCGCATAGGGTGTCAGGTCCTCCAAGCGCACGCCGACCTCGTGGATCACGAACTCGGGGTTGGACCACGCGCGCCACTCGGGAGCGTCGAGGTCGTAGGAGAACCTCGCGCGCTCGTCGGCGGTGAGGGCGGCGAGGGCCTCCACGGCCGCCTCGCGCGCGGCCATGTCCGCCTCGGAGCGCGCTGCCTCGGTGGGAGGCAACGCGTGCACCTCCGGCCGCAGGGTGCCGTCGGTCGTAATGCCCCGGTACGGCGCGTCGTACAGCGCGCGCCAGTCGGCGAGCAGGTCTTGGACGAAGCCCGGCTCGCGCTTGCGCCGCGAGAACTCCGCGTAGTCGAGGCCGCGCCAGTCGGCGAGCACCGGGTCATCGGCGTCGTACAGGAACTCGCGGTAGCTGGCCGCGGTGATCGTCACACCGCCGTCGCGGGCCGCGGTCCGTTCCGTCGAGAACCATGCGTCGATGTCGCTGGCGGGGGCCTGAAGCGGCTGGTCAGCACGTGACTGGTCCGGGGGCGAGGTGTCGGAGTGCGCCTCGGCCGGACCGGCCATTTCGCGGTGAGATCCCATGTCGCTCCCTAGCGGGCGCGCAGCGCCGCGTGCGCCGCGCCCCCCACGCTCGCGAGGCGTTCCTGTGCGCGCCTGCTCCTGCGCTCCTCGCGCCCCTCGGGGTGCGATGCCGGGCTGGCCGCGAGCAGCGTCTTCGTGTACTCGTGCTGCGGGGCGTCGAAGATGTCGTCGACCGGCCCCTGCTCGACCAGCTCGCCGAGCCGCAGCACGCCCACCCGGTGGGAGATGTGGCGCACCACCCCGAGGTCGTGCGTGATGAACAGGTAACTGATGCCGCTTGCCTTCTGCAGATCCATGAGCAGGTTGATGATCTGGCTCTGGGTGGACAGGTCGAGCGCGCTTACCGCCTCGTCGCAGACCACGAGCCGCGGCTCGAGCACCAGCGCCCTCGCGATCGCGACGCGCTGTTGCTGGCCGCCCGACAGCTCGGTGGGGAACCGCCCCAGGTGCGCCGCCGTCAGACCCACCTGCTCGAACGCCTCGAGCGCCCGGCTCGCGCGCGCGCGATGGCCCTTCACGCCGTGGCGACGCAGCGCATCGGTCACCGCCCGGCCCACCACGTGGCGGGGGTTCAGCGAGGCGCCCGGGTCCTGATAGACGGCC
>JBKBNW010000095.1:0-7627 GCA_046295115.1 Demequina sp.
TTCCCGTCGCGATCAAGGCGGCGTTTGGCGGCGGTGGGCGCGGCCACAAGGTCGCCCGCACCCGCGAAGAGATCCCCGAGATGTTCGACACGGCGACCCGCGAGGCGGTCGCGGCCTTTGGCCGCGGCGAGTGCTTTGTCGAGAGGTTCCTCGACCGCCCCCGCCACGTCGAGACCCAGTGCCTCGCGGACCGCCACGGCAACGTCATCGTCGTCTCCACGCGCGACTGCTCCCTGCAGCGCCGTCACCAAAAGCTGGTCGAGGAGGCGCCCGCCCCATTCCTCACGGACGAACAGAACGCCACCCTGGTCAACTCCAGTGTCGCGATCCTGCGCGAGGCCGGCTACGAGGGCGCCGGCACGTGCGAGTTCCTCATAGGCGTGGACGGCACCATCTCGTTCCTCGAGGTCAATACGCGGCTCCAGGTCGAGCACCCCGTGACCGAGGAGGTCACGGGCGTGGACCTGGTGCGTGAGCAGTTTCGGATCGCCGCGGGCGAGGCCATCACTGACCTCGCGCCCACCGTCAGGGGCCACTCGATCGAGTTCCGCATCAACGGCGAGAACCCTGCCTTGAACTTCATGCCGTCCCCCGGGCGACTTCACCGGCTGCACTTCCCCTCCGGCCCCGGCGTGCGCGTCGACGCCGGCGTGCGCGAGGGTGACACGGTGTCCGGCAACTTCGACTCGATGATCGCGAAGGTGATCGTCACTGGTGCCACGCGCGAGCAGGCCATCGCGCGAGCGCGCCGGGCGCTCGGCGAGATGGTGGTCGAGGGCATCCCCACGGTGCTGCCGTTCCACCGCGCCGTTCTCGACGCGCCCGAGTTCACCGCCGCATCCGGCGCGTTCGGGGTGTACACCACGTGGATCGAGTCCGAGTTCGCGGACGCCGTCGCGGAACTGGGCGGCGCCGGTGCCGGCGCGGACCACGCGCCCGAGGCGCACGCCACCGAGCGCGTGATCGTCGAGGTCGGCGGCAAGCGGCTCGAGGTGGTCTTGCCTGCCTCGCTCGCGCAGGCCGGACGGGCCGGAGCGCGCCGCGGGGCACCGGCACGCCGCACCGCGCGACGCTCGGGCAACGGCGCCGCCCGCCCCGCCTCGGGCTCGTCCCTCGCGTCACCCATGCAGGGCACAATCGTCAAGATCGCCGTCGCCGACGGCGCCACGGTGGCCGAAGGCGACCTCATCGTCGTACTCGAGGCCATGAAGATGGAGCAGCCGTTGCTCGCGCACAAAGCGGGCGTCATCACCGGCCTGCAGCACGCGGTCGGGGCCACCGTGAGCTCCGGAACGCTGATCTGCGACATCACCGACACCAACTGACCCACCGGCGGGCCCGGTAGCGTGTCCCCTATGGCTTCCGCTCAGCGTCGCGTGCTCTTCCTCGTGGCAGTCGCGTCATGGCTGCTGCTCGACTCGGTCCGCACCGCCGGCCCCCTGTTGTCCGCGCTCTTCGACGACTCGCTCATCCTTGTCCTCGCGGCGGCGATCGGCACCTTCGCCGGAGGCGGAGTACTGGCCTGGCTGGCCGCGATGGTCGGGCGGCACTTTGGCCACGGAGTAGTGGTGCTCTACCTGCTTGCAGTGTTGTCCATACTGCGCCTTGGCCTGCCGTTCGTGCACGGCGGATGGCTGATAGCGGCGGGCCTGTACCTGGTGGCGTTCGCGATCGCGGGGGTCGTCATGACCACCAGGGTCGCCGTCGGCAACGGCGGCTCCGGGACCGCTCTCGCCGGCACCGCGCTCGGTGCCGCGGCGGCCGTGCTCTCGCACACCGTCCTGCGCACCTGGGACGCCGTGTGGCGTGAGGACCTGCTGGGCTGGGTCACGCTCGGAACTGTCGCCGCCCTCGCGATCCTGGCGGGATGGCTGTGCCGCGCGCTCGAGCCCGCCCCTTCCTCGCGGGGCTGGTGGGCGCTCGGGCTGCACTGGTCATTGCTCGCCTTCGCCTTCGCCAATGTCGCGTGGGTCAACGCCCAGACGGAGCTACGGATGTCGGCGGGGGCCGTCATCACCGTCGTGTCGCTGTGCCTAGGCGCCGGCCTTGCCGCGCAGGTGCACCGCATCTCTCGCGTGGTCACCACGGTGATCGCGGTGGCGGGTGCGGTCGCGCTTGTCGTGGTGATGTTCCGGCCCGGGATGGACGTGGCGTTCGCGCTGCCGGTGGCCACCGCGGCCACCACTCTCGCCGCCGCCCACGCCCTGAGGCCCTCTCCCAGTTCCGCGGTCCGACGGCTTATCGCGGCCATCGTCTTCGGGCTCGCCCTCATAGGTCCGGTGCTGGTGATGCAACTCGACTACGAGGTCCCGCTCGGCATCCCGCCGCTGTCCGTCGCGGTCGCCGTCGGCCTCGCGGTGCTCGCCTACGGCACGTGGCGTGCGTGGGTCACAGTTCCCACACGAGCAACAGACGTCCAGACGGCCGATGCGGGCGCGCCTCGGTCGTGGATCGCCCCCGGGGTGCCGGTCGCGGCGGCGCTCGGCGTGGCCGCCGCGTTGGGCGCGGGCGCCTGGACGCACGCGACGTACGAGGCTCCGCGGGTGTACTCGGCCGACTTCATCAAGGCGCCTTACGTCACGTCCTGGAACCTCCACTTCGGTGTGACGCACGATGCGGGGGCGGGGCCGCGCGTGGACATGGATCAGCTCGCCGCGGGACTGCGCGGCACGGACGTGGCGATGCTCCAGGAGGTGCAGCGCGGGTGGCTGCTCGGAGGCGGCACCGACATGCTCGAGTACCTCGCGGGCGAACTCAGGCTGCCGTACTCGTACGCTCCCGCGCACGACCGCCACTTTGGCAATGCCATCTTTACGTCTCGTCCCCATTCCGAGCCGCGCATCGTGAAGCTGTCGTATGGCGAGGGCCCGCAGTGGCGTAGCGCCCTCGCCATCGACTTCATGGGTGCGACGTTCGTGTCCACGCACCTGCAGTCCACCGAGGAGGCCGAACAGACGCGCCTGACGCAGGCACAGGAGCTCGTCGAGTGGCTCGCCGCTACCCAGGCAACCGTGGTCGGCGGCGACTTCAACGCCGAGCCCGGCTCCCCCACCTACCGGGCGATGATCGACGCCGGGTTTGTGAGCGCCCAAAGCGAGCTGGGGGTCTCCGGCCCCACCTACGTGGGCCCGGATCTGTCAGGCGAGCAAGCCGCGCAGATCGACTACCTGTTCGGCCGCAGCGTCGAGTTCACGGAGTTCGAGCTCCTCACGCTGCCGTGGTCGGACCACTGGCCACTCAAGGCCCGCGTCGCGACGGGGGCCGTGGCACCCACGGACCCCGCTGCGGACTTGAACGAGGTGCAGCCCACGCCCGCACCGGCACCGTCGCCCTCGCCCTCGCCCTCGCCCAGCGCATCGGGCGCATCCCCCTCGCCCTCGCCGACCGAGTAGCCGAGCGGCTCAGCGCTGACTCGGCTCCCGCATGTGGTGGAGCCGGCGCGCGACCTCCGACGTCGTGCCTGACAGCGACGGGTAGATCGTGAAAGCCGAGGCGACGTCGTCCACCGTGAGGTGATGTGCGACGGCTAGCGACAACGGGAAGATGTGCTCCCCCGCTCGCGATCCGACAATCACGGCGCCGAGAATCTGCCCTGTCACGGTGTGGCCAAAGATCTTCACGAACCCGGCGTCGATGCCGAGCATCTTGGCTCGCGGGTTACGCGCGAGGTCGAGCCGAGACACCTCGTAGAAGATGCCGCGCTCAACAAGCTGAGCCTCCGTCGCACCGACCGATGCGATCTCGGGGGCGGTGAAGACGCAGGCGGCGACGTGGCCCAGCTCGAGTGGGCTGACGGCGTCCCCCAACGCGTGCGCCATCGCGATGCGCCCCTGCGTCGCGGCGACCGACGCGAGCGGCAGTACGCCGGTGCAGTCGCCCGCGGCATACACCCCGCGGGCGGTGGTGCGCGAGACGCGGTCCACTCGAATGTGACCGCGCGCGTCGACCTCGACGCCCGCCTCCTCGAGGCCGATCCCTTGCGTGTTCGGCACCGAGCCCACCGCCATTAGACAGTGGGAGCCCTCGACCACGCGACCGTCCGTGAGCGATACCCGCACGCCGTCGCCGGTGTTCTCAACGGCCTCGGCGCGAGCTCCGCCCACCACCGTCATGCCACGCGACGCGAACACGTCCTGGATCAGCTCTGCGGCCTCGGGGTCCTGGTTCGACAAGACGCGCTCGCCGGAGGAGATCAGCGTCACCTCCGAGCCCAGCAGGCGGTACGCGCCCGCGAACTCGGCGCCCGTGACCCCGGAGCCCACCACGATGAGGTGCTCGGGAAGGACGTCGACGTCGTACAGCTGGGTCCAGGTCAGGATCCGCTCGCCGTCGGGCTGAGCCGTCGGCAGCGTGCGCGGACGGGCGCCTGTGGCGATCAGTATCGCGTCCGCGTCGAACACCTCACCGCCGGCCTCGACGCGGGTGGCGCTCAGAAGGCGCGCCTCGCCGTCGATCACCCGGATCTCGTGGGTCGCGAGCCGCGCCGCGATGTCGCCCGTCTGCTTGGCCACGAGCCCGCGGACTCGATCATTGACGGCCGCCATGTCAACCACATGCTCCACGAACTCCCGCATGCTGGATCCGTCGGCGTCCCGGATTCCAAGCTGCGGAGCGCGCTCGGCGATGGTGCGCCACTCTGCCGTGGCGATCAGGGTCTTCGACGGCACCACGTCCGTCAACACGGCATTGCCGCCCAGGCCTTGGCGCTCGATGAGCACCACCTCGGCCCCGTCCTGCGCGGCGACCAGCGCCGCCTCGTAGCCGCCCGGCCCGCCGCCGATGATCACGATGCGTGTCCCCATCGCCCCATTGTGACGCACGCAGGGAAGACGCCGCCCACAGCAGCGCGAGGGGGCACACCCTGGCTGCCCCGCCTGCGCATCGGCCGCCCTATACCGGTGAGCGGCGATAGTCTCGGAACATGACTGATGCATTCATGCGAGCCTCCGAGGCCGCCGAGTCCCTGCGCGCCGCGACCAGCGTCGACCACTTCGACATCGCCCTCATCCTGGGCTCCGGTTGGGGCGGCGCAGCCGATCTCATCGGCGAGGAGATCGCGTCCGTGCCCGCCGCGGACCTGCCAGGCTTTGACGCCCACGCAATTCAGGGACACTCCGCGCAGATGCGCGCGTTGCGCACCGAGGACGGGCGCCATGTGCTCGTCCTGGGGGCGCGCCAGCACTATTACCAGGTGCGAGACGCGGGCAAGGTCGCGCACGCGGTGCGCATGGCCGCTGCTGCTGGCTGCAAGCAACTCGTCATTACCAACGGCTGCGGCTCGACCCGGCCCGAGGTGGGGCCCGGCTCGGTGGTGCTGATGTCCGACCACATCAACGGCACGGGTGCGACGCCGCTCGAGGGCGCCACGTTCGTCGACATGACGCAGACGTACTCGCCGCGCCTGCGGGA
Source organism: Demequina sp. (assembly GCA_046295115.1). Classification (GTDB taxonomy): domain Bacteria; phylum Actinomycetota; class Actinomycetes; order Actinomycetales; family Demequinaceae; genus Demequina. The sequence continues at coordinate 5,410 of JBKBNW010000095.1, forward strand.
GCTCGCGCTGTCGATCGACCCAGATCTGCCCAGCGGTGTCTACATCCAGTTCTCGGGACCGCAATACGAGACTCCGGCAGAGGTGCGGATGGCCACCACCCTTGGCGCCGACCTGGTGGGAATGTCGACCGCGCTCGAGGCGATTGCCGCGCGCGAGGCCGGCCTCGAGATCCTGGGGCTGTCGCTCGTCACTAACCTGGCGGCCGGAATCGGCGGCGAGAACCTCAATCACCAAGAGGTGCTCGACGTGGGCGCCTCGTCGGGACCGCGCATCTCGCGGCTGCTCGCCGACATCGTGGAGGGAATGCGATGACGGACCTGACGTCACTTGCGGCAGCCTGGATCGCCGACGATCCCGATGCGGCCACTCGCGCCGAGTTGGAGGCGGTGCTCGGTGCCCACTCGGCGGGCGACGCCGACGCGAGCGCGGACCTCGCCGACCGGTTCCGCGGCCCCCTGGAATTCGGCACGGCCGGCCTGCGCGGGCGGATCGGCGCGGGGCCGAACCGGATGAACCGCGCGGTGGTGATCCGAGCGGCGGCCGGGCTCGCCCGGTACTTGACCGATGCGCTGGTTGAACTGGGCATCGAAGGCCCCGCGCGCGTGGCGATCGGCTACGACGCGCGCCACGGCTCACATCAGTTCGCGGTCGACACCGCGGCCGTGATGACGGCCGCCGGCCACGAGGCGCTGCTGCTGCCGCGCACTTTGCCCACCCCCGTGCTCGCGTACGCGACCCGGGCACTGAGCGCCGATGCCGGCGTGATGGTGACGGCCTCCCACAACCCCCCGCAGGACAACGGGTACAAGGTCTACCTGGGTGGACGCGTTGTCACGGACTACGGCCAGGGCGCGCAGATCGTGCCTCCGTACGACGCCGAGATCGCTTCCCGCATTGCCGCGGTCCCCTCTGTCGCTTCGGTGCCCAGAGCCGAATCGGGCTGGACCACGCTGGGCAACGAGGTGGTCGCGGACTACGTCGCCGCCGCATCGGCCGTCGTCGGTGCCCCCGAGGACGCCGATGCCGCCGCTCGTGCTGCGGTGCGCATCGTCCTCACGCCCCTGCACGGCGTGGGGGGCGAGACCGTCGAGGCCACGCTGCGCGCCGCAGGCTTCACCGACCTGAACACCGTGCCCGAGCAGGCTGAGCCCGACCCCGACTTCCCCACCGTTGACTTCCCGAACCCCGAGGAGCCCGGCGCGATCGACCTGTCGCTCGCATTGGCCGCGACGGTCGGCGCGGACGTGGTTATCGCCAACGACCCCGACGCGGATCGTGCGGCGGTCGCGACCATGCTGGACGGTCAGTGGCGCATGCTGCACGGTGACGTGGTGGGCTCTCTGTTGGGCGAGCGGGTGGCCGCGCGCGCGGCGCGTGAAGGTGCGGCCGGCGCGGTCCTCGCAAACTCGATCGTGTCCTCCCAGCAACTCGCGAAGATCGCGGCGCACCACGGCCTCGCTCACTCGAACACTCTCACGGGCTTCAAGTGGATCGGCCGCGAGCCCGGACTTGTGTTCGGTTACGAAGAGGCGCTGGGCTACTGCGTCGCTCCAGACCTGGTGCGTGACAAGGACGGCATCACCGCGGCCGTGATGATCGCGGATCTGGTCGCCGAGCTCAAGGCTTCGGGTCGCACGCTCTCAGATGCGATCGACGACCTCGCGCGAGAGCACGGCGTGTACCTGACGCGCCAGGTGTCCGCCCGGTTCGCGGACGTCACCGAAATCCCGGCGCTGATGGCGCGGCTGTTAGGAGATCCCCCTGCGAGTCTCGCGGGCTCGCCGGTGACCTCGACTGACGACATGAACGACGGCTTCCAAGGGTTGCCCCCCACCAACGGGCTGCACCTGGCCACCGAGTCGGGGGCGCGGGTCATCATCCGTCCGTCTGGCACGGAGCCGAAGGTGAAGGCGTACCTGGAGGTAGTGGCCCCGGTGGACGGCGACGTGGGCTCAGCCCGCGCATCGGCCGGGCGAAGCATGGACGCCCTCGAATCCAACATCCGCACTCTCCTCGCCTAGCCCTTTCCCCGCCTTAGCGCGGTAGTGGGCGCTCAGTGTCGGTTTCCGGGAGGCCTAGGATCCTGGCGGACCGTGAGTGTCGGTGACGTATTGCTGGAGATGACGACCCGTAAGAGTCGTGGCATCGGCCACCAGCTGCGCGGGCGTGCCCTCGAACACGATCCGCCCGCCGTCGTGCCCCGCGCCGGGCCCGAGG
>JBKBNW010000096.1:0-7621 GCA_046295115.1 Demequina sp.
GCGCCTGGCTTGGTACGACGTGAGCTCTTTCTTCAGGTCGACCTTCATCACTGCCTCAGTCCAGCGAGGCCAAGAAGTCGGCCACCCGCTCGTGCATGAGGTGAGCGGCCTCGGCGTCGTACTCGCGCCAACCCTCGAAGGCGAAGAGGTGGCCGTCGCCCTCGTACACGAAGGTCTCGCACGCGCCCCCCGCAAGCGTCAGGAATGCGGCGTCCTCCTCGGGCTCGAGCCACGGGTCCTGGGACGCGTTGTGGAGTTGCGCGCGGAGCCCTGGGGGCCACGTATCGACGCCGATCCACGCGGGAGAGATGGCGCCGTGCATGACGATCAGGCCCGTCGCATCGGGTCGGGTCAGCGCGAGGATCTCGGCGACCGCGGCACCAAGGGAGAAGCCCGCGTACACGCGCGGACCATCGAGGTCGACGGTCTGCGCAATCACAGCGTCGACGAAGGCCGGTGGCCCGCCCTGCGCGTCAACGAATGCGACCGCAGGGTCAGTATCGAGAAAGGTCTCGCCGCCGAACATGTCGGGGGCCACCACGTGGTGGCCGTCGGCGCGCAGCGCATCTGCCCACTCGTGGACGTGGTGCGTCAGCCCGAGCGCCGAGTGAAGCAGGACGACCGTCGCCATGGGACGAGGCTAGCGCTCGCCCGGCCTCGCCGCGCGGGGTGCTCGCTCAGTCCGGCCACTCGACGCTAGGCAGCGACTCGAGCTCAGGCTTGGCGAAGAGGTAGCCCTGCATGTAGCGCACGCCTTCTGAGCGGAACCACTGGTATTCCTCGTACGTCTCAATACCCTCCGCGACCACGTCGATCTGGAGATTGCGGCAGATGTCGATGACGCCGCGCACCAGGACTTGCCGCACACGGTCGGTATCAACGCCCCGCAGCAGTCCCATGTCGAGCTTGATCACGTCGGGCTGGAAGGCGGCTAGCAGGGAAAGCCCCGCGTAGCCGGCCCCGAAGTCGTCGATCGCGGTGATGAATCCACGCCCGCGGTAGTCCTCGAGGATGTTGGTCAGGTGGTCCTTGTCGACCATGTCTTCCCCCTCCGTGACCTCAAAAACGATGCGCTCGATGGGGAAGTCGTAGCGCCGCGCCGCCGCAAGCGTCGCGCGGATGCACGCGGCCGGTTCGTACACGGCGTTGGGGAGGAAGTTGATGCTGAGGCGGCACTCGATCCCCAGCCGGGACGCGAGCTCCACGGCCTTGGTTCGGCATGCCTGGTCGAATCGGTAGCGGTTGTCCGCGTCGATGCGGTCAAGAATGCTCGCGGCGCCCGCGCCGTCCGTGCCCCGCACCAGCGCCTCGTAGGCGACGATCTTCCGCGCTTGGATGTCGACGACGGGCTGGAACGCCATCGTGAAGTCGAACGACAACGCCTCTGCGCCGCGGCACTGCTCGCATTGGACCAAGTGTTCGCGCGCGGGGGTATGCATCCGTCCACAGTAGGCCCGGGACGTGCCGATTTCTCCTACCGGAGGCTCGTTGGCGTCGTGTTGGGAACCCACTCATCCCCAAGGGCAGCGGGGGAGGGGGCGGCAGCGGCGGTGGAATCGATCGCCAGGACCGCGACGAACGGGGATGCCATCGCGCGCAGCAGCGCCGCATAGTCAACGCCGAACCTCAGCTCCGTACCCGCCAGCATCACCGTCGCGGTCTCCAGCACCAGGTGGTCGCTGGTCGCACCGAGGACGATCGAGCCGGCGGGCGGGGTAAGCCCGTCCGGATCGATGTCCTGCTGGCCGAGTGCCGCGATGGTCTGGACACGGCGCGCGCGCCCAGGATGGAGCGTGGCACGCACGTCGCCCCGGTGCGCGGCCCGCGCCGCCACCGCGGAGACCCGACCCCAGGGCTCCGTTGGCTTCTCCCGTGACTCGATGACCGCGCCGACCACGCTGAAGGCCTCGGTGCGTAGTCCATCGATCGGCAGGCCCGTCACCGGGTCGAGGCCCAGCAGAATGGCCTCCCCGATGCGCAGGTCGTTGACCGCTCCCACGGACCCACGCGCCAAAGCCCATGCGAGGTTGGCGGAGTTGCCTCCGCTCACCCGCAGCGCGGGCAAGCCCAGGCGGTTTGAGACAAGCGACGCGAGCGCAGACAGGTCCCGCATCTGCTCGGTGCCGGGGACGACACCGCTCAGACATGCGAGGTTCGCCCCGACCCCCTCGAGCGTCACACCGTCGAGAGCCGCGACCTTGCGAGCAAAGGAGAGCAGCTCACTGGGCATGAACCCCTCGCGCAGGTCGCCCATCTCGACCATGAGCACGATTCCGTGAGGGCGGCCCTGGACCTGGGCCGCCTCCGCCAATGCGCGCACCACGTCCATGTCGCTGACGAGCGACGAGTCGGCCGCGGCCACCGCCCTCGCGGCCTGGGCCGGCGAGGGAGAACGCAGCAGTGTCAAGGGAACCGAGATTCCCCCGCGGCGCAAACGCTCGAGGTTCTCGATACGGGAGTCGGCGAGCCGAGTCACGCCGCCGCGCAGCATGGCCCGTGCGACCTCGGGAGAGCCGAGGGTCGCCTTGGTGACCCCGGTCACCGTGATCCCCGTCGGTGCCAGGCGCTCCACCAGGGTGCGAGCATTGTGCTCGATTGCTGCGAGATCGACCTCGATGCGGGGCGCGGTCATATGGAGACCGGCTCTCCCTCGGGCGCGAGCGCCGGGTAGGCCTGGAGCACCATCTCGACCAGGCTCTCGGGGCCGTCCCACAGCGGATCCGCAGCGGGGATACCAAGCTCGAACTCGTACAGCGCGGCGGAGGCGGCCACCTCGGAGTGACCCATGCCCTCGTGATTAATCGCGAGGCCGATCACGCGGGTGCGCGCGAACATTTCGATCAACGCCAGCTCATTCGCCGCCTGCGGCATCGCGACGTCCGGGTAGTCGCTCAGCACCAGGCGCCCCGGGGCGTGCTGCAGGATGACGGCCTGGGGCCGGCTGGCCCTCAACACCACCGTCGAGCTCAGGTAAGCGGGGTGGCTGAGCGCCCCCTGCCCCTCAATCACGATGACCTGGGGGCGCTCGGCCTCCCACGCGGCCACTACCGCGCCCTCGAGCTCTCCCACGCCGAACTGCGCGGGAATCGCATCGAGCGCGACGCCGTACTTTGCCCCCTGCATCAAGCCCGTCTGCCCGGTGCCCACCATCACCGCGTGCACGCCCGCTGCGTTCAGTGCAGCCGTCAGCAGCGTGGCGGTGGTTCGCTTGCCAATCGCGCCATCCGTGCCAAGAATCGCGACGCGCAGGCAGTCGACGCCGTCGATCGCGCCGTCGAACATCCGCAGGTCCCGCGTGGGGCGCGGGCGCCTGACATCGTGGAGCGTGACGCCGGCCAGTGCGGCACATGCGGAGATCTCGACGTCGTCGTTCAGGAACTCGTGCAGGCCCGACACGATGTCGAGGCCTGCAGCGATCGCTTCGATCACGGCGGCGCGATCTGCGGGGCTCATCAGCCCCGACAGCGGCGCGAGCCCGAAGATGAAGACCTCGGGGTCGCACGGCTCGCCGGGGGCGTCGAGCGGGCCGGGCGACCCCACCGCGAGCGCCGCGGCGAGGGACGCGACCACAGGGATGCCGGCGGCGACGTCGCCGAGCGCGAGCCCCGCATCGGCCCCGTCGACCGTGCTGTCGATGACCGCGATGATGCGGTACCGCTCACTCGAGCGGACGAGCCCATTGGCCGTCTTCCCGTCGATCCGCGCGAAGTTGCCTTCGCAATAGACCACAGCCGTGGGGCGGTCGTCGGCGCTTGCGGGCGCGGGTAGGGCAAGGACGGGGGGTGGAACGGGACGCATGACGAACCTCGAGTCGATGCTCGGGAGGAGGCGCCAGGGACGTTGCGGCCAGGCGGCCGGTGTCAACGAGAGGTCCCCACCAAGAAGGGGGTGAAAGTCCAGTCTACGCCGCCCCGTCCCCTTTCTCCCCCTGGGGTAAGGGCCCTTCCTAAGCGCGCAACCAGCACACGCCGTATCGACCAAGCGTGACGGTCAGCGTGCCGTCCGCGGCCACCTCGATGGGCTCGGCGACGCCCGCTCCGGTCGCGAGCTGGTCGCGCACCTGGGTTCCCGGCTCGAGTCCCGACGCGAGCGTGACCTCGAGGGGGCCATCCGCCAGGTGATGAATGGCGATCACCGAGTCGCCGTCGAGTACCGCGCGGTGGGCAAGCACGCTCGGCTCCGCCGAGTCCAGCCACTCGATGTCGCCAAAGCCAAAGTGCGGGTTGTCGCGGCGCTTGGAGATCAGCATCGTCATGTACGTCAGCAGGGACTCGGGGTCACCGCTCTGATCGGCCACGCTGATCTCGTCGGGCGAGTAGGGGTGCGAGGGCATCTGCCGACGAAGCTTGTCCGCGCTCGCGGTCGTGAAGCCGCCGCCCTCGCCTGGCTCCCACTGCATCGGCGTGCGGACCGAGGAGCGACCGGGGACGTCCAGGTTCTCGCCCATGCCGATCTCTTCGCCATAGAACAGCACGGGGGTTCCGGGCAACGAAAAGAGCAGCGAGTACACCATGCGGATGCGGTCCTGGTCGCCGTCGAACATCCCAGGCAGGCGCCGCCGCAGGCCGCGCCCGAACACCTGCATCTCCGGCTCCGGCCCGAAGGCCGCGAAGATCTCGTCGCGCTCATCGGCCGTGAGTTGGTCGAGTGTCAGCTCGTCGTGGTTACGAACGAACGTCGCCCATCGCGTGTCGCGCGGAGGCAGCGGGCGCGAGGCAAGAGCCTCGCGCATCGGCCCCGCGTCCTGGCGAGCGAGGGCCAGGTACATCGCCTGCATGCCCGGGAAGTCGAAGGACAGGTCGAGCTCGTCCCCGCCGTCGCCGAAGAACCGCATCAGGTCGTCGTACGGCACGTTGACCTCGCCCAGCATGACGGCGTCCCCCGAGCGTCGCGTCATAAAGGACCGGAGCGCCTTCATGTAGGAGTGCGGGTCCGTGTCGCGCTCGACGGCGAGCGTGTCCGCGGTAGAGAGCAGGTACGGCACGGCGTCGACGCGGAAGCCGGAGAGCCCCAGCTCCATCCAGAAGCCCATGACCCGCGCAATCTCGTCGCGCACCTCGGGGTTGGCGATGTTGAGGTCCGGCTGGTGGCGGTAGAAGTGGTGCAGGTAGTACTGGCCCGTCGCCTCGTCCTGGCGCCACAGGCTGTCCTCCTCGTCCGGGAAGATCACGGACTGGGAAGCGTCCTCGGGCGGCTCGTCCCGCCACACGTACCAATCGCGTTTGGGGTTATCGAGGGAGGACCGCGACTCCTGGAACCACGGGTGCTGGTCGGAGGTGTGGTTGACCACCAGGTCCGCGATCACGCGGATGCCATGATGACGCGCGGTGCGCATCATCTCGACGAAGTCGCCAAGCGAGCCCAGGCGCGGGTCCACGGAGTAGTAGTCGGAGACGTCGTAGCCGTCGTCGCGGTTGGGCGACGCGTAGAACGGCATCAGCCACAGGCACGTCACGCCCAGGTTCGCCAGGTGCTCGATGCGCGACGTCAGGCCCCGAAAGTCTCCGATGCCATCACCGTTCGAGTCCTGGTAGATCTCGACGTCGAGGCAATACACCGTGGCGTTGCGCCACCACACGTCGGCCACGTCCGCGGGCCTCATGCGTGCACCCCCGTCGGCGACATTGGCGTGATGGTCGGCTGGTCGTTGCATCGCGTCATATAGGGGCAACCACCTAGCGGACGTGGTTATGCCGAGCCCGCCATTGCTGCGACGCTTGCGCGAGGCAGCTCGCACTTCTTGCCGCACGTCTCGGGCGGTGTACACGCGTGAGGCCGGGCCGAGCAGTCTCGACCCTAGACTTCCCGCATGTCCCTGCGCATAGCGTTTGCCCTCGCCGCCGCGCTCGTCGCCGGCATCGTGATGTCCTTCGGCCAAACCTTTGCCCCTGACCCCATCGCCCCGCTGTTCAACTCCGCAGCACCGGTCGTCGCACTCGCGGCGGCCGTGTCGATGGCGGCGCGGTCGGCCTGGGCCCATGCTCTGCTCGGCGCCCTCGCGGGTCCGCTCGCGATGGTCGGCTACTACGGCACGTCAGATCTGCGGGGCTTCGGCGTGAGCATGTCCATGGTGATTCTCTGGTGCACCGCGGGCGTGATCGCCGGGGCCGGGATGGGCCTCGCGGTGTGGGCGCTACGCAGCTCACGCAACGGGCCGATGCGCGCGGTTGCCGCTGCGGCATTCCCCGGCGTGGCGTTCGGCGAGGGCGCGCACGGACTGATTCGGGTCGCAGACACCACTCCTGTCGCGTATTGGTGGGTGCTCATCGGGGTGGGAGTCGGCGTGCTGGCGTGGCTCTCCGTCGCCCGTCTGCGCAGCTGGACGGCCGTGACCCTTGCGTGTACCGCCACGGGCGCCATTGCCCTTGTGCTGTTTCTGGTTTACGGCTCGATGTAGCCCCTTCACCCGCCTACACGCCCCTGCACAGCCGGCTGCCTGGCCGTGGTGCGCGCTCACGCGAGTTTTGCCCTCACGTACGCCACGATCGCATTGGCATGGCCGTGGCCGAGCCCGTGCTCCACCTTCAGCCACTCGACCACTTCCATGTGCCGATGGTGGTCGAGCCGGTCGACGGCCAGGTCCAGCCAGTGCTGGATGGGCCGCCCGTAAGTCTTCTCAATCGAGGCGAAGTACGACGCCGGCCCCTTGACCTTGACCGACGGGTCCACGTGCGGCGCCGCGATCCGGCGCTCGGCGCTCACGCGAACACCTCCGCTTCCAGCCTCGCGTAGCTGGTCTCCATGCCGTCGACCATCCCGGTCCCCAGCACCATGTCGCGCACCTCGGCGTTCGGGTAGGTGATCACCAACGACAGCAGGGTCCCGCCGTCGACCGGGGTGAGCGTCAACTCGTTGACGTTGGGCTCCCCCTCAACTCCGATCATCGACTCGGTGGTGACCTCCCGGAACGGCGGCTCGGCCTCGAGCAGCTCTCCTGTGAAGCCAAACCCGTTCTCCCCGTGTCCGTCCACCCACTCGTTGCGGTAGGTGTCGCCCACGTTTTCGGCGACGACGCAGACGGGCATGGTCCAGCCGTCCGGGCCGAGCAGCCACCTCTTCATCAGGTCCGGGTCGTGGTGGGCCTGCCAGATCTGCTCGGGAGTGCCGCGAATCACGCGAGACACACGCACCTTGGTATCGGAGAGGATCTGAGCGCTCGCGGAGCGATCCGCTGCGAAGGACTCGAGGTCCGCGAGCACGTCGTCGATCTGACCCATCGCGGAGGTCATCCCCTGTTCCATCCCCATCCCGATGAGCTGCTCGAGCGCCTCGAGCGACGGGAAGTGCGAAGTGACGACCAGCCTGGAACCGCCGTCGGTGTCCTCGAACTGGAACGCCACCTGGATCGACGGCATCTCGGGGTTCTCCTTGCCCTCTCCGTCGGCGAAGCCGTCGCGCACCTTGAAGGAGTGGCCGGGGTCGACGGCAAGGAACTCCCAGAAGCCGCTCGACGTCTCGCCGTCCGGCCCGGTCATGACGTAGTGGGACCAACCACCCGGGAACACATCGTGGCGGGTGAACGTCGCCGGCCAGCCTTCCGGCCCCCAGATCTTCTCGATCTGGCGGGGGTCGGTGTACGCCTCCCAAAGGCGTTGGCGCGTGGCGGCGAAGTCTGCGGTCA
>JBKBNW010000097.1:0-7596 GCA_046295115.1 Demequina sp.
GTAGCCCGGATATGTCGGTGTGCCGCCCCACTCGCGGGGGCCTGCCGCCCACGGCGCGTTCTGATGCGTGAAGTACAGCGGCTCGTACGTGTGGAAGGTGTAGACCAGGTTCGGATCGTCGATCTCCACAAGCCCTGCCAGCCCGGCGACCGCATTGTTGTGGGTGCCGCCAATCATGACGACTGCATCGGCCGCAACCTCGCGGATCGCGCGCACCGTGCGCGTTGCGAGCGCGTTCCACGGGCCGTTGTCGGGCAGCGTCACCTCGTTGAGGAGTTCAAAGATCATCGGCACGGGTGCGTCGGCGTAGCGGCGCACGATGGTCTCCCACAGCGCCACGAACCTGTCCTGGACCGCCGGGTCGGCGAACAAGGTGTTGCCCGCCGCGTCGCCCTCTTCGAGGTCGTTGCGGAATGTGAAGCCAGGTGCCTCGTGCACGTCGAGGATGACGGCGAGGCCCGCATCGGCGCACCACTGCAGGCAGTCGTCGATGTAGGCGTAGCCCTCCTCGCGTGGCTGGCCGTGGGCGTCGTCCGCCTCCAGGACGGGGTAGTCCACCGGCAGCCGCACGTGGTCGAATCCCCAGGCCGCGATCTGCTCGATGTCGGGCCGGGTGATGAACGTGCGGAAGTGCTCGTGGTCGTACTGCCGGTACTGGGACAGCCAACCGCCCAGGTTGACCCCGCGTGCGAAGTTCTCCACCGTCGTCCTCCTCCGGGCGCCTGAGCAGGCGCATCGGCTTCACGCTATCCGGCCGGGCGCGAGCTCGAAAGCAGCCAAAGTCCCGGCGGCCGATGCGCGGGCACGGTTCGTCGCCCCCCAGGGCCGCGTAGGATTCTGGGGCGGGGCCTCTAGCTCAGTTGGTAGAGCAGCGGACTTTTAATCCGTAGGTCGTGGGTTCGAGCCCCACGGGGCCCACTTGGCGGCCGGCACTAGCGCTGTGCCCGCGCGATCTCCAGCAGCGTCTGGTGCGCCGCTGCGGCGGTCTTCACGTCGGCGGCCGACGCTGGTCGGTGGCTGTATCCGGCCTTGGTCTTCAGCGCCAGCAGTCGGCGCAGGTGGTTGGCGGCCTTGGCATCGGCACGTGCCAGCAGCGTGACAGCCTGGTCGTGGTTGCCGTTGGCCCAGTAGGCGCCGAGCGCGCTGATACAGATCACGTCCGCGCTCGCGATGCCTGAATGTACCGCCAGGGTCACGTACGCATCGACGAGGTCTCCGTCGACGCTCGCGTCGTGCTCGATGAGGTCGCACACATCTGCGAACTGGCGTGCCTTCGCCCACCGCCCCTCGAGCTCTCCCTGCGAGGCGGCACGCGGCTCCTGCGCGGGCGTCAACGGATGACTTTGCGGAAGGCGGACGCTTCGCCGAACACCGCGAGCCCATGCTCGGCGATGTCAGCCAGCACCGGCTCGGCGGACTTGGCACCGCTGATCTCGTCGAGTCTCATCACGAGCGGGTGGACGGGGTTGCCGGTCCACGCGGTCGCCTGCTGCGCGAGAGCGTGAACGTCATCGTCGAATCGCTCGCTGGCTCCTCGAGGGCGCACGAGGAACAGGTCAATGTCGGAGGTGTCGGTCATCTGCCCGCGTGCGCCGGAGCCAAACAGTGCGGCGTACACCGGCGGTGTGCCCCAGGTGGCGATGCGCTCGCGCAGGCGCTCGATGAGTGCCTCGCGCAGGCTCGCCAAAGCGATGATTGGCCCGGCCGCCAGGTGTTCGCGGTTGAGCGTGTACGAGTGGGAGCGGCCGGCGCCGACAGTGACGACGACGCCTTGGTCAACCAGACGCCTGAGCACCAGGCGCACGCCGGGCACGGAGCGACCGGTGAGCTCGGCCAAGCGTGTGGTCGTGAACGGCACCTCGGCGCCTGCCAGCACCTGCAGCACGTCGGCGTCCAGCGACGAGGTCACCGTGTGTAGCGGACTCTGCAACAGCATCCTCAACTCCCGTCACTATTCTTTCCCTAGAGAAAGAATACTACACGGAAGGGTCCCGATCGCTTGAGTTTCTCTCCGCGCTAAAGACGGGGACTTCGACGCCGCCCGGCACACCGAGTGCTGGACGGTTCGGCGGGATGGCACCCCTCTCACCAGCCGGCCCGCCTGCCGCCACGTCGACGACCAAACTCGACGCTTGTCCACACGCACCGGCACCGCTGGGGTGCGTGCGAGGCAGGATCACCGTGCGACACCGACGCCACCTGAGGCTGCACCGCAGACATCCGCACCGACTGAAGCCGCACCGGATGCCGAAACACAGCCCGCCTCCCCCAGGACCGGCGCAGTGGGTCCAGAAGCGCACCGCCGCCGACGCGGCGAACGACCCCTACGTCACCGAGGAGCTCGCTGAGGGGATCGACGGCGCCGTCACCGCAGATCGTCACGGCGTGTAGGTAACGAGCACTGAGTCGAGCGCCTCGACCCTGTACATTTTGCCGTCAAAGCCGTTGTCCAAGATGACGGCGTCGACTCCACCCGCGCTCAGCGCCGCACGCCCCTCAGGTGAAAGTCCAGAGTCGTCAGCGAAGACGTCGAGTCCCGCGTCGACGTCAGCCTCGCCGTCAGGGGTGGACGCATCCGTCGCCGGCGTCGGTTCATCACTGACGGCCGGCTGCTCAGCGTCGATCGTCGTGCCGTCGTCACTGATGCTGGAGCAGCCGGTAGAAAGCACCGCCACTGCGGCCCCTATTGCTGATGTCCTATCATGCGCGCGCTCGCAGTCATGCGCCCCCCAGGATTATGTGTTTGTCGACGACCACACCGCATTCGTCAGCGTCCGCGAGCGTCCAGGGTTTTAAGGTCGTCAGCGGGTGAATAGCTCGTCCCCGAACGCCACGGCAAGCCTGCGGCATCCCGTGCGGCTGCCCGCCGGATGAGCGCGTCCGTTGTCACGCCAACCCGTTCCAGTTGGCGCGCCTTGGTGACCGCCTGCATGAGGTTGCGATCGGTGGACACGGTCGGACGCGCCGCCATGTCTTGCCACGTGGCAACGACTGCCTCGGTGACGCGAACCGTGTCCGCGCTATCCATGCGCGCCATCCCCTCTCCCCACGGCTCATCTGCCGTGCCCCAAGTAGACATGCGCTGACGCAACTTGAGGGAAACGTCCATAACGGCACGGCCGCAGTTGCCACACTGTAGGCATCCCGCACCTATGGGCCGCGCCGAGCATGCCGCGGCGGTGACATTGGAGCCGTCGAGGTCACTTGACTGGGCCTCTGCCTCGCTGAACCCGGACGGCGCTCTCTTGGCAACGCCTCCAGAATCGCTGCGGACCGGCCCGTGTAACCGCGTGGTCTAGGCTTGTAGCGAGGAAGACGTCGCGCCTGGTAGACGGGTTATGTGCGCTTCCCACGACAGCTGTGCTCATGGCTCGGCCGTACGCGATATCGGGGGTGAGAATGCTGAACGCGCTTGTCGACAACGACAGCGTCGTCGTGACGGCCGCCGCGCTGGTCGCGCTTATCCTTGCGGTCGCCGCAATGCTGGGCGCCCGGCGCGGGCGCGCCACCCGCTCCGTGCTGTGGACCGCGCTCGTGATGTGGCTGCTGGTGATCGCGGTAGTCACGCTCGGCTCGACGGTCACCTCGCAACTCCACGGAGCGAGGGGGCTCAACCTCGTTCCCTTCCAGGAGATCGAGCGGGGCCTGCAGGCGCGCGGCTCGAGTGCATGGCTCAACCTCGTAGGTAACGTGGCGCTGTTCGCGCCTCTCGGCTTTCTCGCAGCCTGCCTCGCCAGGGCCCGGTTCCTCTCGAGAGTCGCGGCCGCCGTCGTCTTCGGACTGGTGCTGTCCGCATCGATCGAAGTCGCTCAGTACGTACTCGGCCGCGTCGCGGACATTGACGACATCATCCTCAACACCACGGGTGCCCTCGCCGGCGGTCTCGTGGGCGCACTGGTGGCGGCCATCACGGACGGTGCCCGCAGGTCCGGCGCATCACGTGAACCGCGCAGGCGGTCACGCCGCGGGTAGGGGTGGTCGCGGGACGTCAGCGCTCCACGGGCTCGCCATCGCGCCACACAGCGATGGCGGTCATCTCCCGGTTCCACAACACGGCATCGCCCCTGGCACCAGGCGTGATGCGGCCCAGGTCTGCGCGGCCGATGGCCCGTGCAGGGGTCAGCGTCGCCGCCATGACCGCCTCCGTCAGTGGCACACCCCAGCCCACGACATTGCGGATCGCCTGGTCGAGAGTAAGGGTGGAGCCCGCGATCACCTCGGTCCCCGCCAGGGTGGCCTTGCCTGCCGTCACATCAACGTCAAGTCCACCGAGCTGGTACCGACCGTCGGCCGCAGCGGCCGCCGCCATCGCGTCGCTGACGAGCGCAATCCTGCCCGCAGCGGCGCGAAACAGCACCGCAATCACGGTAGGGCTGACGTGGTGACCGTCGGCGACCACTTCGAGTGTCACCCGGTCGTCGGCCATCGCCGCCCCGACGGGGCCGGGGTCCCGGTGGTGAAGCGGCGGCATGGCGTTGAAGGCGTGCGTCAGGATCGTGGCACCGGCGTCGAAGGCCGCACCTGCGCACTCCTGGTCTGCTTGCGTGTGTCCGACAGCGGCCCGTACGCCGGCCTTGTTCAACGTGGCGATGGCCTCGGATGCGCCTGCGAGTTCTGGCGCCAACGTCACCTGCACGAGGGGTCCGCTTGCGGCCAGCTCTGCGAAGTCGACGACGGCGGGGTCCGTCAGGGCGAAAGGATCGTGAGCGCCCCGACGGCCGTGCGCCAAACACGGTCCCTCGAGGTGGACGCCGATCACCGCACCGCTCAGCGCAGCCATGCGGGCCACCGCCTCGAGCTGGGCTGTGAGGACGTCTACCGGGGCGCTCACAAACGAGGCGACAATGCGCGTCACGCCCCGGCGCGCATGCGCAGCCGCGGCCCTGGCCATCGCATCGGCTCCATCCTCGAAGGAGTAGCCACCTCCGCCATGGTTGTGAATGTCGACCAGACCGGGGGTCAGGATCGCGCCGGGACCCGCCACCTCGCGTCCGTTGATGCTCGGCACAGTCGCTAGCGGTGTGGGCACCGGCCCGGTCCCGGTCGCCGCGATCACGCCACCCCGCAGGTGGACCCACGCGTCGGGCACATCTTCGGCGCGGCCGTCGGTGCCTGCGGTGATGAGCCGCGTGGAGTGAATCAGCAGCTCAGCCATGGCGGTGTCCGGATGGGGCGTCATAGCCGAGGCTGTCGCGTGCGGCCTGCAGGTTGTCCTCGATGGTGCGCAACACGTCCTCCCCGGTTCGGTCCGCCGGTCTCCTGCTCACCTTGAGACCAAGGACGTCGACCGGGCCGGCGGCCAACACCGCCGCGCGCACATGGTCGGAGTCCAGCAAAGAGCCCGCTTGGGGATCGGCCGCCGCCAGCGGTAGGTGAGCGTCCGCCCACGCGCTGCCATAGGGACCGTCGGTCGACGCTGTGCCCGACAGGGTCAGCCCGGCCAGCAGGCCCGTGGCGGCGACTCCAGCGATCTGCGCGGTCACCGCATCGGCGTCTCGCAGTTCCACCATCGATCGACCCCAATTGAGCCACATCCGAAGGGGGGCGCCCGAGGCCTCGATGACGTCGATCTCCTCGTCGAGCCGCAGGAACCCCTTCTCGAAGGAGTGCCCCACCGCCGCGTCGCAGTGCTCCACGACTAGCCGCGCACCCTGCCAGTCCCAGGCGGCGATCTCGTCGATCGAACGCGCGAGGGCCGGCGCGGAACCGCCGCCCCGCGGTGCGGTGTGCAGGGACACATAGGTGACGTGCGCGGCACTCACCCCTTCAAGGCGCTCCACATCAGTCGCCACGGCGCGTAGGTCCTCGACGGCGGCCCGCCGGCCCTCCGCATCGGGAGAGGCGATGCCGTAGCGCGGGTCCTGCGCGGCCCTCGCCATGACCCACGGCAGCGGAGTGAGCGCCAAGTGCGCGCCGACGGGAACGCGAGCGAGGAACCATTGGTCGTCGTGCGGGTGCACTCCGCCCATCCACGGCACCTCGAGACCGGCCACCCCGGGCATCGCGCACAATCCGGACAGCAAACGCTGCTCGAGCTGCGCGTCCCACGCCCGATGCGCGGGCGAGGCCGCATAGGCGCTCACCAGCACGGGTGGCAGGGCGGTACTCACCCCGCGAGCTCGCGGGCCGCGTAGGTATCGCGGTAGTAGTCGGCAAGTTCGAGCTGCGCGGCTGCCAGGTCATCGATGACGACCGTCACGTGCGGATGATGCTGCAGAATCGTGGCCGGCCACAAAGCCGAGACCGCTCCCTCGACGAGTTGGCGGACCGCGGCCGCCTTGGCCCCACCTGTCGCGACGAGGACGACGTGGCGCGCCTCCATGATCGTTCCGAGCCCCTGCGTGAGGCAGTGACGCGGCACCGCCTCGACGTCACCGTCGAAGAAGCGAGCGTTATCGCGACGGGTCTGGTCCGTCAGCGTCTTGACGCGAGTGCGCGACGCCAGCGAGGATCCGGGCTCGTTGAAGGCGATGTGCCCGTCTGTGCCAATTCCCAGGATCTGCAGATCGACACCGCCTGCAGTGAAGATCTCCTGCTCGTACTGCGCGCAGGCGGCTTCGAGGTCCGGCGCGGTCCCGTCGGGTCCCATCACCGCGCCGGGCGCAAAGTCCACTCTCGACACGAGTTCCTCATCGATGACAGTGCGGTAGCTGCACGGGTGCCCCTCGGGCAGGCCCACATATTCGTCGAGGGTGAAGCCGCGCGCCCTTGCGAGCGACAGCCTCCCGTCGCTCACACGTGCCGCGAGCTCTTCGTATACGGCGAGCGGGCTGGACCCCGTCGCCAAGCCCAGGACCGCAGCGGGCTTGCGCTCCAGCAGCACCCCGATCTGGTCCGCGACCAGGCCACCGATGTCCGCCACCGGCGTGATGATGACCTCCATCAGTGCTCCTCTCGCAGCGCATGAGCAAACCAGGTCGTGATCGTCGTCGGATGAGTGATGGCGGTGCCGACGCACACCGCGAAAGCCCCCGCCCTCATGGCGGCGGCGGCGGCATCGGGCGTGTGCACGCGACCCTCTGCCATGACGGGCCGGGAGCACTGGGCGACCATTGACTCGATGAGCTCGAGATCGGGCCCTTGCGTCGCGGGCCGTTCCCCCGTGTATCCCGCGAGGGTCGTGCCGAGAATGTCCGCCCCGGCACGCTCCGCCGCCAATGCGTCTTCCACGGAACCGCAGTCGGCCATGACGGCAACGTCGCTTACGTCGCGCAGACGCCGAATGGTCTCAGCGAGAGACAACCCGTCGGGCCGAGCGCGGCGCGTGCCGTCGAGCGCCACCACGTCAGCGCCCGCCTGCGCCACGGCCAGGGCGTGGTCGAGGGTAGGGGTGATGAATACGCCCTCTGCCCCCACCTTCCACAGGCCAATCACCGGGACTTCGAGGTCGGCGACCGCGCGAATGTCCTCGATGCCCTGCACCCGGATGCCAGCGGCTCCCCCCGCCACCGCAGCCCGCGCGATTTGCGACATCGTGCGCGGGTCCCGCATCGGCTCTCCCGGATAGGCCTGGCAGGAGACCACTAGTGCGCCGGTCAGGCGCTCCACCACCGCATCGGCCGTGAGAGTCATGAGCGACCTCGCAGCTGATCTAGG
>JBKBNW010000098.1:0-7548 GCA_046295115.1 Demequina sp.
CACCCTCGTGCCCATGCAGCTGTCACTCCTCGTGCTGTGGGTGCTGCTGTGGGGCGAGTTGTCGTGGACCAATCTGGCCACCGGGATGGTCGTTGCGATCGCAATTCCGGCGCTGTTCTACCTGCCGCCGATCGAGAGCACGGGACGGTTCCACCTCGGATGGTCGATCTGGTTCATGCTGCGGCTTCTCTTCGACAACGTCCGCGCCTCCGTCGTCGTGGCGGGGCAGGCGGTCGGTATTCGCTACTCGCGCAACGTAGCGATCATTGGGGTGCGCCTGCGCACGCGCAACGACCTGATTCTGACCGCCACCGCAGAGGCCGTAACGCTCGTGCCCGGCGCTATCGTGATCGACGCCGACCGGGAGCACGGGGAACTGTTCCTCCACGTGTTCTCCGTGCGTTCGCCCGACGACATCGAGAAGGCTCGACGCGCCGTGCTCGTCACTGAGGCGCGCCTTATCCGTGCGTTCGGCTCCAGCCGGTCGATGCAGCGCCTCAAGGCCGAAGGCGCCGCGACGGGCGCGACGAAGGGGGAGCGCACGCGATGACCACTGTCCTGATCGTCTCGGGCCTGATGTTCGGCTTCGCGGGCATCGCCGCCACCATCCGCATTGTCCGCGGCCCCACCAACATCGACCGGATCGTCGGAGCCGATGTGCTGACCGCCACCCTCATGTGCTGGCTAGGCGTGTGGATGATCGCCAACCGTTCCGCGCTGCTCATGCCGGCGCTGTTGGCTCTCGCGATGTTCGCGCTGGTCGGCACCGTGAGTGTGTCTCGATTCCTGTCGCGCGAGGAGGAGAACTCGTGAATCAGTGGCTCGCAGGGGACAACGTCGCGTCGGACGTGTTCGCCATCACTCTCGTGGCGTTGTCGGGGGTGCTCTCCCTGGCGGCCGGCATCGGCCTGCTGCGACTGCCGGACACCATGCAGCGCCTGCACGCCGGGGCCAAGCCCCAGGTGCTGGGGGTCATCGTGATCTGTGTGGCCGTCATGGTGCGCGTGCCCAGCCTGTCCGTGCTGGGCCTGGCCATCCTCGTGATCCTCTTCCAGATGCTGACGCAGCCCATCTCTGCGCACATGGCGGCGCGGGCCGCGTACCGTGGGGACGCGTACGACAAGGACCTGGTGCTGATCGACGAGTTCGAGGACGACGTCTCCGCGGCGGATCGGCCGCCGCGGCGCTGACGCTGGTCCGCGGAACCGCAGGCGCGCCGGGTGCACGCGCGGTCCGGTTAGGCTTGCCCCATGCGCATTCTGGTCACGGTCAAGCATGTCCCCGACCTTCAGTCCAACCGGTCCTTCACCGACGGCACGGTCACCCGGACTGCCGAGGACGGGTCGATGAACGAGCTCGACGAGCACGCAGTCGAGGCGGCACTGCAGTTGGTCGAGGCCGCCGGCGAGGGCGAGGTCTACGCCCTGACGATGGGTGGGCCCGATGCGGTCGCGGCCGTCCGCAAGGCGCTCCAGCTGGGCGCCCACCACGCGATCCACGTGAGCGATGAGGCCATCGCCGGGTCGGACGTGTTCGGCACCGCGATGGTCATCGGCGCCGCCGTGCGCAAGGTGCACGCGGAGGCCCCGCTCGACATGGTGATCACCGGCATGGCGGCCCTCGACGGGCTGACCTCGATGTTCCCCACCGCGCTCGCGGCCGAACTCGACTGGTCCCAGCTCACCCTCGCATCGGGCCTGACCGTCGTGGGGGGCGAGGCGACCATCGTGCGCCACCTGCCGGACGCCCGCGAGACCGTCACCGCGCCGCTGCCCGCGGTCGTGTCCGTGACCGACGAGGCTAACAAGCCCCGCTACCCCAACTTCAAGCTGATCATGGCGGCCCGCAAGGCCGAGGTGCCCGTGTGGACGCTCGCAGATCTTGGCATCGACCCGGAGCGCGTGGGCGGTCACGCCGCACGCGCCACCGTGGTCGACGCCTCGGAGCGGCCCCCGCGGGAGAACCGCCAACTCGTCACTGACAAGGGTGAGGGCGGCCGCGAATTGGCGGAGTTCCTCATCGAGAGGGGCCTCGCATGAGCGCCACCACTGTTGCCGTACTGATCGAGCACCGCGACGGGGCCGTCACGCGCCCATCGCTGGAGGCGCTCACGCTGGCGCGTTCGCTCGGCACGCCCGTGGGCATCTGGTTAGGGGAGGTTCCTGCGGCCGATGCGCTCGCGCAGCTGGGGGAGTACGGCGCCTCCGAGGTGCGGGTGGTGGACATCGGGGACGACGCGCGATTGCCGGCCAAGGCGGCCGCCGCGATCGCGGCGGCGACCGAGGACGCCCCCGTACTGGTGGTGATTTCGACGTTCGTCACCAAGGAGATCGCGACCCGCCTCGCGGTGTTGACCGGCGCCGGCGTGGTGGTCGACGCCGCCGGTGCCTCGCTGGTCGACGGCCGCGTTGAGACCTTCCAGACGGTGTTCGCGGCCACCTGGAACATCCGCACGCGCATCGACGCGGACCGCGCGATCGTGGGGGTTCGCCCCAACACTACTCAGGCGTCCCCGGCCGAGCAGCCGGGCGCGGCAGCGGTGAGCCACGTCGAGGTGACGCTGCCGGAGATTCGCGAGCGCATCGTCGCCGTGGAGGCAATCGAGCAGGGCGAGGGCGTGCCTCTTGCTGAGGCGCCGGTCGTGGTGTCCGGTGGGCGCGGGACCAACGGCGACTACACGCTGGTGTCCGAGTTTGCCGAGTTGCTGGGCGGCGCCGTGGGCGCCTCGCGCGACGCGACGGACGAGGGCTGGATCAGCCACGAACACATGGTGGGCCAGACCGGCACCACGGTGACCCCGGCGCTGTACGTCGCGTGCGGCATCTCGGGCGCGGTGCACCACCGCGGCGGCATGCAGGCCTCCGGCACGGTCGTGGCGATCAACATGGACCCCGACGCGCCGATCTTTGAGATCAGTGACTTTGGGGTAGTGGGCAGCCTGTTCGACGTGATCCCGCAGGCGATCGAGACCATCAAGGCGCACCGCGGGGCGTAGGGGCTAGCCGCGGGTGTCGATCGACAGGCCCAACTGCTCCCACGCGTTGATCTCGTCCGCGAGCCCCTCGGCCTTTGCGCGGCCCTGCGTGACCGCGTGCCGCCCGGCCAATAGGTGCAGCGGCGGCTCGTCCAGCTGAGAGATCTGCAGCAGCACGCGGGCGAGGGCGTGCGGGTCGCCCGGCTGGTTGCCCGGCAGCGCGTCGATGCGCCGCCAATACGGGTCCATCACCTTGGCGTAGTCCGCCATCCCGTCGTGCACCTTGGCACCCGACGGGATCCACTGCGACTGGACCGGGCCGGGCTCGACGATGCTGACCTTGATCCCCAAGTGCGCGACTTCCTTGCACAGCGACTCCATGAATCCGGACACCGCCCACTTGGACGCGCTGTAGTACCCGAGCCCCGCCGACCCGCGCACCCCAGCGATCGAGGAGATCGTGATGACGTGACCGGCGCGGCGCGCGCGCAGGTGCGGCAGGAACGCGGTGGTGACCGCCGCTGCCCCCCAGAAGTTCGCCTCCATGACGGCGCGCGCATCGGCCGCCGGGGTCTCTTCGATGGTTGCGAAGCAGCCGATGCCTGCGTTGTTCACCACCACATCGACTCCACCGGTGCGGCGTTCTGCCTCCTCGACGGCTTGTGCGACGGCGTGCTCGTCCGTGACGTCGAGCGCGAGCGCGATGACGTGGTCCGGGTGCTTGGCCACCAGGGCGTCGAGGGTCTCGGGCCGGCGCGCGGTCGCGACGACGGTGTGGCCCGCGTCGGCGGCGGCGCTCGCGGTCGCGTACCCGATCCCGGTCGAGCAGCCGGTAATGAACCAGGTGGTCATGGGTCCTCCTCGAGTGGTCCTTCGGCCACGCTATCCGAGCCCGCGCGCCGGCGGGGGGAGCCCCGCACCGCACGCTCGTGATGAGCGGCGGGGCCGGCAGCGTAGCGCGCCAGCCCGAGCCTCACACGGGCGGCGGCCGATGCGCGGGGATGGTCCGCATCGGCCGTCGCCGTGCTTCTCGCCTCGCCAGGGCGGGGCGTGCGGGCGCTGGCTAGACTGCCCGACATGTCCTCGCACTACCTCGATCACGCCGCGACGACCCCCATGCTGGAGTCGGCGCGCGCGGCCTACGTCGAGGAGTTGGCGCGGGTGGGAAACCCGTCCGCGTTGCACACGTCGGGGCGCCTGGCGCGGTCCGTGGTGGAGGACGCGCGCGAGCGCTTGGCCGCGGCGCTTGGCGCGCACGCCACCGAGGTGATCTGGACGTCGGGAGGCACCGAGGCAGACAACATCGCCCTCAAGGGCCTGTACTGGGCGCGGCGCGGCGTCAGTGCGCGCCGCACCCGGATCGTCACCACGGCGATCGAGCATCACGCGGGATTGGACCCCGTGCATTGGCTCGAGGCCGAGCACGGCGCGACCGTGGTGGCGCTGCCGGTGGACGAGGAGGGCCGGGTGGACCTCGACGCGCTGCGCGCGGAGGTCGCGGCGCACGTTGACCACATCGCGCTCGTGTCCGTGATGTGGGCCAACAACGAGGTGGGCACGGTGCAGCCGGTGCGAGAGATCGTCAGCATCGCCGCGGAGCACGACATCCCCGTGCATGCCGATGCGGTGCAGGCCGTGGGCCACATTCCAGTGGACTTCCGTGCCTCGGGCCTGGCGACGATGGCGGTGAGTGCCCACAAGTTCGGCGGTCCGGTGGGGGTGGGCGCGCTCGTCGCGCGGCGGGATGTCACGATCACGCCGCTCACTCACGGCGGTGGACAGGAACGCAAGGTGCGCTCCGGCACCCTCAACACGGCAGGCTTTCACGCGGCTTCGGTTGCCGCCGCGGAGGCGGTGTCGACGATGGATGCGGAGGCACAGCGGCTGGGAGCTCTGCAGCGACAGCTCGTCTCACGCATTCGGGAGGCCGTGCCAGGCGCGCGCCTATCCGGCCCCGAGCCCGGTCCCGAGCGCCTGCCGGGCAACGTGCACTTTGTGTTCCCCGGCTGCGCTGCCGAGGCCATGATGTTCGTGCTTGACTCCCACGGCGTGGAGGCGTCGAACGGTTCCGCGTGCACGGCGGGAGTCGCGCAGGCCAGCCATGTGCTGGTGGCGATGGGTCGGTCCGAGCGCGACGCCGCGTCCACCATGCGCTTCTCGCTGGGCCACACGTCCACCCAGGCCGACCTCGACGCGCTCGTCGAGGTGCTGCCCGAGGCGGTGGCGCGCGCACGCAACGTCGCCGGCGCCTTCGACTCGAGCGTGTGCGGCTAGGGGGCGCCCATCATGCCCATGAACCGGCTGCGCAGCCTGTTCGCCTGGGGCTGGGTGTACTGGAGACACCGCGTGATGAGCCGCGCGACGCATCGGCTCGCCAACGTCCGTGATCTCGCGGATGCCGCGCCGGGCGTCGTGCGAGACGTGGTGTACCGCTCGGACGCACCCATGCCTGGCGACGTGGAACCGGGCGGCATCCTCCGGTGGCCGCCGGCCACCGTGGTGGACCTGCGCGGCGCAGGGGAGAAGGCTCCGTCCCACCCACTTGCCGGCGACTCCCGCATTGTCGGCATCGACCTCCTCGACGCCGCTGCGCTTGTGGGCGGCCCGGGGACGGGAATCATGAACTCCCTGGCAGAGTTGTATGCCGTCATGACGGCACCGGACGCGGCGCGGGGGCTTACGCAGGTCGTGGGGGAAGTCGCCTGGGGCGACGCCCCGGTGCTGGTGCACTGCTCGGCGGGCAAGGATCGGACAGGGGTGTCGACCGCATTGGTCTTGCGCCTGCTCGGTATCGACAGGCACCGCGTGGTCGCGGACTACGTGCTCACCGAGGCTCACATGCCACGGGTGCTGGCGCGCATGCTGTCCGGGACCCGGTCCTCGATCGGCGGCACGCGGCTGACATCGGTCCCGCACGAGGTCCTCGAGGCCCCTGCCGCCGCCATCGAGACGGTGCTCGACGCCTGGGATGCGCACGAGGGCGGCGTCGAGGGGTGGTATCTCGCTCACGGGGGTGAACCCCGCACGCTCGCCGAACTGCGCCGCCGACTGCTCGCCTGACCCCGGTCCGTCAGCCCGGTCCGCTGGGCCAGTGGGTTCCTGGGCCCCCTGGGCCACCGGGAGCGGTGCCCGTGGCCGCGTACCATGGACGGGTCCCACGTACCCGTCCCCGAGGTTGTTATGCGTGTTCTTGCTGCCCTGTCTGGTGGAGTCGACTCCGCCGTTGCCGCGGCGCGCGCTCTCGAGGCCGGCCATGACGTGGTCGGCGTGCACATGGCGCTCAGCCGCAACCGCGACGAGTTCCGCTCGGGATCGCGCGGGTGCTGCTCCATCGAGGACTCTCACGACGCTCGCCGCGCCGCCGACAAGCTGGGCATCCCGTACTACGTGTGGGACCTGTCCGACGAGTTCCACGACACCGTGGTGCGGGACTTCCTGTCCGAGTACGCCGCGGGGCGCACGCCTAACCCGTGCGTGCGCTGCAACGAGCACATCAAGTTCGACACCCTGCTGGAGCGCGCTCAGGCGCTAGGCTTCGACGCGGTGTGCACCGGCCACTACGCGCGCATCGAGATCCGCGAGGACGGCGTGCGCGAGCTTCACCGGGCGGCCGATGCGGCCAAGGACCAGTCCTACGTGCTCGCGGTGATGGGGCCGGACAAGCTGGCACGGTCGATGTTTCCGCTCGGTACTGCGGCGTCGAAGTCGGAGGTGCGTGCTGAGGCGGCCGCGCGCGGGCTCGGGGTCTCGAACAAGCCCGACTCGTTCGACATCTGCTTTGTCGCCGACGGGGACACCAAGGGGTTCCTGCAGCGGGCGCTGGGGGAGAACCCGGGCGAGATTCGCGATGAGACGGGATCCGTCGTGGGCGCGCACCAGGGCGCGTACTCCTACACCGTGGGACAGCGTCGCGGGCTCGGCATCGGCCGTCCCGCCGCCGACGGCGCTCCGCGCTACGTCACCGGCGTCGACACCGCCCGCAACGTCGTCACGGTGGGGCCAGAGACGCTGCTGTCCGTGTCGACGCTCGAGAGCGACGGCGCGGTGTGGCTCGCCCCCGATGTTCCGGCCGATTCGCCCACGCCGTGCGAGGCGCAGGTGCGCGCGCACGGCACCGCGGTGCCCGGGGCGGTCACGAGGGACGGCGACCGCCTCACAGTCACGCTCGACGAGCCGATGCGCGGCGTGGCCGCCGGACAATCGCTCGTGGTGTACGCCGGCACCAGAGTGCTGGGGCAGGCGACGCTGGCGGCACGCAAGGTCTGACGCGCCGGGAGTCGTGGCGGTCGGGTCAGCCGAGTGCCTCGCGCCGTGTTAGCGGTTGTCGGCGTGTGGTTGCCGCGGGACATCGAGGCGACGTTGCGGGTCGAGACCGATGCGGGAGTCGGGCAGGCCCCCATCGCCACGGGCCCCGAGGACCCGACCTGCATCACGACGGTGCAGCTGGCCTAGTAGCCGCGCTCGGCCATCGTCTCTAGCGTGTCGTCCTGCACGAGCATCACGTCGCCCCACTCGTCGGGTTCGCATTGCTCCGGCAGTGACGCCGATGCGCCGGGAGCGACCCACCCGCCCCC
>JBKBNW010000099.1:0-7524 GCA_046295115.1 Demequina sp.
CATCGCGCCGTATCAGTACACGACCGACAACAATCAGACGTTCAAGGACGCGACTCGGCACGAGGACCGCAAACTCACGCTGTCCGGCGTGCTGGTGACCTCGTCCAACACCGGCACGGTGCAGGTGGGGGAGGACCTCACCGAGGCGCAGCGGCACCACTACCTCGAGGCCTTCGGATTCGGCACCCCGACCGGGGTGGGCCTGCCCACCGAGGTGGGCGGGATCCTCCACCCGTGGCAGCAATGGGACGGTCGCACCAAGTGGGCGGTGCTCTACGGCCAGGGCATCGCGGGCACGGCGCTGCAGACCAGTCAGGCATTCCAAACCCTCGCCAACGGCGGGGTGCGTGTGCAGCCCTCGGTGGTCAGGGGTTACGAGACCGCCGACGGGGAGTTCATCAAGCGTGAGACCGACGAGCCCACCCGGGTGGTGTCCGAGCAGACCGCGGATCAGGTGATGCTGATGCTCGAGGACGTGACGGAGTCCGGTACCGGCGGCCTCGCGCGGATCGACGGCTACCGCGTCGCGGGCAAGACGGGCACCGCGGAGGCAGCCGACGACAAGGGGCAGCTGACCCGGTTGGTGTCGTCCTTCGTGGGAGTGGCTCCCGCCGACGACCCGCGTATTGTCGTGTCGGTCTTCATCTGGGACCCCAAGTCTTCGATCTGGGGCGGCGAGGTGGCGGCCCCAGTCTTCAAGGACGTGGCAACCTTTGCCTTGCAGGCTCTCCGCGTCCCGCCCTCGGGGCCGCGTGAAGAGATGTATCCGACAACCTGGGAGTGAATGTGCAGGAGATGCAGCTTCGGCCTGCGCATCGGGTGACCGAGAATCTCGCGGCCGTAGCTGCGCGCATCGGGGTGGAGATCGCCGATGATGCCGTCGCCTCGGTGCCGGTGAACGGCGCCACGGTCGATTCGCGTGACGTCCGCCAGGGCGACCTATTTGGCGCGTTCCCGGGGCTCAAGATGCACGGGGCGAGGTTTGCGGCCGATGCGGTCGCGGCCGGGGCCGCGGCGATCCTCACCGACGCTGAGGGTGAGGCACTCGTGCGCGATGCGGGGCTGACGGTGCCGGTGCTGGTGGCGGACGATGCGCGCCGGGCCATGGGCGAGGCGGCCGCACTGATTTATGGCGACCCGAGCCGCGACCTGGTGTTCGTGGGGATCACGGGCACCAACGGCAAGACCACCACCGCGTACTTCATCGACAACGCGCTCGCGCAGATCCACGCGCACCGGGGCCTGATGGGCACCGTCGAACTGCGGATCGGCGACGAGGCGATCGAGTCGCCGCGCACGACCGTCGAGTCGCCCGTGCTGCACGGGCTGCTCGCACGCATGCGGGAGCAGGGAGCGACGGCGGCCGTGACCGAGGTGAGCTCGCACGCCGCCGCCCTCGAGCGCATCAGCGGCGTCGAGTTCTCGGTGGCGGTGTTCACCAATCTGCAGTGGGACCACCTGGACTTCCACGGCACTATGGACGCCTACCTCGACGCGAAGGCCAAGCTGTTCGAGCCCGGCCGCGCCAAGCGGGGCGTCATCAACGTCGACGACGAGTGGGGTCGGCGGCTCGCGGCGCGGGTCGAGATTCCGGTCGAGACCGTGTCGACGCACGTCGACGATGCCCAAGCCGCGGACTGGACGGTGACGTGGGCGGACATCGGGCTCGACGGCGTCGGGTCCCGCTTCACGTTCACCGACCCACGCGGGGCCGAGCACAGCGCGGAGTCGCCCCTGCCGGGCCTCGTCAACGTGTCCAACGCGATGGTCGCGATCGCCGCCGCGCACGCCGCGGGAGTGCCGCTGCCGCAGGCCATCGCAGGAGTCGCGACCGCGCACGCGGTACCGGGGCGCATGGAGCGAGTGGTCGAGCGCAGCGACATCGACCCGCTCGCGGTCGTCGATTACGCCCACACGCCCGATGCGCTCACGCTTGCTCTGCAGGGAGTCAGGCCCATCACGCCCGGCAGGCTGATCCTCATCTTCGGCTCCGACGGAGACCGCGACCAGGGCAAGCGGCCGGTGATGGGGGGCATCGCGGCGGACCTCGCCGACGTCATCGTGCTCACCGACGAGAACCCGCGTTCGGAGGAGCCCGCTGCGGTGAGGTCCGCGATCCGCGCGGGAATCGCCCAGGCGCGCCCCGACCTGCACGACGTGCACGAGGTCGAGCCGCGGGTCGCCGCCGTCGAATACGGCCTCCGGCTGGGTAGGCCGGGGGACACCGTGATCGTCACCGGCAAGGGGCATGAACCCACCCAGGAGATCGCCGGCGTGTTCCACCGCTATAACGACCGCGACGCCTACCTCGCGGCTCAGGCGCGCATCGTCGCCGAGCGTGAGGGCCGCGCCGCGGAGGCGGGGCCGCAGGCTCACGTCACCGTCCACGGCTCCGGGTCCGGGCAGACCGACAGCGCCGATGCGGGGGTCGGCGAGTGAGGCCCCTCACCGCGCAGTGGGTCGCCACCGCCGTCGGTGGTGAACTCGCTGCGAGTCCGGACGCCGTCGTCACGGCGGTCGACAAGGACTCGCGCGACATTCGCCCCGGGTCGTTGTACACGGCCTTCGTGGGGGAGCGCGTAGATGGTCATGACTACGCCCCGCGCGCCTTCGCCGCCGGGGCCACGCTCGCGCTCGTCTCGCGGCCGGTCGCCGGGCCGCACGTGCTGGTGGACGACGTCGCGCAGGCGCTCGGCCGCCTTGCCCGCGAGTACTTGGCGCTGCTGCGCGCCGAGGGCGACATCACCGTGATCGGGATCACCGGCTCGAACGGCAAGACCACCACCAAGGACCTGCTCGCGCAGGTGCTCGACGACGTGGTCGCGCCGGTGGGTAGCTTCAACAACGAGATCGGGCTTCCGCTCACGGTGCTGCGAGCTGATGCGTCCACGCGCCACCTGGTGCTCGAGATGGGTGCCTCGGCTCCCGGGGACCTCGCGTATCTGACGCGCATTGCGCCGCTGGACGTCGCGGTGGTGCTGACGGTCGGCACCGCGCACTTGGGCGGCTACGGCTCTCCGGAGGCGCTCGCCGCGGAGAAGGCGACGCTGCTCGACGGGCTGGTGCCCGGCGGCACGGCGCTGCTGAATGCCGACGACGACCGGGTTGCCGCGATGGCGGCGCGGCCCCCGCTGCAGGGAGAAGGCCGGCGCGTGCGCACGTTCGGCACCGGCGCGGGCGCGGACCTGGTGGGGACGGGCATCACGCTCGACCGGGGCCGTGCGTCATTCACCGTGACCGCAGGCTCCGCCGCAGCCGTCGCGCTGCGCCTCGTGGGTGAGCATCACGTCACCAATGCGCTTGCGGCCGTCGCGGTGGCCCTCGAATGCGGCGTCGACCTCCGCGCGGCGGCCGAGCGAGTCAGCGAGGCCGTGCCGCTCAGCCCGCACCGCATGGCGTTGACCGAACGCCCTGATGGCGTGTGGATCCTCGACGACAGCTACAACGCCTCACCCGAGTCAATGCGCGCCGCGCTGCGCGCTCTCAGGGAGGTGGCGACCACCGGCAGGTCATTCGCGGTGATCGGCGAGATGCGCGAGATGGGCGCCGCGTCGCGGGCGGGCCACGAGGAGATCGGGCTCGACGTCGTGCGGCTGCGTATCGACCACCTGCTGGTGGTGGGCGAGGGTGCCAAGCCCGCCCACGCATCGGCCGTCCGCGAGGGCTCGTGGGGCGATGAGGCGGCGTACGTCGCTACCATTGACGAGGCCCGCGCGTTCCTCGACGGGCGCCTCACGCGCGGCGATACCGTGCTGATCAAGGCGTCCCACGGTGCGGGCCTGTGGAAGTTGGCCGACGATCTGCTGGGAGTGCACGAATGAGAGCGGTGGTCTTCGCCGGAGGCATCTCGCTGTTCATCGCGTTGCTCGGCACCCCACTGTTCATTCGGTTCCTCACGCGCCACCAGTACGGGCAGTTCATCCGCCACGACGGACCGGCGACGCACCTGGTGAAGCGCGGCACTCCCACCATGGGCGGCGTGGTGATCATCCTCGCGACGCTCCTCGGGTGGCTGGGCGCGAACCTCATCACCGGGCGCACGCCCTACGCCTCGTCCATGCTCGTGGTGCTGCTTATCGTGGGGCTGGGGTTCGTCGGGTTCCTCGACGACTACATCAAGATTCGCCAGGAGCGCTCCCTGGGGCTGAGGGCGCGCTACAAGATCCTCGGGCAGGCGGTGGTCGGCATCGCCTTCGCGATGCTCGCGCTGCAGTTTCCGAACCAGTACGGCGACACCCCCGGCTCGACGTCGATCTCGTTCCTGCGTGACACGGCCCTCGACCTGGCGTACTGGGGACCCGCGATCGGGATCATCCTGTTCGTCGTGTGGACCAACTTCCTCATCACTGCGTGGTCCAACGCCGTCAACCTGACGGACGGCGCCGACGGGCTCGCCACCGGTGCCGCGCTGATCTTCTTCGGCGCCTATACCGTGATCGGCATCTGGCAGTACAACCAGTGGTGCCGCTTCGACTCGTCTGAGAGCCTCTGCTATGAAGTGCGTGACCCGCGCGACCTGGCGATCCTGTGTGCCGCGATCGCGGGCGCATGCTTTGGCTTCCTGTGGTGGAATGCCAGCCCCGCCAAGATCTTCATGGGCGACACCGGGTCGCTGGCGCTGGGAGGCGCCATCGCGGGTGTGACGATCATGTCGCGCACCGAACTCCTCGGCGTGATCATCGGAGGGCTGTTCGTGATCATCGTCGCGAGCTCGGTGATCCAGATCGGCTGGTTCAAACTCTCCGGCGGTAAACGGGTGTTCAAGATGGCGCCACTTCATCACCATTTCGAGCTCATCGGCTGGGGCGAGGTCACCATCGTCATCCGGTTCTGGATTCTCGCAGGCCTTGCCGCAGCGGCGGGCGTGGGAGTCTTCTACGCCGAGTGGATCGCCGCGCTGCCGCCAGGGGAGTGACCGTGGATTCCTCGCCCATTGCAGGGCTCACCGTGCTGATCCTCGGCCTCGGTGTCGCCGGCCGCTCCGCACTGGAGGCCTGCCGCGACCTGGGGGCGATCGCCGTGACGGTCGATCCCGGCGCCGCCGATGCCGACCACTCCGCCATCGACTCGGTCGATCTGGGTGCGGTCGACGTCTGCATGTCCTCTCCCGGCTTCGCCCCGCACTCGCGGGAGGTGCGCGCAGTCCTGGAGGCCGGCGTCGAGGTGTGGTCCGAGATGGAGTTTGCGTGGCGCGTGCGTCGTGAGGGCATCCCGTGGGTGCTGGTGACGGGCACGAACGGCAAAACCACCACCACGCAGATGGTGGGCGCGATCGCCGCTGCCGGCGGGCTCGACGTCGCCGTGTGCGGCAACATGGGCATCCCTGTGATCGCTGCGGCCAGGGAGTCGCATGATCTGGTCGCGGTCGAGATCGCCAGCCTGCAGTTGCACTTCACCTCCACCCTGTCGCCGCACGCCGCGGTGTGCCTCAACGTCGATGAGGACCACCTCGACTGGCACGGCTCTGTCGAGGGCTACCGCGCGGACAAGGCGCGGGTCTACCGCCACGTCCAGGTGGCGTGCGTCTACGGCGCCCACGACCCGGTGGTCGAGGCGATGGTGGCCGAGGCCGACGTGGTCGAGGGCGCACGCGCCATCGGCGTCACCCGCGGCTCGCCCGCCGTGTCGCAGCTCGGAGTGGTGGACGGCGTGCTGGTCGACCGTGCGTTCCACCCGAGCCGGCGCACCGAGGCCATCGGCGTCGGTCACGTCGACGACCTGGCACACCTGGTCGCCGGGGACGTGCCGCCGTATCTGGTCTTCAACGCCCTGGCAGCGGCGGCCCTCGCGCGCGCCGTCGGGGTCGAGCCGGAGGCGATCGCGCGCGGCCTGCGCGCGTTCTCGCTCGACGCGCACCGCACCGCGCACGTGGCGACACTGGACGGGGTCCACTTTGTCGACGATTCGAAGGCCACCAACGCGCACGCCGCGATCGCGGCCTTCGGCGGCCGGGCGCCCGGCTCCGTCGTGTGGATCGCCGGGGGGCAGGCCAAGGGTCAGGAGTTCGACGACCTGGTCGTCGCCGTGCGTGGCAGGCTCCGCGCGGTGGTGCTGATCGGCGCCGATCCCGAGCCTCTCGCGTCGGCGCTGACGGGACACGCGGCCGATATCCCAGTGACCCGCATCGAGCCGGGCGACACTGTGATGCAGCAGGCGGTGCACGAGGCCCGTGCATTCGCCCGGCCGGGCGACACGGTGCTCCTGTCACCCGCCTGCGCGTCGTTCGATCAGTTCCGCAGTTATGCGGATAGGGGACAGGCCTTCGCGGAAGCGGTGAAGGCGAGCGCTTAAGGAGGCGTCATGACGGCCACAGCGTCGCGGCGTACCGACCGGAGCGCACCCTCGGGCTCGCCCGTCACCACCTACTATCTGTTGGCGGTCGCGAGCGCGCTGCTCGTGGTCATCGGACTTGCGGTCGTGCTGTCGAGCACGTCGAACACCGCGCTGCAACGGTCGGTCGACAACCCCTATTCACTGTTCCTCATCCAGGCGATCGCGCTCATGCTTGGCACGGTGGCGCTGGTGGTCGGCTCGCGGTTGCCGGTGACGTTCTGGAAACGCGCGGCGGCGCCGATGCTGCTCGCGTCCATGGTGCTGCTCGTTGCGGTCGTGCTGGTAGGAGAGGCCTCGGGGGGCAATAAGAACTGGATTCGCCTGGGCCAAGTCACCTTCCAGCCCTCCGAGGTGGCCAAGCTGGCGCTCGCCCTGTTCCTCGGAGTCGCGCTGTCGGTGGGCCGCAAGCACCTCACGACCCTGCGGGGCATCCTGGTGCCGGGAGGCATCGCCGCAGGGATCGTCTTTGGGCTCGTGCTGCTCGGGGGGGACCTCGGTACCGCGCTCGTGTTCGGGCTGTTGGTGACAGCCGCGTACTGGGTCGCTGGCATGCCCACCAGGTTCTTCGGCATCGCCGCGATAGTCGGGGCCGTCGGCGTCGCCTACATGCTCCAGCAGGGCACCACGCGCACGGCGCGTATCGACGTGTGGCTGAACCCCGAGAACTGCGACCCGCAAGGCGCGTGCATGCAGACGCTTCACGGCACCTACGCGCTGGCCTCTGGCGGCCTGTGGGGCCTCGGCCCCGGCATGAGCCGCGAGAAGTGGGGATACCTGCCGGTCGCGGATTCCGACTTCATCTTCGCGATCATCGGCGAGGAGTACGGGCTCATCGGCACGCTGCTGGTGCTGATCGCCTTCGGTATGGTCGCCGTCGCCGTGAACCGGCTTGTGCGACGGCACTCAGACCCGTTCGTGCAGATCTCGGCGGCCGCGATCGGCGCGTGGATCGTGGGCCAGGCGTGCGTCAACATCGCCGTGGTGGTGGGCCTCGCGCCCGTCACCGGCGTGCCGCTGCCGCTGGTGTCATCGGGAGGATCGTCGTTGATCGTGTCGCTCGCCGCGATCGGGGTGCTGATGGCATTCGCGCGCCGGGAGCCAGGCGCACAGGAGGCGTTCGCGGCCCGTCCGTCCGTCGTGAAGAAGTCCATCGCCGTCATCGCGAGAGGCCGCCGTGGCTAACGTGCTCCT
>JBKBNW010000100.1:0-7182 GCA_046295115.1 Demequina sp.
ACGTCTGCGGCCGCGCGCACGGCGCGCCACACCTCGTCGAGCGCCGGCCCCGGCAGCTCGGTCCAGCGCTCCGGACGCGTGACGCCGGTCAGCACCCTCAGTCGCGGCTCGACTTCGAGCGCGTAGCGGTCGATGGTGGCACGGTCAAGCGCACCGTGCTGCGCCGCCCGGGCGACCGCGGCGAGACCGGGAGCCTCATCCATCAACCCGCACGCTTGCGCGACCGCGCCCCCGTACGTATCGGCGTCCACCAGCAGGGTCGCGGCACCACCCGCGGCGAACTCGCCGGCGAGGTTGACCGCGATGGTGGTGCGCCCCGGGGCGCCCGTGGGCCCCCACACCGCGACCACGGTGCCCTCGCGTTCAGCAGAGCCGGGCGCGACCGCGGGGACCGACGAGACCATGCGCTGGGGCGCTCGCGGCGTCTGTGCGCTGATCGCCCGCTGGGCGGCCGCGCAGATATCCACGTCGGTCGCGTGCGGCTCAACCACCTCCGGGATGCCGATGAGCGCGAGGTCCCGGGCGGCCTGGGCGGTGGTCGGCACTCCGACGATCGCCACACCGAGACCATCGAGCTCCGCCACGACGGTGCGAGTGAGGTGCGGCTGTTCGGAGACCACGATCACGGCGCCCATCCCCGCGTTGGCGGCGGCCATGGCCTCGGCGAGGTCCGCACAGCGGCGCACCACCCGCAGATCTGGGGCGCCGTCGATCGCCTGCGCCACGCGCGCTTCCACCTGCCCCGCGACCGCGATGATGACCCCCGGCGCGGCCATCAGGGCGCCCCCGCGAGCCCGACGACGGAGACGGCGCCGTCCGTGGCGAGCGCCTCGAGGAACTCCTCGAGACCGGAGCGGGGCACGACCACGTAGACCGTCTGCCCCCGGCGAGAGCCGAACCCTTGGTCATCGCCCACCACGTCCGCGACCACCAGGCCGTCGCCTACCAGCCGACTCGCCGGCGCTCCGGAGGCGTCCCGGGCCGTCACCCACACGTCGACGAGCGAGCCGGGCCGCACGTCGGCCGCGACCGGAGACGTCGTGACGACGGCCACCGGACGCCCCTCGAAGTCAGCGGCACTCGCGAGTGAAGCTTCCGGGACGAGCTCCCCCGCCTCGATCACCCGCGTCACCACCCGCCCCCAGGGCTGGGCCGCGGCGGGGTCGGCGACCAGGTACGTGCCCGTGCCCACCCGCACGTGAGCGATCGCGAGGTGGTCGGTGTCGAGCACTGTGCCAGGCGTGAGCGTGTGCTGAGCGACGTAGTGCGCGACGGTGCGGTCTGCGGCGCTCACAATGCTGGCCACGCCCACCATCGCGACCGCGATCAGCAGCAGCCCGATGAGCAGGCGCGGGTCCTTCCAGCCGGGACGGCGCAGTCGCCCCGCCACGGGTGCCAGTTCTTCCATGCCCTACCCCCTGGTACACGGCCTGGGGCCTAGCCTGCCTGGTACCAGCCCATCCCACAAGGCCCTGTGGAAACGCCGTGGGGAAGGCGGTCACCGTGCCACAATGTCGCCATGACCCCTCGCTTCCTGAAGATCGAGGACGTCCAGGAGATCCTGAACGTGTCCTCGCAGCAGGCGTATGCGCTGGTGCGCTCCGGCGACCTGCCCGCCATTCAGGTGGGCGGGCGCGGGATCTGGCGCATCGAGGCGAGCGAGCTCGAGGCGTACATTGAACGCCAGTACGCGGCCGCACGGGACAAGGCCAACCAGCCCCGCTCCTCAGCGCAGGCCTAAGCCGACACCACTTCCACGATGGCCCCCAGCGGCACCGCGACGGGCCCACCACGGCCCTCGTCGGTCGCCACATCAATGTGGTCCGCGAGCACCCGTGCAATGACGCCGTGAACCTCAGCGCCTGCCGTCCGCACCCGCACCCGTGCGCGATCTCGGCTGAGGGCCCGCAGCGCATGGGAGAGGCCTAGCCGACGCTCCACCTCGGTGGTGTGGTGAGCGGGGCCGCTGAGGCCCGTGACCGACACGACGGCATGGAGCGGGACCAGATGCTCTCGATTGACCGATTCCACCACCAGCAACCACGCATGGGTGGAGTCCTCGAGCACCCCCGCCACGCGAGATCCGTCGCTGAGCACGATCGTCACCGCCGCACCACGCGCGGCCGCAATCCGCGATGACAGGTCGACGGCCGCTCGCTCGCCCCGAGTGCGTTCAGACACCTCGGCCCGCCACTCATCGTCGCGCACCGCGGCCGCCTGTCCTTCGAGGTCGCTGAAGAGGGATTCCCACCGCATGACCACACGCTAGGGCGTGGGCACTGTCCACAGCCACCGCACCCTTGCGGTAGACGAGCAACGCATATCCATGTATATCTAACATTATCAACATGCATCAAACGGTATCTAAGGGGTATGACATGGGGAATGCGCGCACCGCAGCCCACGGCGGCTCGACAGTCGAAGGCGGAGGCCGCCGACTGGGCCGCTGGACGGCCGTCGCGGCAATGGTCGCGACGCCGCTGATCACATACGCACTCGCGGTCGTGACGTGGCAGCAGGCAGAGGCGCTCGCCACTGACCTCGCGGGAGCGCCTTCAGCCGCGCTCGCAACAACGAGGCTCGGCGAGGTGCTCGCCGTGGGGGCGGGCGCCGTGGGCACCGCGGTCGCGGCTCACCTGAGCCTGATGTCGGTGCTGCTGCTCGTCACTCCGCGTCGCTCGCGTGTGCGCACGGCGGTCGTGCGGCTTACTCCCCTGGCGTGGCGCCGGCTCGTTGCCGCCGCCGCGGCGGGCGCACTGTCAGCGGGCCTCGCGATCCCTGCCTCCGCGATGCCGAGCGACTCAGACGCCGGCTGGGTGCCCGAACCGCTCACGCCTGCCGCCGCGGCAGCGCCGCCGAGAGACCCGATATGGGCGCCTCCACGGGACTCGGCGATGGCACCGGCTGCGGTCGCTCGCTCGGCACCGCCCGTTGACGTCGGCGCGATCGGGGACGCCCCTGGCACCGGCGCGCAGCCTGCACCGGCACCACCGGACGCTCCTGGCGACCGCACGCACACCGTCGTTCGCGGGGATTCGCTGTGGAGCATCACGGCTGATGCGCTCGACGGCGAACTCGACGGAGCGAGCGTCCGCGACGCCACGCAGATCGCGCTGGCGTGGCCCGAATTGTACGAGGCCAATCGCGGCACCGTCGGCGGCGACCCGTCCCTGATCCACCCGGGTCAGCGTCTGGTCATCCCCGAGGAGTGGGCGCGATGACCCCGGCGAGCCCGTCCCCGGCGCCGCGCACCTCACCTTCGCTGGCGGGCTCACGCGACACCGTTCCTGACATGACACCGGGCGTTGTGCGCGCCACCCGCCGCGCGCTGCCTTACCCTCGCGACCGCAAGGTGCTCGGAGACCCGTCGCCTCTCGCGTGCACGGTGGCGAAAGCCGCCATGGAGGCCCTCCTAGGCGGCGCGGCCTTAGACCCCTACGCGCGCTGGATCGAGCCGGCGGTGTTCGCCCAGCTCGCACGCCAGCGATCGCTCGCACGCCGGGCCGGGCTCGCCCGGTCTACCCCCGTCGGAGTGCGCCGGGCGCGGGTCTTCCGGGTGTCGCGGGACGCTGCCGAGGTCTCCGTGGTGGTGGACGACGGCGATCACTGCCGTGCGATCGCGATGCGGCTCGAGGACGTGACGGGCCGATGGCTCGTCACGGACATGCACGTGGGGTGAGCCTCAGACCTCGTTCTTGCCGTGGCACAGCTTGTACTTCTTGCCAGAGCCGCACGGGCACTGCGCGTTCTTGGGGGTGCCGGGGAATGTCGCTCCGTCATCGGAGGGCTTATCGCCCGCCTTCGGACCGGACTTCTTGACCGCGCCGGTCCCGTCGTCCGACGGGCCCGAATAGGTCAGCGCTCCCATGTTCGCCTGCATCGTCGCGCCTGGCGTGGCCGAGCCGACACCGCGACGCTGCCCGGACTGTCGGCCTCCGGCCTGCGCGGTCACCGTCGGCTGAGCCACGTTCGGTGCACCGGCGGCGTTCGCCGCGGCCGCGGCAGTCGAGTCGCTCGAGCCCTCGCCCGCCGGCTCCTTGACGCGCTTCTCCACGCGATACAGCACCTGCAGCGACTGCTCCTTGATCGAGTCAGTCATGGCCTCGAACAACTGGAAGCCCTCGCGCTGGTACTCGGTGAGGGGGTCGCGCTGGCCCATCGAGCGCAGCCCAATGCCCTCCTTGAGATAGTCCATCTCGTACAAGTGCTCACGCCACTTGGCATCGAGCACCTGCATCACGACCTGCCGCTCGACCGTGCGCGTAAGGTCGGCGCCCAGACGCTCCTCGACTGCCTCGTACTGCACCTTCGCGTCGGCCACAAGCTCTCGCTGGAGGAACGCCGTAGACAGTTGACTCACGCCGCCCGCCTCATCGATGAGCTCCTCGGCGGTCAAGGACACGGGGTACACGGAGCGCAGGTCCTTCCACAGCGCCTCGAGGTCCCAGTCGTCCGGGTTGCCCATCGTCGTCGAGGAGCGCACGTAGGCACCGATGACATCGTCGACGAAGGCCATGACCTGGTCGCGGAAGTTCTCGCCATCGAGCACCCGGCGGCGCTCCGAGTAGATAACGCTGCGCTGCGAGCTCATCACGTCGTCGTACTTGAGGATGTTCTTGCGGATCTCGGCGTTACGCCCTTCGAGTTGCGCCTGCGCCGAGCGCACGCCGCGCGTCAGCACCTTCGACTCGATCGGCATGTCATCCGGCAGTGCCGAGGAGTTCATCATCGTGCCGGCGAGGCCCGACTGGAACATACGCATCAGGTCATCTTCGAGCGACAGGTAGAACCGCGACTCGCCGGGGTCGCCCTGGCGTCCGGACCGTCCGCGCAGCTGGTTGTCGATACGCCGCGACTCGTGGCGCTCAGTGCCGAGCACGTACAGGCCGCCAGCGGCGAGCACCTCCTCGTGCTCGGTCGCGACGTCGGCCTGAGCCTGCTCGAACACGCCGTCCCACACGCGCTCGTACTCCTCGGCATTCTCCTGAGGGTCGAGCCCAAGCCTCGTCATCTCTTGGACTGCGCGGAACTCGGGGTTGCCGCCCAGCATGATGTCGGTGCCGCGGCCGGCCATGTTCGTGGCGACCGTCACGGCGCCCTTGCGACCCGCCTCGGCGACGACCGCCGCCTCGCGCTCGTGCTGCTTGGCATTCAGCACCTCGTGCTTGATGCCGTGCTTGCCCAGTTCCTTGCTCAGCCGCTCGGACTTCTCGACCGACACGGTGCCCACCAGCACCGGCTGGCCCTTCTCGTGACGCTCGAGGATGTCCTCGATGACCGCGTTGAACTTCGCCTGCTCGGTCTTGTACAGCAGGTCCGACTGGTCCTCGCGGATCATCGGCATGTTGGTGGGGATGGGCACCACGCCCATGCCGTAGGTGGCGTTCAGCTCCGACGCCTCGGTCTGGGCCGTACCGGTCATGCCCGCGAGCTTGTCGTACTGACGGAAGTAGTTCTGCAGCGTGATCGACGCGTAGGTCTGGTTCTCCGCCTTGACCTCGACGCCCTCCTTGGCTTCGATCGCCTGGTGGAGCCCTTCGGAGTAGCGCCGGCCACGAAGCAAACGGCCGGTGTGCTCGTC
Source organism: Demequina sp. (assembly GCA_046295115.1). Lineage (GTDB taxonomy): Bacteria > Actinomycetota > Actinomycetes > Actinomycetales > Demequinaceae > Demequina. Next base: position 5,582 of record JBKBNW010000100.1, read on the forward strand.
GACGATGTCGACTTCGCCGTTTTGGACCACGTAGTCGCGGTCCCGGCGGAACAGTTCCTTGGCCTTGACCGCGTTGTTGAGGAAGCCGATGAGGGGGGTGTTGGCGGGGTCGTAGAGGTTCTCGATCCCCAGCGCCTTCTCGACCTTGTCGATGCCGGGCTCGAGCATGCCGACGGCCTTCTTCTTCTCCTCGACCTCGTAGTCCTCGTCGATGACAAGCGACTTCGCGATGCGGGTGAACTCGGTGTACCACTTGAGGTTGTCGCCCTGCGACGGGCCGGAGATGATCAGGGGCGTGCGGGCCTCGTCGATGAGGATCGAGTCCACCTCGTCGACAATCGCGTAGTGGTAGCCGCGGTGCACGAGCTGGCTCGGGTCGAGCGCCATGTTGTCGCGCAGGTGGTCGAAGCCAAACTCGTTGTTGGTGCCATACGTGATGTCGGCGGCGTACTGCAACTTGCGGTCCTGGGGGGACATGCCGGACAGGATGCAGCCCGTCTCCATCCCGAGGAACCGGAACACGCGACCCATGAGTTCGGACTGGTAGCTCGCGAGGTAGTCGTTAACGGTGACGATGTGGACACCGTTGCCAGTAATCGCGTTGAGGTACGCGGGCAGGGTCGCCACGAGCGTCTTGCCCTCACCGGTCTTCATCTCCGCGATGTCGCCATAATGCAGCGCCCCGCCACCCATGATCTGGACGTCGAAGTGACGCAGCCCAAGCGTTCGCCGGGACGCCTCGCGCACCGCGGCGAACGCCTCGGGCATCAGGGAGTCGAGGCTCTCGCCGCCGTCGAACCGGGTGCGGAACTCGGCGGTGAGGCCCTTGAGTTCGTCGTCCGACAGCTCCTGGTACGGGCCCTCAATGGCGTTCGTCAGAGTGACGATCTTGCCAAGTCGGCGCAGTACGCGGCCTTCGCCCATGCGGACGACGCGATCGAGAATAGACACGTAGCTCTCCTAGCTGTTCGGATCCGTGAACCATCGTAGGGCGTCAGTGAAGGCTCGCAGGTTCGTCTCGCTGAGGGCGCAACAGCACGACGGCCGATGCGAGGGCCGCCCCGCCGAGGATTCCCCAAGGCCCGATCCGCTCGGCAAAGATCAGTGCGCCCAGCACCGCGGCGACCAGCGGCTCGACCAACGCCACCACGGTGGCGACGAAGGGGGGAACCGTCTTGAGTCCAGAGAGGTAGGCGAGGTAGGCGAGCGCGGTCGAGCCGATGCCGAGCGCCAGCGCGAACCCCCACGCCTGTGCGCCGGCAGGGATCGCCCACCCCAGCATGGCCGCGACCGGCACCAGCATGACCGCGCCTGCGGTGAGTGCCAGCGCAGTGAGCCTGACGGCACCGAGGCCCGGCTCGGGCTGACGGTTCACGACGGTCACTCCGGCGAACACCGCTCCCGTGACAATGGCGAGGCCTACCCCCGCCAGCACCCGGTCACCGGCGTCCAGCGACAAGCCGAGCAGCGCCACGAGTCCCGCAAGGGCGAGAGTCAGCGCGAACAGGGATCTGCCGCGCGGCCTCACGCCGCTGCGCCAGTGGTCTCGGATGGCCACCCATGCGGGCGCCGAGCCGATCGCCACCAGAGTCGCGAGCCCC
>JBKBNW010000101.1:0-7074 GCA_046295115.1 Demequina sp.
CTCTCGGTACCGGCCGAGCCGGACAGCCCCTGACCCTGAGCCAGCACCGGCCGCTCCTTGACGAACGTTTCCATGACCCCGGACACCTCGGTCAGGCTCAGTCCCGTGATGAACTGCGCCAGGTCAATGGCATGGGCACCGATGTCTCCGAGCGCGCCGGAGCCCGCCTTGGACCTGTCCATCCGCCACGTCAGCGGCGCCTCGGGGTCGGACAGCCAGTCCTGCAGGTACTGCGCGCGCACCTGTCGGATCTGTCCCACGGCACCGCGCGCGACCAGGTCGCGGGCAAAGCTCGCGGCTGGCACGCGCCGGTAGGTGAACCCCACCATCGCGAAAACGCCCTTGTCCGCGGCCGATGCGGCGGCGGCGGCCATCCGACGCGCCTCGTCGACGGTGTTGGCAAGGGGCTTCTCGCACATCACGTGCTTGCCCGCCTCAAGGGCGGCGATGGCCATGTCGCAGTGCAGGTGGCCAGGGGTGACGATGTCGACGATGTCGATGTCGTCGCGGGCGAGCACGGCTTCGAAGTCCTGCGAAGCCTCCGCCCAGCCCCACTTCGTGGCGAGGGCGGCATTCTTCTCAGGGTCACGGCCGACCATCACCGTCATCTGCGGGTCGAGCGGCAGGTCGAAAAACCGGGGGGCGGTGCGCCACCCCTGGGAGTGTGCGGCGCCCATGAATCCGTTACCGATCATGGCGACGCGCGTGGGCGCAGACATCTCGCTCTCGCTTTCTTGTCTGGGATGAGTGAAGGAGACGGTGGGAGCGACGGCCGCCCCGGACAAGGGGCAGCCGCCGCACCTCGAGGGTCAGGACTCGAAACCGACGCTCATGTACTCCGCGACGTTGTCCGCCGTCACCACGGGGGCGTCGAGGACGATGCGGCGCGGGATTCCCGGGGAAACCAGGTCACCCATGTTGGAGTTCTGTGCAAGCAGCCGCGCGAGGGCGATGCCGTCCGCCGCCTGGGTAGACGGGTAGATGACAGTCGCCTCGAGCACGCTCTCGCCTGACTCGATCTCACGCATCGCGTTTGCCGAACCGGCACCGCCGACCATGAAGAACTCGTCACGTCCCGCCTCTTCGATAGCCGCGAGGACGCCGATCCCCTGGTCGTCGTCGTGGTTCCAGATGGCGTCGAACTGGGGGTTCGCCGAGAGCAACTGGGCCGTGACCGCCTGGCCGCTGTCGATCGTGAACTCAGCCGCGACGCGCGCAGAGACGGACAGCCCGCACTCCGACAGTGCGTCATTGAAGCCCTGCGTGCGGTCCGTGGTGAGCTGCAACGAGTCGATGCCTGCGATCTCACCGATGATGGCATTGGGGTTATCGCCCAGGCGCTCACACATGTACTCGCCGGCGCTGACCCCCATGCCGTAGTTGTCACCCAGGATGGTGACGCGTGCAGCGTCGGTGGACGAGAACTCACGGTCCACGTTCACGACCGGCACGCCGGCGTTCATGGCGTTGATCGCAGCCTCGGTGAGCGCAGCGCCGTCCGTGGGCAGCAGAACGATGACGTCGACGCCTTCGTTGACAAACGTCTCGACCTGGCTGATCTGCAGGTTGGCGTCGTTGGTGCCCTCCGCCACGCGCAACTCGACGTCGTCGTAGCTATCAGCCTCGGCGAGCGCGGCGGTATTGATGGCGCCGAGCCAGCCGTGGTCGGCAGCCGGGCCGGAGAACCCGATGACGACGGTCTCGCCGGAGCCGCCCTGTTCGGGAGCCGCGGTGTCTTCGGTTTCGGCATCGCCGTCGGTGTCGCCGTTGTCGGCGTCCGAGGCACAACCAGCCAGCAGCGCCACGCCCGCGAGCGCCGCCCCGGTGGTGGCCATCATCCGCTGTCGCTTGGAGCGGAATGCGTACATGGGTTCCTCCTCTATAGGTCACTGTCACCATTGCCAGCGAATAAGGGGGCACGCCTGCCGAGGATCGCGATGCGAGCCGGCCGGTTGTCCACACTGACCAGGCCAACGTAACAGAAGTGATCGCCAAGCGCGCAACTTATGTCGCTCGCTCGTCATAACGTTTTGGACACGGGCTTCAGCCCGATTCTGGCGGCCCGCACACGGGGAACGCTCCACAATCACGATGCGGTTGCGGCGGCGCGCTCCCACTTTCAGGGCCTTCGACCCTGTGTTAGGTTCGTCGCGTGATCGAAGACGACCACCCCGTGTCATTACTCGAGGTTCGGGGCCTCGTGAAGAGCTTCGGGAGCGCGCAAGCGCTCACAGGAGTCGATCTCGACGTGCGCGCAGGTGAGGTCCATTGCGTCCTCGGCCAAAACGGTGCCGGAAAGTCGACCCTGATCAAGACCCTCTCGGGCGCACACCAGCCGGATGCAGGCGAGATCCGCTGGAATGGCGAGACCGTGACAATCGCCGATCCCGTCGCAGCACTCGACCTCGGCATCGCCACGATGTACCAAGAGCTCGACGTCGTGGGCGGCCTCACCATCGCGGAGAACATTTTCCTTGGGCACGAACTCGCGCGCGGCGGTGTCCTGTCCCGCCGTGAGGCCAGCAACCGCACACGCGAACTCATGAAGAGGCTCGGCCACCCGCAACTGTCGCCCTCGCGAGAGGTCGGTACGCTCTCCCCCGCCAACCAGCAGATCGTCTCGATGGCGCGCGCTCTCTCACACGACATCAAGCTGATGGTCATGGACGAGCCGAGCGCGGTGCTCGACTCGGAAGAGGTCAACAACCTCTTCCGCGTCGTGAATGAACTCACGTCACAGGGCATTGCAGTGATCTACATTTCCCACCGGCTCGAGGAGATCAAGCGCATCGGGGACAGGATCACCGTGCTGAAGGATGGCGCAAGCCAGGCGTCCAACCTCCCGGTCGACACCACGCCCACGCGAGTGTTGATCTCCCACATGACCGGCACCGATTTCGAGCACGCCTTCCCGCCGCCAGGGACGGTCGCCGACGACTCTCCGGTGGTCCTTGAGGTCGACGGCCTGTCGCTCCGGGGGCACTTCTCCGATGTGAGCCTGTCCATCCGGGCCGGGGAGATCGTCGGCCTCGCGGGCCTCGTGGGGTCAGGACGGTCCGAGATCCTCGAGACGATCTACGGCCACCGCAAGTCCACCTCGGGTTCGGTGAGCGTCCAAGGACACACCCTCACCCCTGGCTCCGTTTCCAACGCGGTGTCGTCGGACATGGGCCTGTCCCCTGAGGAGCGCAAGAGTCAGGGGCTGCTGCTCGAGGAGCCGATCTACCGCAACGCGACCCTGTCCACGTTCGCGCGATTCGCCAAGGGCATTCTGCTCAACGAACCTGCCGAGCGGCGGGCCACCGAGGAGCAGATGAAGGCGCTCGACCTTCGCCCCGCGGAGCCCGACCGCGTCACGCGCACCCTGTCCGGCGGCAACCAGCAGAAGATCATGCTGGCCCGCTGGCTCATCCATGGCACCAAGGTCCTGCTGCTCGACGAGCCCACTCGTGGCGTCGACGTCGGCGCCCGCATGGAGATCTACGCACTGATCCGGCGGCTCGCTTCTGAGGGCACCGCCATCCTCGTGGTCTCGTCCGAGATCGAAGAGGTCTTGGGGCTAGCCGACCGCGTACTCGTCATCGCTGACGGCCGCGTGATCGACGAGAGGCCCGCACACGAAATCGACGAGCACGGAGTGCTCGACCTGGTCATGAAGGGAAGTGCCGCGTGAGCGAGCCGACCACCACCACCGCGGGCGGCGACACGCCACCCGCCGCCGAGGCCCCCAAGGTCAACGCCGTCAAGCGGTTCTTCGCGAGCCCCGCCGGCCGGAGCATCGGGCTGGTGGTCGCGCTGCTGTTGCTGATCGCTGTGGGCGCCATCACCGCTGGCGACAACTTCATGAACATCAACAACTTCTTTGTCATCGTGCGCTACGCGGCCGTCATCGGGGTGATGGCGATCGGCATGACGTTCGTGATCACTGGGGGCGGCATCGACCTGTCGGTGGGGTCCGTTCTCGGTCTCTCATCCGTCGTGGCGTCCATCGGGGCGATCCAGACCGCCGCGCACGGATTCTGGCCGCTCATGGTGTTCGTGTCGATCGCGGTCGGAGTGATCGCGGGCCTCTTGAACGGAATGATCATCGCGTACGGCAAGGTCGTGGCATTCATCGCCACGCTCGCGATGCTCGTGGGCGCGCGAGGTTTAGCAGAGATCATCTCGGGGCGCTCAACCCAGGTCGTCAACAACCAGGGGTTCCTGAACTTCTTCCGCGGCGACTTCCTGGGCGTGGACTGGATCGTATGGATATTCGTCATCGTGGCGATCGCCGGCTGGTTCCTGCTCAACCGCACGACGTTCGGACGACGGACGGTCGCGATTGGCGGCAACCCGACGGCGGCCCGCCTCGCGGGTGTGAACGTCAAGCGCCACACCGTGTACCTCTACATGATCTCGGGCGCCTGCGCGGGCATCGCCGCGTTGATCACCCTCTCGCGCACCACTGCTGGCACCTCGACGCACGGGCAGCTCGCGGAGCTGGACGTGATCGCCGCGGTCGTGGTGGGCGGGACGCTGCTGGTCGGCGGCCGCGGCACCATCGGCGGCACCGTCCTGGGCGTCATGCTGTTCGCGGTCCTCGTCAACGTGTTCACCCAGAACAACCTCTCAAGCTCGTGGCAGCTGGTCGCGAAGGGCGTCATCATCGTGGTCGCGGTCATGCTCCAGCAGCGGCTCGCGAACCGGGAGACCTCGTCCTCGGGTTGACGCCAATCACGGCGAATTGACGGCCGCCGCCCCCTCCGGGGCCGGCGGCCGTCATCGTTCGCGGGCCAGGCGTGAAAGACGGCCGATGCGCTGGCTAGGCCCGATGGTCGGGCGCGCGGTCTCCGTCGAGGACGTCTGGCACGGCCGGGTGCTCGAAGGCAACCGGCGCATCGGCCGGTGTCGGGGCCCCCGGGCGTTCCTCGTGCGGGTCGACCTCGTCGATGGGCGCCGCGAATTGCGCCTCGTACAACTGCGCGTAGGCGCCGTGGGCCGCGACCAGCTCCGCGTGCGTGCCTTGCTCCACGATGTCGCCGTCCTTCATCACCAGAATGACGTCCGCGTCGCGGATCGTCGACAGCCGGTGCGCGATGACAAAGCTGGTGCGGTCGCGCCGCAGATCGGCCATGGCGTGCTGCACGAGCAGCTCCGTGCGCGTGTCGACCGAGCTGGTCGCCTCGTCGAGGATCAGCACGCTCGGCTGCGCGACGAACGCCCGCGCGATCGTGATCAGCTGCCGCTCTCCCGCCGAGACGTTCGTGGCGTCGTCGTCGAGCACGGTGTCGTAGCCGTCGGGCAACGAGTGCACGAACCGGTCTACGTACGCGGCCTTCGCCGCCGCCTGAATGTCCTCCTCCGATGCGCCCGTACGGCCGTACGCGATGTTGTCCCGGATGGTGCCGCCGAACAACCACGCGTCTTGCAGCACCATGCCGGTGCGCGAGCGCAGGTCGTCGCGGGTCATGTGGGCAATGTCGGTGCCGTCTAGCGTGATGCGGCCGCCGTCGAGCTCGTAGAAGCGCATGATCAGGTTCACCAGCGTGGTCTTGCCAGCGCCGGTGGGCCCCACGATCGCGATGGTCTTGCCCGGCTCCGCCGTGAGTGACAACCCCGTGATCAGCGGCGCGTCCGCGCTGTAACTGAACCGCACGTCTTCGAACTCGAGGCGGCCCCGGAACCTCTCCGGCGTCTCGGCCGGCTCGCGGTCGGGCGACTGGTCGTCGGCGTCGAGGAACTTGAAGACCCGCTCGGCGGAGGCGATGCCGGACTGCAGCAGGTTCACCATCGACCCGAGCTGGCTGAGGGGCTGCTGGAACTGCCGCGAGTACTGGATGAATGCCTGGATGTCTCCGAGCGGCAACGCGCCGTTCGCCACCATCAGTCCACCCAGCACGGCGATGGCGACGTACACCACGTTGCCCACGAACATGGTCGCCGGCATGATGATGCCGGAGATGAACTGCGCGCCAAAGCTGGCCCGGTAGAGCTCGTCGTTCTTGCGGTCGAACTCGGCCTGAGTCTCGCGCTGGCGGCCGTAGACCTTGACGAGCGCGTGACCGGTGTAGGTCTCCTCGATCTGACCGTTCAGCTCACCTGTGTGCCGCCACTGGTCGACGAACCGGGTCTGAGAGCGCTTGGCGACCTGCGCGACGATCACCACGGTGATCGGGATCGACACGAGGGCGATCAGCGCCAGCCGTGGCGAGATGACAACCATCATGGTCACCACGCCCACCACGGTGAGCACCGAGGTGAACAACTGGCTGAGCGTCTGCTGCAATGTCTGCGACACGTTGTCGATGTCGTTGGTGACGCGACTGAGCAGGTCGCCGCGCTGGTGCCGGTCGAAGTAGCTCAGCGGTAGGCGGTGGATCTTCTCCTCCACGTCCGTGCGCATGCGCAGCACGGTGCGCTGGGTGACCCCGTTCAGGATCCAGCCCTGGACGAACGCGAGCAGCGAGGACACCACGTAGATCACCGCGACGGCAATGAGCACGCGGTGCAGGCGGTCAAAGTCGACGCCGTCCCCCGTGATGAAGCCCTCGTAGATCACCGTGGTCGCTTCGCCCAGCACCTTGGGTCCCACCACCGACAGCGCCACCGAGCCCGCGCCCAGCAGCACCACCAGGCTCACGAGCATGCGCTCGGGGCGCAACCGAGCGGCGAGCCGCTTGACCGAACCCGTGAAGTCCATCGCCTTCTCGGCAGGCAGCTGCGGGCCGCCCATGGGGCCGCCGTGCGGGCGCGGGCGGGGCGGCGGCTGCTTAGTGTCCGTGCTCACGAGACGTCCTCCGCTCGCAACTGTGTACTGACGATCTCCTGGTAGGTCGTGGAAGTCTGCAACAGCTGAGCGTGCGTGCCGCGCGCCACCACCTCACCGTCCTCGAGCACCAGGATCTGGTCCGCGCTCACGATGCTCGAGACGCGCTGCGCGACCACGATCACCGTCGCATCGGCCGCTGCCTTGCCGAGCTCCGCTCGCAGGCGAGCGTCCGTGGCAGTGTCCAGCGCGCTGAAGGAGTCGTCGAAGATGAGCACCTGCGGTTTACGCACGAGCGCGCGCGCGATGGCCAGCCGTTGGCGCCG
>JBKBNW010000102.1:0-7052 GCA_046295115.1 Demequina sp.
CATTCGCGTCGCCGAGTCCGGCATTCGTGACGGTCATGACGTCGTCGAGTACGCCCGCATGGGCGCGGACGCCGTGCTGGTAGGCGAGGCGCTCGTCAAGGACAAGGACCCGCGCACCGCCGTGGCCGAGATGGTCGCCGCTGGCGCACACCCCGCGCTGCGAGCGGTGCGTCCGTGAGCCCGTCTCTGCAGTCAGCCCCGGGGCCGTTCTTCGGCGACTTCGGTGGACGCTACGTCCCTGAGGCGCTGACCGCGGCACTCGACGAGCTCACCGACTCCTACGAGAAGGCGCGGATCGACCCGCAGTTCACGCAGGAGCTCACCCGACTGGCCCGTGACTACACCGGCCGGCCGTCGATCATCACCGAGGTGCCGCGATTCGCGCGGCATGCCGGCGGTGCGACCGTCATCCTCAAGCGCGAGGACCTGAACCACACCGGGTCTCACAAGATCAACAACGTGCTGGGCCAGGCGCTGCTCACCAAGCGCATCGGCAAGTCGCGCGTGATCGCTGAGACGGGCGCGGGGCAGCACGGCGTCGCCACCGCGACCGCCGCCGCACTGATGGACCTCGAGTGCGTCATCTACATGGGCGAAGAGGACACTGAGCGCCAGGCGCTCAACGTCGCCCGCATGCGCCTGCTCGGGGCCGAGGTCATTCCGGTCACGACCGGCACCCGCACCCTGCGTGACGCGATCAACGAGGCCTTCCGCGACTGGGTGGCGAACGTGGAGACCACCAACTACGTGTTCGGCACCGCCGCAGGCCCACACCCGTTCCCCGCGATGGTGCGTGACTTCCAGCGCATCATCGGGGTCGAGGCGCGTGCCCAGATGCTCGAGCGCGGGGGACTGCCCGATGCGGTGCTCGCCTGTGTGGGCGGCGGTTCCAACGCGATCGGTGCCTTCGACGCTTTCCTCGACGACGAGTCGGTGCGGCTGATCGGCTGTGAGGCGGCCGGCGACGGCGTCGACACCGACCGCCACGCGTCGACCATCACCGGCGGGCGCCCGGGGGTGCTCCACGGGTCGATGTCGTACATCCTTCAGGACGCGGACGGTCAGACCAACGCGTCCCACTCGATCTCGGCAGGGCTCGATTACCCCGGGGTGGGACCGCAACACTCGTGGCTCGCGGACCTGGGCCGCGCCGAGTACTGGCCGGTCACGGATGCGCAGGCGATGGAGGCGTTCCGGCTCCTCTGTCGGACCGAAGGGATTATGCCCGCGATCGAGTCCGCGCATGCGCTCGCCGGCGCGATGCGGCTCGGGACCGAACTCGGTCCCGACGCCACCTTGCTCGTGAACCTCTCCGGCAGGGGCGACAAGGACGTGGAACAGGCGGCGCGCTGGTTCGAGATGCTGCCGGGAGAGCACGAGTGAGCGCGCTCACCGACCGCCTCGATGAGATCAAGGCGGAGGGCCGGGCCGCGCTCATTGGCTACTTGCCAGTGGGCTATCCGGACGTCGACACGTCGATCCGCGCGATGATCGCGATGGTCGAGTCCGGCGTCGACATCGTCGAGGTGGGACCGCCGTACTCGGACCCCGTTCTCGACGGCCCCGTCATTCAGCTCGCCGTCGCGCGAGCGCTCGAGGGTGGCGTGCGCGTGAGCGACGCCTTCCGAGCGGTCCGGGCGATCACCGATGCGGGTGCGCCCGCAGTCGTCATGTCCTACTTCAACCCGATGCTTCAGTACGGGCTTGAACGCTTCGCCACGGATCTGATCGATGCGGGTGGGGTGGGCGTGATCACGCCGGACCTCACCCCCGACGTTGGCAAGGCATGGATCGACGCGGCGCGCGCGCAGGACCTCGACACCGTCTTCTTGGTCGCGCCGTCGACCACGCGCGAGCGCATGCACATGACCGTCGCGGCATCGCGAGGCTTCGTGTACGCGACGTCGCTGATGGGAGTCACCGGGGTGCGCGCCTCGGTGGGAAGTCAGGCGGAGAGAGTCGTCGCGCAGGCGCGTGAGGCGGGCGCCGAGCGCGTGTGCGTGGGGCTGGGAGTGTCGACCCCGGAGCAGGCCGCAGAAGTGGCCCGCTACGCCGACGGCGTGATCGTCGGTACCGCGCTGCTGCGCTGCCTGACGGAGAACGACGATGTGGAGGCCGGCCTCGACGCGCTGCGCGCCAAGGCCGCCGAACTCGCCGAAGGAGTGAGGAGCGCCCGATGATTTTCACCTCCATCCCGGCACCGCCCGTCGAGTGGCAGTCCTTCGGCATCGGCCCCCTCACGATCCATCTGTACGCCCTGTGCCTGCTGGCCGGCATCTTCTTCGCGCTGTGGTTCACGGCACGGCGGTGGGTCGAGCGGGGCGGCGACCCCGACGTGGCGGGCGAGATTGGCCTGTGGGCGATTCCCTTCGGCATCGTCGGTGGTCGCATCTACCACGTGGTCTCGACACCCGGTCCGTACTTTGGTGAAGGCGGCGACCCGTGGGCGGCGCTGGAGATCTGGAACGGCGGCCTGGGGATCTGGGGCGCGGTGGCTTTCGGCGCCCTCGGTGCGTACATCGGCGCCCGTCGGCACGGGGTGTCGTTCGCGACCTACGCCGATGCCGCGGCGCCGGCCGTGCTGCTCGCGCAGGCGATCGGCCGCCTCGGCAACTACTTCAACCAGGAACTCTTCGGCGCCCCCACGACGCTGCCGTGGGCGCTTGAGGTCGATACCGCGTTCAGGCCAGAGGGCTACGCGGAGTACGCGACCTTCCACCCCACGTTCCTTTACGAGATGCTGTGGAACCTCGCAGGTGCGGCCCTCATCGTGTGGCTCGATCGCCGGTACGACCTGCGCGGCGGGCGCGTGTTCTGGCTGTATGTGACGGTGTATGTGAGCGGCCGGCTGTGGATCGAGATGGTGCGGATCGATACCGCCGTGACGATCGGTGGCCTGCGCATCAACGTGTGGGTGTCGCTCGTGATGCTTGCCCTGGGCATCGTGATGTTCGTGCTGCTGGGAAGGCGCACGCCGCCGACCGAACCACGCACGCCCCGGCGCCTGCTTGCGGCGCCGCCGGCCCCCATCGGCGATTCCCCGACTGACGCTACTGATGTGCCGGCCGACCAGGCCGACACGTCGGATCGTGACGACCCGGCCACAAGCCAGGAGAAGTCATAGGCGGTTCTTTACCCTGGACATGTTCGCGGTAGGCTGTTCTCCCGTGTGTTCCCCGGGCCGACGGCGTCCCGCAATCAACCCAAGTCTTCGGCTTACGCCGACGACGGCAAGGACGGTGTGATGGCCGCGAAGACCCGCGCCACCCAGCCCGCTACCGGGCTGTACAACCCCGCCTACGAGCACGATGCTTGTGGCGTCGCCTTCGTCGCGACTCTTCGCGGCACCCCCGGGCGGGACATCGTGGATGCGGGCCTGACGGCCCTCAAGAACCTGGAACATCGCGGCGCCGTGGGTGCGGAGACGGAGACCGGCGACGGTGCTGGTCTTCTCACGCAGGTCCCCGACGCCTTCCTGCGGTCCGTCGTCGACTTCGAGCTGCCCACCCGCGGCGCGTACGCCGTGGGCATCGCGTTCCTCACCCCGGGCGACGAGCGCGCCGAAATGCGCGCGTTCGAGGCGGCTGCGCGTGCCGAGCACATGCACGTGCTCGGCTGGCGCGACGTTCCCGTGAACCCGGAGCCGCTCGGCCCGTCGGCGCGCGCCGCGATGCCGCTTTTCCGTCAGGTGTTTGTCGCCGCGGACGGCCTCGAGGACATCGCGCTCGACCGGCGTGCCTATCGGGTGCGTAAGAGGGCGGAGAAGTCCGGAGGACCGTTCTTCGCCTCGCTGTCGAGCCGCACCCTGACATACAAGGGCATGCTCACCACGTATCAGCTCGAGCAGGTCTTCCCCGACGTGACCCACGAGCTGTTCGCCTCCGAGCTGGCGCTGGTGCACTCGAGGTTCTCGACCAACACCTTCCCCTCGTGGTCGCTGGCGCAGCCGCTGCGAGGCATCGCACACAACGGCGAGATCAACACGGTGCAGGGCAACCGCAACTGGATTACCGCCCGCGAGGGCACCATGAGCTCCGACCTGCTGGGCAACATGGCGGATCTCAAGCCGATCTGCACGCCGTCCGCATCAGACACCGCGTCTTTCGATGAGGTGCTCGAACTGCTGCACCTCGCAGGCCGGTCCATGCCCCACGCGGTGCTGATGATGATGCCGGAGGCGTGGCAGAACAACACTGAGATGGACCCCTCTCGCAGGGCCTTCTACGAGTATCACTCGGCGTTGATGGAGGCTTGGGACGGCCCTGCCGCCCTGCACTTCTCCGACGGCACGCTGATCGGCGCGACGCTTGATCGCAACGGGCTACGCCCGGGTCGGTTCTGGGTCACAGACGACGGCCTGGTGGTGGCTGGGTCCGAGGCCGGGCTACTCGACATCGACCCCGCCAAGGTGGTCCGCAAGGGTCGACTCCAGCCCGGCCGCATGCTGCTGGTCGACACGGCCGCGGGCCGCATCATCGAGGACGAGGAGATCAAGTCCCAGCTCGCCGCGGAGCACCCCTACGAGCAGTGGGTCAACGACAACGCTGTCCGGCTGGCTGACGTGCCCGATCGCGAGCACGTCGTGCACTCCCGGGCATCGGTCAAGCGCCGTCAGCGTGCGTTCGGTTATACCGAGGAGGAGCTCAAGCGGCTGCTTACCCCCATGGCGTGCGACGGCATGGAGCCCATCGGAGCCATGGGGTCGGACACTCCCATCGCCGTGCTGTCCAACCGTCCGCGACTGCTGTTTGACTACTTCACTCAGATGTTCGCGCAGGTGACCAACCCGCCGCTGGACTCGATTCGTGAAGAGATCGTCACCGCCATCGGCGGCGCGATCGGCCCGGAGCCCAACCTCCTCGAGGCGACACCCGAGCACGCCCGCAAAGTGCTGCTCGAGTTCCCCGTGATTGACAACGACGAGCTGGCGAAGATCCTGCACATCGATGCGGATCCCCGACTCGACGGCGTGTTCTCCGCGCGCCGGGTGCGTGGTCTATACCGGGTGGCGGACGGCCACGAGGGCCTCGAGCGTCGGCTGGCCGACATCTTCGACGAGGTCGACACCGCGATTGCTGACGGCGTGTCGTTCATCGTCTTGTCCGACCGCGACTCGAACCAGGACTTTGCGCCCATCCCGTCCCTGCTGCTGACGTCGGCGGTTCACCATCACCTGGTCCGCAACCACTCGCGCACTCGCGCGTCCCTCGTGGTGGAGGCGGGTGACGTCCGCGAGGTGCATCACGTGGCGCTGCTCGTGGGCTACGGCTGTGCCGCGGTGAACCCATATCTCGCGATGGAGACCGTGGAGGACCTCGCCCGGCGGGGTTACCTCGGCACGATCGCGCCCGAGGCTGCGGTCTCGAACCTGATCAAGGCGCTCGGCAAGGGCGTGCTCAAGATCATGTCGAAAATGGGCATCTCGACCATCGCGTCGTACCGCGGCGCGCAGGTCTTCGAGGCGGTGGGCTTGGCCCGGACCCTGGTGGATCGGCACTTCGTCGGTACCCCGAGCCAAATCGACGGGGTGGGGCTCGACGTCATCGCGCAGGAGGTAGCGCTGCGTCACGCCGATGCGTATCCGGCGTCGGGGGAGAACCAGCCTCACCGCCGCCTCAGTACCGGCGGTGACTACCAGTGGCGCCGCGACGGCGAGGAGCACCTGTTCGATCCTCACACGGTGTTTGCGCTCCAGCACTCGACCCGCACCCGCAAGTACGACGTGTTCCGCCAGTACACCGATCGTGTCGACAATCAGTCCAAGCGGCTGATGACGCTGCGCGGCCTGTTCGAGTTCGCCTCCGACCGCCCGGCGATTTCCATCGACGAGGTCGAGCCCGTGAGCGACATCGTCAAGCGCTTCAACACCGGCGCGATGTCCTACGGCTCCATCTCATCCGAGGCTCACGAGACGCTCGCGATCGCGATGAACAGGCTCGGCGGCAGGTCCAACACGGGCGAGGGCGGCGAAGCCGTGGACCGGCTCTATGACCCCGAGCGCCGCAGCGCCATCAAGCAGGTGGCTTCGGGCCGGTTCGGGGTGACGAGTGAGTACCTCGTCAACGCTGACGACATTCAGATCAAGCTAGCGCAGGGTGCAAAGCCCGGCGAGGGCGGCCAGTTGCCCGGCACCAAGGTCTACCCGTGGGTGGCAGAGACCCGCCACTCGACGCCTGGCGTCGGCCTTATCTCGCCGCCGCCCCACCACGACATCTACTCGATCGAAGACCTCAAGCAGCTCATTCACGACCTCAAGAACGCGAACCCGAGCGCCCGCATCCACACCAAGCTGGTGTCGGAGGTGGGCGTGGGCACGATCGCCGCGGGCGTCGCCAAGTGCAAGTCGGACGTGGTGCTGATCTCAGGCCAGGACGGCGGCACCGGTGCGAGCCCGCTGAACTCGCTGAAGCACGCCGGAGCCCCATGGGAGATCGGGCTGGCTGACACTCAGCAGACCCTGGTGCTCAACGACCTGCGCGACCGCATCGTTGTCCAAGTGGACGGCCAGATGAAGACGGGGCGTGACGTCGTCGTCGCGGCCCTGCTCGGTGCCGAGGAGTTTGGCTTCGCGACCGCGCCGCTCGTGGTCGAGGGCTGCATCATGATGCGCGTGTGCCACCTTGACACCTGCCCCGTGGGCGTGGCAACGCAGAACCCTGAGCTCCGGTCCCGGTTCTCGGGCAAGGCCGAATACGTGGTCACCTTCTTCGAGTTCATCGCCGAGCAGGTCCGCGAGCACCTCGCGGCGCTCGGGTTCCGCTCGATCGAAGAGGCGGTGGGTCACGTGGAGGCACTCGACACCCGCAAGGCCATCGATCACTGGAAGGCCAAGGGCCTTGACCTCTCCCCGGTGTTGGCGCGCCCCGAGCCTGGCCGCGCAATCATGAGCTCGACCATCCAGGACCACGGTCTTGACGTCGCGCTCGACCAGCGCCTGATCGAGCTCGCCGCGCCCGCCCTTGAGCGGGGAGAGCCGGGGGCGCTTGAGCTGCCCATTCGCAACGTCAACCGCACCGTCGGCACGATGCTGGGGTACGAGGTCACCAAACGTT
>JBKBNW010000103.1:0-7044 GCA_046295115.1 Demequina sp.
TCGGAGACTGAGGGAAGCACGTCGTCGTGGGAGCTCCTGCGCATTAGTGTGCCCCTGCCGGGTGAACGAGGGGTGACGGGCGCGCCCGGCGATACCATCGGATTATGGATCCCGTGAGCGTGCCCACAACGTTGGACTGGCGCGACGATGTGCTCGCGGGATACGAGCAGGCGCCGATCCCCCCTGCCACGCTGGTGCGCCGCCGCGCACAACCCGAGCGCCCACGAGCGATCGCGCTGCACGTTCACGGCTACAACGACCACTTTTTCCAGCCCCATATGGCCGATGCGTTCGCGGCGGCCGGGTGCGTGTTCTACGCCGTGGACATGCGCCGGGCGTGGCGCTCGATCCGGCCGGGCGAGCGCGCTCACCACATCGCGGATATCGCGGAGCTGGGCCTGGACATCACGGCGGCGGTTCAGGCCGCGACGGCCGATGCGGGGGAACTGCCGGTTATCGTGCACGCCCATTCGACGGGTGGGTTGGCCGCGGCGGTATGGGCGCATCGGACCCCGAGCCCGAACCTCGCGGGCGTGATCCTCAACAGCCCACTGTTCGGACTGCGGCTGCCGCGGTGGAAGCAGATGGCGATCTACGGCATGCCAACGCTCAGCCGATTCCGCGCCGAGCAGGTAGTGGTGCCGGCACCCTCGCACTACACCGCGCAACTGATCGCCGAGGGCCGGTGGCCGTTCGACCCGGCGTGGAAGAAGCCCGGGGGACAGCCCGCGACGGCGGGCTGGCTGGGAGCGACGCTGCGTGCCCGCCGCGCCGTTGCGCGAGGCCTCGACATTCAGGTGCCGGTGCTCGTGGCGCGGTCCGACTCGAGTGGACCCGACCGGCCCGACAACCCGCTGCGCCAGTCGCAGGACGTGGTGGTCGACACGGACGCGATCGCGGCCTTCGCGCCGGGGCTCGGGCCCGACGTCGAGCAGCTGGTGGTCGAGGGAGGCATCCACGACCTGTCGCTCTCGGCCGACGGCCCCAGGGCGCAGTACCTCGACGCTGTGACCGCCTTCGTGGATAGAGTGCTGGAGTGAGCACCCGACACCCGTACTTTGACAATGGCGGGCGGCCCATCGCCCTCGCGCACCGCGGCTTCTCTCTCGAGGGCCTCGAGAACTCCATGAAGGCCTTCCAGGCGGCCGTGGACCTCGGGTACCGCTACCTCGAGACCGACGCGCACGGCACCCGTGACGGCGTCGCGGTCGCCTTCCACGACGGCACGCTCGACCGCACTACTGACGCGACCGGAGAGGTCGCCGAGCGTGACTGGGCCTCGGTCAAGGCCGCGCGCATCGGCGGACTGGAGGCAGTGCCGCGCCTCGAAGATGTGCTGGGTGCCTGGCCCGACGTGCGTTTCAACATCGACGTCAAGGGTGAGTCCGGCATCCGCCCCGTCGCCGAGGCGATTGAGCGCACCAAGACCCACGACCGGGTATGCCTGGGGTCGTTCTCCGCGAACCGGCGCCGCGCGACGGTGAAGTTGCTGTCGCGCCCCGTCGCCACCCCCGCCTCCCAGCGCGAGGCGGTCGCGTGGTGGCTCGGCACCTGGGTAGGGGCCGATGCGCACGCCAGCCTGGGCGACGTCGACGCCCTTCAGATTCCGTGGCGCAAGGGCCCGGTGCCGTACCTCGCCAAGCGTCACATCGACGCCGCGCACGCCGCCGGACGCCAGGTCCACGTGTGGACGATCAACCGCCGTGACCACATGATGCAGCTGCTCGACATGGGGGTCGACGGGCTGGTCTCCGACCGCGCCGACATCCTCAAGGAGGTGCTGGTCGCCCGCGGCCAGTGGGCGTAGGCGCCCTGCTCCGGATCGCCCTGCTCCGGATCGCCCTGCTCCGGATCGCGCCGCTCCGGAGCGCGCCGGTCCACGCGGCGTGACCCAGTGCCGTGGCGCGCCTCGCTCCACCCGGCGCGCGCATCGGGCCGGGCCCCACCCGTTGTTTTGACTGTGTCAAAAAAAGCCGCTAGGGTGGCGACATGCCCACCACGCCTGTCGATGCGACCGCCATGCTGCGCGCCGCCGGCCTGCGCGTCACGGCCACCCGCATCGCGGTGATCGAGGTCCTCGAGACCTTGCCCCATTCCGGAGTGGACGTGCTGGTGGCCCGGGTCGAGGACCGGCTCCCGACGACGTCCCGCCAGGCCGTGTACAACGTGCTCGGCGACCTCGCCGGCGCGGGTCTCGTGCGCCGCATCGAGCCGGCCGGCCACCCCGGTCTGTACGAACTCCGCGTGGGCGACAACCACCACCACATCGTCTGCCAGCGCTGCGGCACGATCGCGGATGTCGACTGCGTCACGGGCCACGCGCCCTGCCTGACGCCAAGCGACACCGCAGGCTTTGACCTGACCCAGGCGGAGGTCACCTTCTGGGGCGTCTGCACCGACTGCACCGCGACATCGACTGCCACCGCGCAGTCCGGGCTCGCGGTAGCACCTCACGACTTGCACCTGTCAACCGTCAAATAAGGAGAGAAAGACGTGACTGAGAAGTACACCACCACCAACGCAGGGGCGCCCGTCGCCTCGGACGAGCACTCGCAGACTGTGGGCCAGGACGGCCCCATCTCGCTGACCGACCACTACTTGGTCGAGAAGCTCGCCCAGTTCAACCGGGAGCGCGTGCCGGAGCGCGTGGTCCACGCCAAGGGTGGCGGCGCCTACGGCACCTTCTCCGTGGCCAACCCCGAGATCGCGAAGTACACCCGTGCCGCTGTGTTCCAGCCCGGCACCGTCACCGACATGCTCGCGCGCTTCAGCACCGTCGCCGGCGAGCAGGGTTCGCCCGACACGTGGCGCGACCCCCGCGGCTTCGCGCTCAAGTTCTACACCTCCGAGGGCAACTACGACCTCGTGGGCAACAACACCCCGGTGTTCTTTATCCGCGACGGCATCAAGTTCCCTGACTTCATCCGCTCGCAGAAGCGCCTTCCCGGCTCGCACCTGCGCGACAACGACATGCAGTGGGACTTCTGGACCCTGTCGCCCGAGTCCGCCCACCAGGTGACCTGGCTCATGGGCGACCGCGGCCTGCCGCGCTCGTGGCGCGAGATGAATGGCTACGGATCGCACACCTACCAGTGGATCAACGCCGAGGGCGAGCGGTTCTGGGTCAAGTACCACTTCCACTCTGAGCAGGGCGTGCACAGCCTGACGGGTGACGAGGCCGCGCAGCTGGCCGGCTCGGACGCCGACCACCACATCCGCGACCTCTACACGCACATCGAGGACGGCGACTTCCCGCGCTGGAAGCTGAGCGTCCAGATCATGCCGTACGAGGACGCCAAGACGTACCGCTTCAACCCGTTCGACCTCACCAAGGTGTGGCCGCACGGCGACTACCCGCTGATCGAGGTGGGCTACATGGAGCTCAACCGCAACCCGGAGAACTACTTTGGCGAGATCGAGCAGGCCGCGTTCGCGCCGTCGAACTTCGTTCCCGGCATCGGCCCGTCGCCGGACAAGATGCTGATCGCGCGCATCTTCTCCTACGCCGACGCGCAGCGCTACCGCGTGGGCACCAACCACGCGCAGCTGCCGGTCAACGCTCCGCGGAACGTCAACCAGGACGGGCACTCCTACTCGAAGGAGGGCTCGATGCGTTACTCGTTCGCCTCCGCCGATACCCCGGTGTATGCGCCCAACTCCCGTGGCGGCGCCCACGCCGACCCGGCCCGTGCGGCCGATTCCGGCGGCTGGGAGTCCGACGGTGAGATGGTGCGCACGGCCACGGCGCTGCACGCCGAGGACGACGACTTTGGCCAGGCCGGCACCATGTACCGCGAGGTGTTCAACGTCGAGGAGAAGGCACGCTTCCTCGAGCAGATCACCGGGCACGTGGGCGCAGTGAAGGCGGACGACATCCGTGAGCGCGCCATCCAGTACTGGACCAACGTGGATGCGGGTCTCGGTGCTCAGCTGCGCGCCAACCTTGCGGGAGAAGCTCCCATCGAGGCCGGCGAGCCGGGCACCAAGTGGGCACCCGCCGACGTCTGAACCGCCTGACTGATTGACGCGATGGCCGGGCCGCCCTGCAACACGATGGTGTGCAGCGCGGCCCGGCTTCGTGGCGTCAGGGAGGACCGCATGGTCCGGACGGCCGATGCGCGGGGAACCTCCCGCGCCTTGCCGAGCGTTCCCGTACAGTGAACTACGCACACCGGCGGCCAGGTGACCCCATCCCTACCGCCGAGGTTCCCCAGTCCTCCAGTACCCTGGACACCATGCCCGCGCGGCCGCGCGGTCGAGGAGGAGACGCACATGAACGCGGATAGCCGCGCGAACCCCGGCACCGGGCCCACCTTCAGCCCCAGGTCGGACGAGGGGTCAGACAACTCCCCGCGCACCCCGCAGCGCTCGTCTCTGCGCCCCATCACGGGCGAGGTCCCCGTCTCTGGGACCCACCCCGTGTCCGGCACCCACCCAGTGAGTGGCCAGCAGCCCGTGTCGAGCCAGCGCTCGACCCTGGGCGTGTTCGCGCCCGTCAACGCGCCGGGCTCCGGCTCCCCGACTCACCGACCGCCATCCGCGCCGAGCGGCCCGCCGATCAGCAGCACGCAGCGGGTGACTGGTCAGCAGCCCACGCCGGGCGCGCACCCCACGTCCACCGACCAGGGCTCACCCTTCGCCGGTGCCGCGGCCGGCGTCGGCGCGAGTGCCGCCGCGGGCTTTGGCAAGATCAAGGACTTCGCAGCCAAGGCCAAGGACGACCTCACCTCCGCGGACGACATCGCGGCCTCGGAGCGCAAGGGCGGGCCCCGCAAGGTCCGCGTACTGGTCTCCCGCGTTGACCCGTGGTCCGCCCTCAAGCTTGGCTTCTTGTTGTCGATCGCCCTGGGCATCATGATGGTCGTCGCCGTTTATATTATCTGGGGCGCGCTCGACAGTTTGGGTGTGTTCACGCTCGCGAACGAGTGGGTGATGGAACTCTTCACCGACGGTCAGGACGTGGACATCCTCCAGTTCTTCGCCCTCAATAAGTGGATGTCCGCGACGGTCCTGCTCGCCGTCGTGAACGTGGTGCTGCTGACGGCGTTGGCCACGGTTGGCGCGTTCCTGTACAACACCATCTCCAAGGTCGTGGGCGGCATCTACGTCACCCTCACCGACGACTAATCTCCCTCCTCGCACGGGCACCGCACACCGGCCGATGCCGGTTTGGTTCGCCGCGCGCGCGTGGGGTATCGTTGGTCGCCGCGGCTGTGCCGCATCGGGCCCATAGCTCAGGCGGTTAGAGCGCTTCGCTGATAACGAAGAGGTCGGAGGTTCAAGTCCTCCTGGGCCCACCGAGGTGCATGCATGAAGAGAATGATCATGATTGCCGCAGTGATCGCGGCGGCGGCCGTCGCATACGGTTCGCTCGCTCGCGACGCGAGGCGGGACATCTGGGATGATGTCCACCACGAGTTCTGATCCGACAGGATCGTTCGCGGGGCCTTAGCTCAATTGGTAGAGCGCCTGCTTTGCAAGCAGGAGGTCAGGGGTTCGATTCCCCTAGGCTCCACCATCTGCTTTCGCCCCCTCCGCGCACGGAGTGGGGTTCCCCACTCGGGTTATGGCCACGCACAGGGCGCGTGTGATACTCGAAAAATCGGGATCATCCAGACGTCGTCGACGGCTGCACGTGCGTCTCGCTCTCAGTCAGGGGCCATCATGGCCAGCAGGACAATTCCCCGTACATCTGCGCTCTTCGCAGCCGGCCTCGGCCTCGTCGCCGCGCTCATGCTGGGCACCGCAGGATCCGCAGCTGCCGCAACCGTCATCGACGGCCCCGTGGACCTCGGCACCGCCGCGACCTATGGCGTGCTCGGAGCCAGCACAGTCACCAATACCGGCCCGACCGTCGTCAACGGCGACCTCGGGCTCTCTCCTGGCACCTCGATCACCGGCTTTGGTGGTGCGCCGGGCCTCGTCACCGGCACGGTCAACCAGACCAACGCCGCCGCGGCGCAGGCCCAGGCCGACGCATTGGTGGCCTACAACGCCGCCGCCTCGCTGTCGCCCACTCAAAGCGGGCTCAGCGACCTGAGCGGCCTCAGCCTCACCCCCGGCGTGTACGCCGGCGGCGCGCTGTCGCTTCCCGTGGGCGGCAACTTGACTCTGGCGGGTAGCGCGAACTCCGTCTGGGTCTTCCAAGCCGAGTCGACCCTGACCATGTTGTCAGGCAGCCAGATCGTCATCACGGGCGGAGCGAATGCCTGCAACGTGTTCTGGCAGGTAGGGAGCGACGCCACGCTGGGCACCGCCGCAGAGTTCCAGGGAACTGTGCTGGCGAACACGTCGGTCACCGCGAACACCGGCGCCACCATTCAGGGGCGCCTGATAGCGCTCAATGCTGCCGTCACGCTGGATACCAACGTCATCACCGCACCTACCGGCTGCCCGCCGGCGGGAACTGTGTACGAGACCGTCGCCCCCACCATTACGTCGGGCGAGCCGACGGATGCGACGGAAGGCACTCCGTACGAGTTCACCGTGACCGCCGAGGGCACTCCTCAGCCCACGCTGAGCGTCACGGGCGACCTGCCCGAAGGCCTGAGCTTTGACGAGGCGACCGGCGTCATCTCCGGAACGCCCACCGAAGCGGGCATCAGCACCTTCACCGTCACCGCCGCCAATGGGACCTCTCCTGACGCGACGGTGACCTACAGCCTTGAGGTGGTGGGCGCGCCCGGCGAGGGCCCCGTGCCCAGCGACGGCACCGGCGGCGGAGTCGCGGTCCCCGGTGACACGGATACCGGCGTACCGACGGTGGGTGGGCCCGGAACGGGCGTACCGACGGCCACGGGCACCGACACCGGTGTGCCGACGGCAGCCGGCCCCGGCGTACCCGAGTTGGCCGAGACGGGGCTCGAGTCCATGCCCTTACTCACGGTGGCAATGGCTTTGATCGCCGGCGGCGCGGCCCTCGCGGTCCTCGGCTACCGCAGGCGGTTGGCGCTCGCCACGGCGCGCCGGTAACGTTGGTTCCGGAACTGCAAGCCTGGGGCCCCAGCGGGGCACCGGAGGGGGACAGTTGACCTCTGTGGCACC
>JBKBNW010000104.1:0-6989 GCA_046295115.1 Demequina sp.
CTACCAGCTGATTCACCAGGGCACCAAACTGATCCCCGCGGACTTCATCGCCGTGGTGAACCCCGCCTACGACCTCAAGGACGGCGACCAGGACGTCCACGCGCTGTTCCTCGCCAACTTCCTGGCGCAGACCAAGGCGCTGGCCTTCGGCAAGACGGCGCAAGAGGTCGAGGCGGAGGGCACCGAGGGGCCGCTCGTCGCCGCGCGCACGTTCGCAGGTAACAAGCCGACGACGTCGATCTTCGCCCCGTCGCTCACCCCCGCCGTGCTGGGTCAGCTCATCGCGCTGTACGAGCACATCACGTTCGTCCAAGGAGTGGTCTGGGGCGTCAACAGCTTTGACCAGTGGGGCGTGGAGCTCGGCAAGCAGCTCGCCGTACAGATCGCTCCCGCGGTGGAGGGCGACGAGGCTGCGTTCGCTTCTCAAGACGCCTCGACCCAGGCGCTCATCGAGTACTACAAGGCGCACCGCTCCTAAGCGACACGCATCACCACGAAGGGCACCTGGCCGCGCGGCTGGGTGCCCTTCGTGCAGAACCCCACGACAACATCGGCCCTCGTGGTGGCCCCGGTGGTGGGGCCAGCGGGCGCGCGGAGGAACACTATGGGCGCCTCCGAGTGTTGGCATAGGCAACTGCCCCGCGGGTGCCAAGGCGCCGGGCGTCGTCACTGAGGACCGGAGAGCACATGAAGGTAGTCGTTTTGGGTGCGAGCGGGAACGTCGGCACTGCGGTGTTGCGAGCGCTCCGTCATGCCGACGAGGTGACCGAGGTCGCCGCGGTCGCGCGCCGCACGCCACGCCGCACTCCCCCAGCGCCGTACGACGTCGCTTGGTGGACCAGCGTCGACATCGGAGCGCCCGATGGTGATGCAGTGATCCGAACCCTCGCGACCGCGATGGACGGCGCTGCGGCAGTGATCCACCTCGCTTGGGCGATCCAGCCCAACCACGACCGGGAACGCTTGCGGCGCACCAACATCCTTGGTTCGTCCCGGGTGCTAGCGGCGGCACGCGCCGCCAGGGTCGATCACGTGGTCGTCGCATCGTCCGTCGGGGCATACGCGCCCAGCCACGACGATGTCTTACGCGACGAGACGTGGCCGATCACGGGCATCCCCACCAGCGAGTACAGCGTGGACAAGGCCGATCTCGAGTACCTGCTCGACGAGCACGAGAATGACCACCCCGAGGTGCTCATTACTCGCCTCCGGCCATCGCTAATCTTTCAGCGCGACGCCGGCTCCGAGATCATGCGGTACTTCCTGGGGAGCCTGGTCCCTCCCTCCAGCCTTGCGGGCCACCTTCCGATGATCACGTGGCCCGATCACACCAGAGTGCAAAGCGTGCACGCGGACGATGTCGCCCAGGCCTACCTCGCCGCCGTCCGGTTGCGGCCCGGCGGAGCGTTCAACATCGCCGCTGACGACGTCCTCGGCGGTCCGCAGATCGCGCAATTGCTTTCCGGCGGCAGGTTCCGCAGGGTTCCCACTCCCGCCGTGCGCGCAGCGATCTCCGCGGGGTGGAACGCCCGGGCCATCCCGGTCAGCCCAGGTTGGCTCGACATGGCCGCTCAGGTCACGCTGATGTCGACTGACAAGGCGCGTGCCGTCCTCGACTGGGAGCCCACCCACACGGCACTGGACACCGTCGCCGCAACGCTCGAGGGCATGGTCGAGGGCGCGGGCACTGCGAGCCCGCCTCTCAAGCGCCGCTAAGGCGCGCTCGCTCCGTCGGGACAACGCTCGGCGACCATCGCATCGGCCCGATGCGCGCCAAGCACACCTGGGCTGTCGAGCCGTCTTATGGTTGCCCTTCAAGAGCAAACGCAGGGGGCTCGGGGCAACCGAGCTGGGGTACGGCCCCAGTGCTCCGTTGACCCGAGAACGTGATCCGAGAACGTGACCTGGGTCGTGCCGGCCTAAGGACGTGTATACGGCGCGGGCGTGAGCACCGAGATCCAAGTCCTACCCCGCCACCCCGGCCGGGACCCCCTCATGCATCACTGGACCGTGCGGCGACGCCGCGCCCCCGGCTTGCGGAAGAGTGCCGTGAGCAAGAACTCCTGCCCGAACAGCGGCGACAACCGGTCCTGGTGCACCATGGGCCGAATCTCGACCTCGTCGAGGCCGTCGAAGATCCAGCGCAGGTCGTCCTCACTGAAGGACATTCCCGCCTCGAAGCGGCCATCCCTGTACATCTGCGCGTCGGGCACCTCGCTGCCCATCTGGCCCCGCGCAAAGCAGGCAAGCCCAAAGAACCCGCCGGGCGCGAGCACCCGGTCCAGGAGGTCGAGATAGCCGATGCGCCGGTGCGGAGCGAGGTGGTGCAGACAGCCAGAGTCGTACACCAGGTCATACGGACCCGTGAGCACGTGAGGCGGGAGGGTGAAGGCGTCTCCACACACGAACGACACGTCGAGACCGCGCGCCGCCGCGCGCTCGCTCCCCCAGCCCACGGCACGCGGGGACAGGTCCACGGCGTCCACAGTGAAGCCCCGTTGCGCGAGAGCGAGGGCGTTGCGGCCCGGTCCGCACCCGAGGTCAAGCGCCCGTCCGACCGTGACCTGCTGGCTGTCCAGGATCGCGACCAAGTTCTCGTCTGGCTTGTCCGCGAAGAACGGGACCGGCCGGGCTCGGTCTTCATAGAAGGCGTCCCACCAGTCGGCCCCCGCAACAGCCGACCAGCGATCGGAATCGCGCTCGAACAAGTCGTCCATGAGGAACAGCAGATCCTCGATGGAACGGATATTACGGGTGGGCATACCGTCGCGGCTCACGTACCAATTCTACTCCGTTTTACCTGCTAAAGCGTTCGAAAGCCGGTCAGGCGAGAGTTGGGAACGCAGTCACCGACACGCAGGGCGGAACATGACAGAGCCGACTAAGGTTGTACACGAACACCCGGCCCGGTCGCCGCTCAATGAAGAGGACACAATGGACACCGCACTCGCCAAGCTCCGCCCGTTCAACCTGATTGCTGGCCTGCTTCACCTCGCGTCATTCGTGGCGATCGTGATACTTGCGAACGACGCCACGCTGCCCGTGAAGGCGTCGTACATGACGGGGGCCCCCGGCACTGATGAGTTCAGCGACACCGTGACACTGGTCGACATCAACATCGGCTACGCGGTGGCCGCGTTCCTCGCGATCTCCGCCTTCTTCCACTTCCTGATCATCTCGCCCAAGGTGTTCCCGCGCTACACCGCCGGATTGCGTCAGAACCGCAACATCTTCCGCTGGGTCGAGTATTCGCTGTCTTCCTCGATCATGATCGTGCTGATCCTGCAGCTGAACGGCATCACGGACTACGCGGCTCTGGCCGCCCTGTTCATGATCAATGCCGGCATGATCCTGTTCGGATGGCTGCAGGAGCGCTACGCGACACCCGGCGACGGCGACCTGCTGCCCTTCATCTTTGGCAGCATCGTGGGCAGCGTGCCGTGGCTCGTGATCTTCTTCAACCTGTTCTCGCCCGGCGCCGAGTCCGACACCGCCGTCCCGGGCTTTGTCTACGGCATCGTGGTCTCGCTGTTCGTGTTCTTCAACTGCTTTGGCCTGGTGCAGTGGCTGCAGTACCGGGCCAAGGGCAAGTGGGCTGACTACCTGCGCGGCGAGCGCACGTACATCGTGCTCAGCCTTGTGGCCAAGACGGCACTCGCCTGGCAGGTCTTCGCCGGGGCGCTTGCGGGCTAAGCCTGCGCGTCGCCGCCCAGTACCCAACGCCCGATGCGCGCGAGAGTGCGCACCGCCCCAGGGCTTCCTGGGTGGTCGAGGTAGCCGTGCACCGTGCCGGTCTCGCAGGCCACCTCGGCGGGAACGCCGGCACGCTGCGCCAGCACGGCAAAGTCCTCGCCAGATGGCCGCAGATCGTCGCTGTCCGCATTCACGACGAGTAGGGGCGGGAATCCCTCGAGCGCAGCGAGCGCCGGGTAGGCGGCGGGGTCGGTCGCGTTGGGCGTCGGGCCGAAGAGGTTCTCGTTGAGCCTTCTCGCAAAGCCCGGAGGTATGCGCGACTCGGGGGGAAGGGCTGCCAGCGCGCCCGCCAGCGCCTTGTCGGGTGCGGGCGGCGTGGGGTGAAGGAGCGGATAAATCAGCACCAGGCCCGCGGGCAGGTCGCTCGACTGGCCGCTGGCGCGCAGCCGCACCGTCGCGCCGGCAGCGAGGCTCGCCCCCGCGCTCGCGCCGCCGAAGAACAGCGGTGCGTCCGGCAGGCCAAGCTCCCCGGTGCGGCGTCGCACCTCGCGCCACCCGGCCAACACGTCGTCCAAGGGTGTCGGGTAGCGCACTCCGTTCAGCGCCTTGCGGTAGTCGAGGGCGACCACCGAGATCCCCGCGGCTGCGAGCGCCAGCGACACCCAATGCGACTCCGGCATGTCGAGGTCCCCTGCCACAAAGCCGCCACCGTGAACCCACACGAGGCCCGCGCGGGGGTGCGGGGCCAGGTAGCGGCGGGCCGGGACCGGCGCCTGCGGCCCCGTCAGCTCGAGGTCATCGACGCTCACGCTTGCCAACTCAGGAAAGCGCGCCACCAAGCTAGCCGTGTCGATGCCCGGACGCGCATCGGCCGCATTGCCGCTCCCCAGCTGCCGGATCCACTCGGAAGCGCGCCGATAGTCGTCGTCGAAGCCGTCGCTGCTCACGTTCGACACCTTAGTCACGGGCCCGGCTGGCATCGCCGCGGCGTGGGGCGCGCCCTGGCTGCCACCCGAGTTCACGGGAGTATCGAACGGCCCGGTCGCGACCGTCGGCCTTGGCGCGGTACATCGCCAGGTCCGCGCACTCGAAGACCTCGGCGACGGTGGCGGCGTCGCCTGCGCCAGCGATGCCGTAGCTGACGGTGGGGAGAGAGAAGTCGAAGTTGCCGGACCGTGTCGCGAAGTCATCGCTGATGGCACGGAGCCTGGCGAGCACATCGGCGTCATCGGATTCATGGATCACCAGGCCGAACTCCTCGCCGCCGAGCCTTCCCGCGCATTCACCTGGCCGAAGATGGCTCGTCAACACCGCGGCGAACACCATCAGCGCCCCGTCGCCTGCGGCGTGACCGTGCGTGTCATTGATGTCCTTGAAATGGTCGAGGTCCGCGACCACCAAGAGAGCGCTTGCTCCACCGGAGCGCGCGCCCTCGAGTGATTGCTCCACCTGGACCCGGAACTCCGACCGCCCCAGCAGTCCCGTGAGGTCGTCCCTCATCGCCCGGCGACGCAGGTGCTGCGTCTGCTGATCCCATCCGACCGCAGAGACGGAGAAGGTCACGGCCACCATGCACACCAGCAGAGCGACGTCCTCCGTGCCGGAGCCGGCCGCGAGCTCAAAAACCTCGCTCTCCCGGCCAACGACCACGAGCATCACGAGCCGCACAGCGTAGAACATGCTGAGCCCGGTCGCAGCGACCGCGATCACCAGGAGCGCCACCAGCGCCTCACCGTTCGGCTCGGATTCGGCGCTCGCCCGGCGCGCGCTCCAAGCCAGCCAGGCCTCCACTGCACCGGCGAAGAACATGGCTGCCATGTAGACGGCGACCGGACCGGTGGTCACGGCGCCGCTCTCGTCCGGGGCCACCATGGACACTGGCACCATGATCGTCGCGGGGCCGGCGTAGAGCAGCCAGCGCGGTAATGTTCGCCGCCGCAGCGACCGCGCCGCGAACCACACGCAGGTCGCGCCGGCCGCCGCCAGCGCGGCAGAGACGGGATACGTCACCACCCGCGCGGCACTGTCATCGAAGATCAGGAGTGCGGTCGCTGCTCCGGCCAGCAGCAATGACATGCACCACCAGCCGGAGAAGCTCGACCGGGTAGGACGGTAAACGCCCAAGTAGAACAGCACGAGGACCGTGAACGTGACGGCACCCAACGCGCCGCGCATGGTCTGGTCATCGAACACTTGCCCAACCTACTGGGCTCAGCCCGCGCAGCGCGGGCTTTCGGCGCGCGCCGTCGCGCGCGCCCCGGCTCACACCATGTCGAACGTGTCCGGGTCCGGGCCCACGCGACCCTCAGGACCCTGGTCCAGCTGGTCGATCTGCGCCATCTGCACATCCGTCAGCTCAAAGTCGAAGATCTCAAAGTTCTCGACCATGCGCTCACGGTGCATCGACTTGGGGAAGATGATGTCCCCACGCTGGATGTGCCAGCGCAGAATCACCTGGGAAGGGGCCCGGTCAACTTGGCTGGCTAGCGCTGCGATGACCTCGTCGCCGAGCACCGCACCCTGCCCAAGCGGCCCCCACGCCTCCACCGCGACGGCGAGATCGTGCGACACCCGACGAGCGTGGTCGTTGGGAAAGTACGGGTGCGCCTCGATCTGGTTCACCACGGGAGCGAGACCGGTCTCGTCGACGATCCGGTGCAGGTGATCGGGCTGGAAGTTCGACACTCCGGCCGATGCGAGGCTCCCCTGCTCGACCAGGTCCACCATCGCCCTCCACGTCGACACAAAGTCGCCGTCGTAGCGAGTGGGCAGCGGCCAGTGGATCAGGAACAGGTCGAGCTTGTCGACGCGCAGCTTCTCGAGGGTCTCCTCGAACGAGCGGTAGACATCGTCAGGCGCGTGCTTGCTGTTTGTGAGCTTGCTGGTGATGTAGACCTCGTCGCGGGCGAGCCCGGAGTTCGCGATCGCCTCGCCCACCTCGGCCTCATTGCTGTAGCCCTGCGCGGTGTCGATGTGGCGGTAGCCCACCTCCAGCGCCGTGCCGACGGTGGCGGCGGTCTCCTCGGGCGGTACCAGGTACGTGCCGAATCCGAGTTGGGGGATGGTGGTGCCGTCGTTGAGTTTCACTGAAGGGATCATGGTGAGGCAAACGGCCCTTGACCCCAGCCCATTCCGGCCGATGCGCGGGCTCAGTCGCGAGCATCGGCCTCCTCCCAGCGCAACAGGTCGCCCGGCTGGCACTCCAATACCTCACAGATGCGTTCCAAGGTGGTGAATCGAATGGCCTTTGCCCGGCCGTTCTTGAGGACCGCCACGTTCGCCGGTGTGATCCCCAC
>JBKBNW010000105.1:0-6973 GCA_046295115.1 Demequina sp.
AGCACGCGCCATGTGCGTGCGTCCTTGGAGCGCTTGCCGTAGGCCTCGACGCCGCGGTTGGGGTCCTCACCCAGACGCGTCGCGCCGGTGGGCGCCACGTCCTTCTTGTACTTGCCGGCCAGCCATCCGCCGCCCAGCGGCGACCAGGGGAGCAGGCCCAGGCCGTGCGCCTGCGATGCGGGGACGATCTCCCACTCGACCTCACGCGCCAGCAGGTTGTACTGGGGCTGCATGGACACGAGCGGAAAGCGCCCACGGGCGAGCGTCGCGGCTTGCGCGATCTGCCATCCAAGGAAGTTCGACAGGCCCACGTAGGAGACCTTGCCGGAGTCGACCGCGTGCTCGAGGAACCCGAGAGTCTCCTCGAGCGGAGTCTCGGGGTCCCAGGAATGCACCTGGTAGAGGTCGAGATGATCGACGCCCATGCGCGCGAGCGAGGCGTCGAGTGCGCGCCGCAGGTGACGGCGAGAGAGCCCGGCCTCTCGTGCGGGCACGCCCACCGGGAAGCGGCCCTTGCTCGCGAGGAACATGGCGTCCGTGGTGTCTCGGTCACGGCTAACCAGCCAGCGGCCGACGATCTCCTCCGAGGCACCCGCGCTGTAGACGTCCGCTGTCTCGATCACGGTCCCGCCGCGCTCGGCGTACAGGTCGAGCTGGGCGTGACTGTCCGCCTCGGAGGTCTCCGAACCAAAGGTCATGGTGCCGAGCGAATAGGTGGACACTGCGGCTCCTGAGCCGCCCAGCCGACGGTACTTCACGTGTGGTTCTCCTCGTGTGGGGATGGGGCGCGGATGGTGCCCTCCCATCATCCCGCGCGAACCGGTGCCGCGGGTCTCATCGAGACGTTATCAGTGACCAAGTTTCGCCCCACAACGCTCTGAGAGTCGTGTCACTGACCAACCTTTGAGGTGGGTAGATCACAGTTGCGTTGCAGCGGTGTCGCACCGCGAGCGGAATAGTGGCCGGGGTGGAAGAGTTGGCCTTGATGGCACAAACCCATACCGACTCTTGAGGAAAACGTGACAGTCACACACCCCCCTGTGATGACCCTGGAGCCGGTGACCGAAGGCCGCCATCCGGTCCGCGTCGCCGCCCCCGCCATCGAGTCCGCCCGCCCGGCTGCCGCCCCCGCGACGAGGGACCCGCGCGCGGCCGCCGACCGCCGCGCGGAGGTCGAACGCCGTACCTACCTGGGCCTCACGCTCGGCTACGTCGCGCTGCGCGCAATCGCAGTCGGGGGCATGCTGCTCGTCGCATACTTGGCCGTCGCTCAAGCGTGGATCCCGGCGACGACCGACGCGGTGCTCGCCTGGTACACCTCTACGATCGCCCCGTACCTCGCGATCGACCCGGTGGTCCCGCAGCTTCCTGTGGGCGATGGCGTGCTGTTCAGCACGGCCACCACGCCGTCATTCGTGCTCGGCGACTAGTCCCGGGACCGCACCGTTCTGCGGGCCAGTGCCCGCGTGGCGTCCGGCGCCGCGGCCGCGATGACCACGACGGCGATGGCGGCCATGACGGCCGATGCCCACGGCAGCCACTGCGCCCCCCACCAGGCGAGCATTGCGGCACCGAGCACCGATCCCACGGCGTTGCCCGCGTTGAACGTACTCGCCTGAGCGCCCACCCCGATGTCGCTCGACCACGGCGTGTGGCGCAGCGCCCAGTTGAGCATCGCAGCCACCAGCAGCGACCACGCCAGGCCCTGCAGCAGCAACATCAGGATTGCGACGGGCTTGTGGTGGCCGAGCGTCGCGAGTCCCAGCCACATCACGACCAGCCCCACCTCGCCGAGCGCGACGGCCCTCACCGGCCAGCGGTCCAGGAACTTGCCCGTGAGCCACATCGACACCACCCCCGTGGCGCCCGCGATGGCGAGCAACACCGGCACTGTCGACTCGGCGAACCCGGAGACCTCCACGAAGAACGGCGTGATGAACGTCCAGGTGGTGGCCATCGACGTCGTCGTCAGCACCACCACCACGAGCACCCGGATGAACCGTCGCAGCGAGGGAACATCCCCTCGCGCGACGGAGCCCTCCGCCGTGCGGAAGCTCGGCATCAGCACCGCGACGGTGGCCGCGAGCACCAGGCCGCCGATGCCGATGATCCAGAACGGCACCCGCCAGTCGGTCTGCTGGGCGAGCCAGGTCGACACGGGCAGCCCGATCACGCCTGCGCCGGACGCCCCCAGCATGAGCCGGGTCACCGAGCGCCCCCTCACCTGGGGTGCGAACATGCCGGCCGCCGCCGGCGTTACCACCGCCCAGAACAGCGCGTGGCCCATCGCCGTGATGACGCGCCCTCCCAGTACCTGCGAGAAGGAGTCCGCGGTCGCCATCACCAGCGCGCCGGCGGACCAGAACGTCAGGGTGGCGACGATCAGCGGCCGCCGGGGCAGGCGGGTGGTGAGCATCGCGAGCGGCACGGTCGAGATCATCGCGACGACGGCGAACACCGTGGTGACCAGCCCGAGCTGCGACTCGGTGCGGTCCAGGTCCGCCGCCATCAGACGGATCAGGCCCAGCGGCGCGATCTCGTTCGTAACGATCAGGAACGCCGAGGCCGCGAGTGCGATCAGCGCGGCCATCGACCTGCGCGGGGAGGCCGGCGGCGTCCAGGAACCGGCTGTGGGGGTGCAGTCCGGAACGACGGCCGATGCGCTGGTTCCGGGAGTCGGCACCGCGTAGCCGTGCGGGTGCTCCGGCGCAGGCTCGTGCCGGTCCGGGGTCGCGTCGTCTGTCATCGGCCGTGCTCCATCGTCGTCGGTCGGAAGGTTGCTGACCTCAACATATTGT
Organism: Demequina sp.; assembly: GCA_046295115.1. Classification (GTDB taxonomy): domain Bacteria; phylum Actinomycetota; class Actinomycetes; order Actinomycetales; family Demequinaceae; genus Demequina. The sequence continues at coordinate 2,799 of JBKBNW010000105.1, forward strand.
GCCGTGCCTGGTGGGCGAGGCAGACCATAGCCCGCACGCGGCCACGGTGCGGTTGCCGCTGCCGTCCCGAGCATCGGCTAGCGTGAAGTGCGAGGCAGCCGGCGCATCGGCCGGCGGCGAGAACCCGTGGAGGCCACCATGTTCCCAGGCATCACCGAAGAGTCCTGCGCGCTGGCGTGGTCGATCATCGAGCCCGCGGTCAGGAGCGCACACCAGATTGGCGTGACGAACGGATTCCGCGGCACGCTGATGGTGCTCGACCCCGGGAACCCCGACCCCGCCGCGCCGCTGTACGTTGCTCACGCGGGCGAGCCCGACCCAGAGTTCCTGCGCAACGTCGAGGGCAAGGTCGCCGTCACGATTCGCACGGGGATGGACAGTTCGCGCGTGCGCCAGGACTTTCCGCACCTGTACGCGCAAGGCGACATCAAATACCCCGGCGCGATCATTCGCGACGGGCTCATCGTGGCGTTCAGCGGCGTGCAGGGCCATTTCGACGAGCTGATCTGCGAGTGGATGGTCTCGACGCTGAGGGCCGTCGCGCGCGACCGGTTCTCGCGCCCGGGTGGCGCGGACGACGCGGACGGCGCGTACCTGTGACGGCCCCCGAGTCCCCGGACACGCCCGCCACCAGGGCGCTGGCCGCCACGGGCATCGAGTACGAGGTCACCGCGCACGGACCGGTCCGCTCGCTCGAGGAGGCCGCGCGGGCACGCGGTCTCGAGCCGCGCCAAATCCTCAAGACCCTGGTGGTGCGCCGCGGGGACGACGACTTTCTGTTTGTGCTGGTGCCGGGGGATAGGCAGATCTCGTGGCCCAAGCTGCGCGAGCAACTGGGTGTGTCACGGCTGTCGATGCCGGACAAGGACGCCGCGCGTGACGCGACGGGGTACGAGCGCGGCACCATCACGCCGTTCGGGTCGCTGCCGTCCCCGGCCGGGACTCCGTGGCCCGTGATCGCCGACGCCCTGATCGTCTCCCGCGAGGGGCCGGTATCCATCGGCGGGGGAGCGCATGGGGTCGCGGCGTCGGTGCACCCGGCGCAGTTGGTCGAGGCGCTCGACGCGACCGTCGCGGACGTCACCGAGCCCGCGTAGCGGCAGCCGGGCCGCGCAGCCGGGCCGCCAGCAGTGGCCTCGGGTGGGGCCAGGCCAGGGGCGGCAGGGCTGCGGTGGCCAGACCAGGGGCGGTCAGACGGCCGTCAGGGGAGTGCCCGCTCGGCCGTCCTCGAGCCGCATGAGCCAATCGTGCAGTCGCTCCTCAAACGAATCCGCGGCGTCCGCGTCATAGTCCGGCGTCGAAGGATCCACGAACATGTGGCGCAGGCCGGGGTAGCGAAATACCTCGGCGGCGGGGACCTCTCGCTCGAGAGCTCCGACCTCCTCCGCGGTGCACCAGTCGTCCGGGTCGGCGACGTGGATCTGCAGCGCCACTTGGGGGCGCCACGAGGATCCGTGCATCTCGGCCGTGCTCGCGCTGCCCATCAGCACGCAGCCGCGCATGCGCCGCATGTGTTGGGCCAGGTGCTGGGCCGGGCTGGCCCCCATGGAGAAGCCCAGGACGACATCGGCGGCGGGGTGGGCGCGGGCCGTCCGGATGGCCACCTCAAGCACCGCGTCGTGGCCGATCCGCTCGGCGTAGGCGATCCCGTCGTCCACACTGGCGAATGTCTTGCCGGAGAAGGTGTCGGGCGCATGGACCGTGTGTCCCGCGGCCCGCAGGCGGTCCGCCAGCGAGCACAGCCCCTCGGTGAGCCCGTGAGCGTGGTGCAGCAACAGGATCTCCGCCATGCCTCCAGTCTGCCTCCGCAACGCCGCGCGCGCAGGGTGAGCGCGGGCCGGGCGCAAAAATGGGCGGCCGACCCGCTCAGTCGACCGCCCGGGTGAGAAGACACATGGATCCGTCAGGGCGTCGGGGCCATCGTGTCTTCCATGATCGGGTCCGTCGTGGTGTCCATGTCGGCGTCGCCGGCCGTGTCGCCGCACCCGGCGAGTAGGGAAGCGCCGAACAGGATGACGACGGGAACAACTGCCTTGCGAAGATCCATCATGGATGCCTCCTAGGGGTCATGACAGCACGGGCCACCGTGACCCGTCATCACTATTGACGCCCGAAATGCCCGGTTTCGCACCTTGAATGGCGCAAAACTTTCGTCAAGGCCTTTACCCAAGTGAGACGTCGGAGCGCAGCGCACGGTCCGCTTCGCGATACCCGTCGCGCGCCATCGCCCTCCACATCTCGAGCGCGACCTCGGGGTGCTCCTGCGTGATTCTCTCCATCGACTCTGCCGAAAGCCGCAGTACGGCGAGGTCGGTGACCGCACGGATGGTGGTCTCCTGTACGTCGCCGGTGCCGAGCGCCAGTTCGCCAAAAGAGGTGCCGGGGTTCATCGTCACCAACGGCACTTGCTCGCCATCTGCGCCCTCGACCGTCGCGACAGCCGTGCCGCTGACAATCACGTGGACTCCCGCGAACTTGCCGTCGGCCTCCAGCGCCACCTGGTCCGCAGAGAAGGTCATGCGCTCCATCTCGGCGTCGACCACGGCGCGGGCCTCGTCCGTCAGATCGCGCAACAGGGGGTGCTCGTCGACCAGGGCGGCCTCATCGGCCGGCCCGGCCCCGTGACGGCGCAGTAGCTCGTCCTCGCACCAGCCCACCGCCGAGTCGAGGTCGTCGAACACCGGGCTCTCATCTTCGTCGTCCTCGTCGGGACTCTGAAGCACTCCGTCCGGGTCGACGATCACGGCCTCGCCGCCCGCCTCGCGCAGCATGTCGCGCAGCCCCCGCAGCGCCACCCGTGCCACCTCGGCCACGTCGTCCACCCGGCGCACGTCGACGATGGCGAGCTCGGGGTCATCGTGGACGACGGTCCGGATCACGTGCTCGGCGCCGGCGAAGAACAGGTCCCCATGGAGTTGGTAGATCGTGGAGCGTTCGGCGTGCTCGTCGAGCACCTTCTGGTCGGACTCGGGACGGCGCCTGCGCGACGCCACCTGGGTGAGGGGGTAGTGGTTGCGCACGGCGGTGTTGGACGTCCGGCCCACATGCATGAGGTGCATCTCCATCTCGCTGGAGATCCGCTCGCACACCTGCACGCCGCGCGCGCTGTTGCCGTGCGAGTCGAGCCGCGGCGAGAACACCGCGAGCCCCACCTGCCCAGGCAGCACCGCGATTATTCCCCCGCTGACGCCGCTCTTGGCGGGCATGCCGACGGCGGAGATCCAGTCGCCGGCGGAGTCGTACATGCCGCACGTCGCCATCACGCTGAGCACGCGCTCGACCTTGGTGGTCCCCAGCACCCGGTCGCCGCTCACCGGCTGGATGCCGCCGTTGGCGAGCGTGGCCGCCATCAGCGCCAGGTCGCGGGTGTCGACGGTGATCGCGCACTGCCGCACGTACTGGTCGAGCGTGTCCTCCGGGTCTCCCGTGAGGATCTCGAACTCGCGAAGCATGTGCGCGATCGCGCGGTTGCGGTGCGCGGTGGTGAGTTCGGACGAGTAGACGTCCTCGTCGACCTCGAGCTCGCGACCCGCGAACGACCCGTACCACTCCAGCACTCGTGTGAACCGGTGCTTGGCGCTGTCACCGTCGACGAGCGACGCCGCGGTGATGGCGCCCGCGTTGATCATCGGGTTGCGGGGGCGGCCGGAACTGGAGTTCAGGCTGATCTCGTTGAACGCGTCGCCAGACGGTTCGACATCCAGCTTGCGGTCCACCTCCTCGAATCCCCGATCGGCCAGCGCGAGCGCATAGGTGAACGGCTTGGAGATGGACTGGATGCTGTAACGCAGGTCCGCGTCGCCGACGGTGTACACATGGCCGTCCACCGTCGCGAGGGCAAGCGCGAAGCTGTTGGGGTCGGCATCGGCCAGCTCGGGGATGTACGAGGCGATCTCGCCGTCGGTGCCGTCGCATTCCTCGACGAGCTTTTCCAGGTACTCCTGCACGGGGCTTCGCATGCCACGAGACTAATGCGGCGCCGCCCGGCACCGGGCGTCTACCGCGTGGCGGGCGGCGCGCCGTGACGTAGCGTGGGCGCATGAGCGCACTGAAGGACGGACGCTGGGGCATGGTCGCGGCGCAGGGAACGCTGTTCGCGACGATCGCCATCACGGCGCTGCTCCCGGGACCCGAGCTGTGGCAATCACTCTGGACGGGCCTGGCACTGGTCTTGT
>JBKBNW010000106.1:0-6940 GCA_046295115.1 Demequina sp.
GCCTACTCTGGGTCTACACTCCTGGTTACCGTCCTGGGCCGGTTAGGGCACCTAGCGGCACTAGCGGCCCATGCTCGGTCCAGGATAGGCGCTAGTGCCCCATTCCCACACCGCCGTCGACGTTGAGCACGTTTCCCGTGATGTAGCTGGATTCTTCAGAGGCCAGGAACGCGACCGCCGCGGCGATCTCCTCGGGCTGGGCGAATCGGGCCAGCGGGATCATCGACGTGCCGATCTCCTTCGCCTTGTCGTCCATGGCATCGGACATATCGGTCTCGGTGAAGCCGGGGGCAACGACGTTGGCGGTAACACCCTTGACGCCAAGCTCACGGGCGAACGAACGACACATCCCGATCACGCCGGCCTTGGAAGCGGTGTAGTTGACCTGCCCGGGAACACCTGACATTCCGGACGCGGATCCAATGAAGATGAGTCGCCCGTACTTTTGTTTGAGCATGTTACGGGTCGCTCGCTTGGCTATGCGGAACGCGCCGGCCAAGTTTGTGTTGACCACGTCGAGGAACTGCTCTTCCTTCATCCGCATCACCAACGTGTCTTTGGTAATGCCGGCGTTGGCCACGACAACGGAGACCGGGCCGAAGGTCTGCTCTGCGTAGGTGAACGCAGCATCGACGGACTCGGAATCGGTCACGTCACACTCGACGCCGTGGATTCCTTCGCCGACGCCGCTGCCTCGATGCGTGCCGACGACGGTGAAGCCGTCGCTGACGAGTCGGGCGGCGATAGCCGCGCCGATTCCTCGGTTGGCGCCGGTGACCAGGGCTACGCGTGCGTCGGTCATGGGTGGTCCTCCTGGGGTCGTCGTGCAGAGAACAGCACTACCTGGCCGACTCGTCGGGTGTCGACATCGGTGTATCCGTGGAGCGCGTTCTCCAGCTCGTCCATGGTGTCGTTGGCGTTCCCAAACACGCCGAGCCTGTTGTAGGTGCTGTTCAACGCTCGAGCTGCAAGCGTCGCGTTGTCCGGATTCGGGATGAGGGTGGAGCCGAAGATGGTCCCGCCGGGCCGCAGGTAGCCGCGGAGCTGGGAGAGACGGTCCCACTTCTCCTGACTGGGAATGCAGTGCAGGACGAAGTTCAAACCGATCGAGTCGAACTTGTGCTCGCTGGCGATCGGGTCGAAAAAGGATTGCTGGAGGGCGGCGACAGATCTGCCGTGGCCGACTCGGTCGGCTGCGGCGGTGAGACAGGCACCGTTGAGGTCGAGCAGGGTGAGCGAGGGGGAGTCGATGTGCTCGAGGAAGTAGCCGGTCCCGGGGCCTACGTCGAGGTGACTGCGGCCAGCGTGGCTGCGGTAGTGCTCGACCATCGTCGCTGTTGGACAGCGCCAGATCAGTCGATTGGTCAGTCCGAGCACCCCCGCGTCGTAGACCCTGAGAGTGACGGGGTTGTAGATACTGCCGCTGGCGCCGCGGTCCCGTGCTTCGCTCATGCAGTTCCTCTTCTTCGCAGCATGACTGTGGCCGCCCCGCCTTCCATGTCTGCAATCGGGACCACCCTGGCATCAAACTCGATGCCATCTAACTCGACGGGGAAGACTCCTGTCTCATACAGGTCGTATTCGGTCACGAGGGCACACAACGCCTCGTAGCTCAGCGGTGCGTCTGTGCCGACGCTGGTGACGGCACTCCGCGCCAGGCGATTGACCAGAGCAAGAGTGATGGAGGCGAACTCCACGAGCGGGCCGAGGAGGTCCGGGGGTTCCTGCGTACGTTCGGCGAGAACGACGGTGGTGCCGATGATTCGTCGCTGTTCACCGTCTACGCGGAGACGGCCTCCGCTGAACATATGGAGCGGGGGAGCGTCTGGAAGGTTGAGAGTCCACTCGTATCCGACCCACGTGTTGTCCGGGTCGAGCACCGCCGCTTTGTAGCGGGTGACAAGTGTGGCGGCGTCGGCCGGGGTCAAGAACCGCCACAGATCTTGGATCGGCCGCTGTTCGCCGGCGGCACGGCCGTCTGACATGAGGGAGACATCGTCGCCCGCGGTGACGGTGGTGAGGTCGGCGAGGTCCATGACCCACGAGTTGAGCACACAGCGCTCAACCGGCGGGGTGGGGTGTAGCCAGACGGCGATTCCGGTAGGACCGCACTCGGGGTGTTCGACCAGGTGGTAATCGGCGTGAAGGCCGGGAATCGAGCATGTTCGAGTGCGGGCGTAGTCCGTGAGCAGCCTCAGACCGTCACGGTCGAGGTCGAGCTGGTTGCTCTTGACGGCCCGCCGGAGAGTGCGTTGGCAGGGGACTCCACCGATGGAGTGGACCATCAGATCTCCATCGCCTCTGTCTACGAGATCGAAGACAATCCATCTCGGATCAAGTCTCACGTGAAGCCTCCCGACGTGGTCATTAACGGACACAGCCTATGGTTTCGAGCTCAGTCTCGGTCGATCAGCGCCCCCCGATCGCCACCGATCGGCGCTACCTGGCGAGGCCGAAATGGTTGTTCTCCGCCGACTTGCGCTGCCGTCGTCGCAGGATCGAACGGATGGCATCCATGTGGCGAGACACCTGCTCAGGAGTAGCCGCGCGTTCCTCGGCCGCGGCGGCAGCCTCAGCCCGTTGGAGCTGCTCTTCGAGGGCACGCTGCCGGTGCTGCTCGGCCACCTCGCTAGGCGAAGGGCCGGCGAGGACGCCCCGGAGCCGAGAGAGGCGATGCCGCAGGAAACCGGCTGGATTCTGGATGGTGGAGGGCCAGTCGCGGGGGTTCTCCCGCGCATCCTGGTTGAGGACCGCCACTAGATCGCGGCCCGTCCAGCGGTCGCAGTCGACCAGCTCGGCCACCACGTCAACCAGGGAACCCAGATGCCGACCGTTGTCCAGGCTTTTCGCTGCGGCGACGAGCTGCGCGGTGACGACGTGGGCCTTCTTGGGTCGATCTCGGCCCTTGATTCGTTGTGAGCGCCCGGAGGGCGCCGTCGCGCGCTTGCGCGCGTGTGTAGGGGAACATTCCCTACGGGGAGTTTTACTCCCCGTAGGACCCCTACGGGGTAGATACGAAATCATGTACCACCTGCGCGGAGTCGTCAGCGCCCACGTGGATGCAGCTCGAATCTGCACGCCGTCATGGTGAACGGCGGCCTGGAACCGCTCCTCGACGGTGAGATACCGGCCCCTCGCGACCTCGACAGCTAGCTCCAGCTCCGCAAGCACGGCGCGGGCGTTGGAGACAACATCGTGGCAGAACGGCCGGGAACGGTCGGCCAGCTCGGCCGCGATGCGACCGATGGTCGCGTTGGATGCGGTGACACGACGACCGGTATCCGCGTCGGCAAGGCGAGCACAGGCCCGGGCTACGAGCAGGGCGGTGCGTGGGGAAACGCGCCACTTGCGGCACAGCTGCCGGCCACGAATGCACGCCAGCTCGGCCGCGGTGCCGGCAAGCCACTTGTTGCGGGATTGCCATACAAGGGCCGGCTGTCGGCCGTCGAGTGCCCAGGAGTGGCCGCGCTGGCCGCGCAGCGTGTTTTCTTTCTCGGCGTCCTCGATCCGCTTGCGGATCACTTCACCGAGGTCGGGTTCTTGCGTGTTATCGAGGTCTGATCGCGCACCCTGCGACTCGCCCAGCATCGACATGCTGGACACCGCATTTGGGTGTGCGCTACCCTCGGAGCTGTCTCGCACGACAGTTCCTTCCATTGGGAGGGAGCGCAGATCAGAATCAGGTTTGGTCGCCTGTCCTGATCTCAAACTTCAAAGACGTCACCCGATTCCCGTCGGGTGGCGTTCTTTTTTGTCTGTGAACGCTCCGCTGTGCAGTTGTTACGCAGGCAATCGGTGGTCAGTCGATACCCGCGTCAGTGCATGGTGAGAGGCGTCCTCCTGTTCACTCGTGGTCGGTTCTCAACCGGCTTGGAGCAGCTCCTGCTGCCCGTCCCGGTGGTCTTTGGGCACGGCCTCGTACGCTCTGACGCCCAGCCGGACGATTTCTTCGACAACCTGCCAGCGTTTTGGGTTGCCGGATTCATGCCAGAGGCGCTGCACGTCGGCGAACAGCTTCTCGTCGATGAGCGCATTGAGTTGAGTGCGGCCTTCGGTGGTCCGAGGAGGTGCCATGGGGATATTGCTATCACGGGTGTAATTCCAGGTGTGTCATTTCCAAGGTGGGGCGGCGTGTCGGGCCGGTAATAGTTAACGATACAGATGCACGCTATTGGGGGAAACCCTTGAGCGTGTCGTTGGCGCGTTGCCATGCGTCACGCACGGCCCCCTGCGGCTCGCCATAAATGTCAGCCAGGCTGGCGCACAGCCCCTCGGACAGCGGCGCGGCTCCCTGCTCGATGGTGGAAAACGCGCTTTGACTGAGCCCGACCCTCTCGGCGGTCTCAGACTGATTGAGCGCCGCATGCACGCGCATGTCCGAGAGGGTCTCGCGGCCGGGGAGAACGCCCGTGAGGTCCCGGACATTGAGTTCGAGAACCTGGGCGAGCGCGGCGAGTTTCGCCGGCGTCGGGGCCGTGCGGCCGGCGAGCCAGTTGCGCACGGTCGAGGGGTTGACGCCCACCCGAGCGGCGACCTGGAGCCCCGTGAGGCCATGTCGAAGCATCGCTCCGCGAGCCACGGAAGGGCTGACATAGCCGGGCTTGCGAGCCACGCAACCTCCTGCATCTGGCGTGCAACTCGCATCATCATCGCAGTCCATCTCAGCCCCCTCAGCCCTTGCGCCGGTATAACTTAACGCTATAACATAACGCTAGAGGCCCGCTAGACAAGCTGGTTCATCAACTAAGTAGAGGCTCACCGGATTTGAGGGGGAACGCCTTGAGGAACTGCCGAAAGTTCACATACGGTGCAATCTGCGCCCGTACCGTCGGTACGGCTCCGCACCGGTTGATTCAGTCCCGGCGCGATGAAGCGCAATTCCCACCACCCGCGTGTGCTCTGCCGACTGTCGCCGTCCCCTTGGTCACGGGGCGCTGGCCCCTGCCGAGCGCCGCTTTCAGTGATCCGAGGATGCGATGAGTCATACCCAGGGAGACCTTCGTTCAGCCGTTCGCGGAGCAGCCATCGGCGCCTGTACGGCGCTGATCGCCTTTGCGGGCGTCTACGCGGCGGCAGCCGCGACGCAGTCTGGCATCGAGGAGGCGTCGGCACCGGCGGTTCGTCCCTCGACCACTCAGGCCGGCGTGGACGTGGCTCAAGAGACAAACGCATCGCCGCAGGCCGCGAAGGCGACCGCCTCGCAGCGTCCTGCCCAGGCAAAGCAGCCCGGGTTGGCAGAGGCTGCGAAGCCCACCCGAGATGTGAAGCAGGGCGATAAGCGAGACGAGGTCCGAGAGCTGGGCGCCGAGGTCAACACTGATCAGGCACCACAAGCTCCTGCGCGGCGGGTGCAATCCCCGCAGCCTGCGCCCGTCCAGCAGGCGCCGTCCTACCCGGTGCAGCAGGCGCCGTCCTACCCGGTGCAGCAGGCGCCGGCTCCTATTCGGCAGGCACCTGCGCCCGCACCTGCGCCCGCTCCTGCACCTGCACCTGCACCTGCACCTGCACCGCAGGGGATCACGATCGACCTGGGAGGGCGAGCTCCGGTTGTGCCGCAGGACCCGATCGCTCCCAAGCAGCTCCACTTCGGCTGACGGCCTCCCGGTCGTCAGTTCGCATCCGTACAGAAAGAGGAATTGAAAATGCTCACAGCAGCTTCTGCTATCTCCGGCGCGATCATCGCCGCGCTGGCGGCCCTGGGTCCGATTGCCGCGCCCGTCATCGGCGCGGCCACCGCAGCCGGCCCGGTTGTCACCGCAGGGACCGCCATCGCAGGTCTGGCGGGCACCGGCAGCGCCGCCGGAGGGGCAGCTTCGCTCGGTGCCGGTGGCGCCGCGGTCGGCGCGAACCAGCACGCCGCGCTCGGCGTGCAAAACGGAATCAACGACTCGATCAACCAGGCCAAGGACCAGGTTGCCGGGTCGATCAACAACTTGAACATCCCGGGCGTCCCTCCGGTCCACTTCAACTAACCGACGGCACCTACAGCGAAGGGGACTGATCGTGAGTAACGACGGCGGCGATCACTGGTTCTCCGGCGAAAGCTCGTCAAACGATGCTGACCCTGTGGACCGGCGTTTAGAGGCGGTGCCCCCGGAGAGCGAGTGGTTCGACGACGCCCCGGAACCGGAGCCCGTTGCAGATCAGGGCGCACCGGCGACGGTTAGCGAGAACCAAGGACGGCGAACAAAGGTGCTGTTCGGTGGTGTTGTGCTGGCCACGGTGGCGATGATCGCTGCCGCTTCGTGGGGAGTGGCGTCGGTGGTCTCTGAGTCCGACGAGTCGGAGACTGCTCAGCTGGCCGTCCCTGCGAGAGCGGCGTCGGGAGCGGATGACCAGGCTGTCTCGGACGCACAGAAGAAGTGCGCGGCGTCCGAGGAAGGGTCGGTGGTGACCGGAGACGGCGAGGGCGATGTGAAGTCCGCAGCCGGAGTGATTCTGGCTTTCCAGCATGCCTACTACGTCGAGCGGGACGCCGACTTGGTCAAGCCGCTGTTGGCTAAGGAATCCGAGATCCAGAATCTCGATGCTCTTCAGAAGGGCATCGACTCCGTGGAGCAGGGCACCACTCACTGCCTGCGTATCACCTCAGCCAAGGGCGGGTCGGCCGATGTCGAGCTGACCCAGATGGCCCCAGATGGCTCAGAAACCGTCTTCTACCAGCGAGTGACCACCGCCCGTGAGGGCGGCGAGACCCGGCTGGTGTCGATCGCTGATGCCCCGGAGAAGGAGCGGTAATGAGGGTAGGAAAAGCGTCCAAGTTGGGGGCCGTTGTCACTCTGTCGACGGTCATGGTGGCGAGCCAGGCAGTGTCGGTCGGCGCGCAGACGACCTCGAGCTCGCGCAGCTCGTCGACGTCGACGAGTTCGGTTGCCCTTCCCGAGGGGCAGGAATGCCCGCTGGTGCAGCTGGTGGCGGTTAATGGGACGACCGAGTCGTC
>JBKBNW010000107.1:0-6867 GCA_046295115.1 Demequina sp.
CGTGTTCTGGATGGAGAGCCCCAGCTTCTTGCTCGTCGGAGCGGCGACGGGACTCGCGGTGGCACTGCTGGCGCGGTGGCACCCGCCCGACCGGCTGGGCCGATACCGGATCGTGCAGGTTTCCGATGCACTCGGCTTGGCGGTGTTTGTTGCGGTGGGCGCCGGCGTGGCGATCGACGCGGGGGCGGGTACCGTGACGGCCGCGGTGATGGGCGTCATCACGGGCGTGGGCGGCGGCATCATCCGGGACATGCTCGCCAATGACGTTCCCGACGTGCTGCGCAACGGCCAGTTCTATGCGACCGCCGCGCTCGCTGGAGCCACGCTGTACGCCGTGCTAATCGAGGCGGGCGTCGCGCGTACTGTCGTCATCTGGGTGCCCATCGTCGTGGTGCTGGCGATCAGGCTGGCCTCGTTGAAGTTCGGCTGGGGCGTGCCCACCATCGGAGGCAAGCCGGTCGACCTCAGTGCCCACGACGACCCGGAGACAGAGGGTCCGCGCTAGACCTTGGCGAGGCGGTCGTACGCCTCCAGATAGCGTTGCCTGGTCCGCTCGACCACGTCGGCGGGCAGCGCCGGCGGCGGAGCGTCCGAGGCCCGGTCCCAACCCGACTCGGAAGACGTGAGCCAGTCGCGCACAAACTGCTTGTCGAAGCTCGGCTGCGCCCGGCCCGGCTCCCACGTGTCTGCGGGCCAGAACCGACTCGAATCGGGCGTCAGGACCTCGTCGCCGAGCACGATCGTGCCCTCCGCGTCGCGCCCAAACTCCACCTTGGTGTCCGCCAGGATGATGCCCTTGGACGCCGCAATCTCGTGGGCGCGGGCGTATAGAGCGAGGGTCAGGTCGCGCAGCTGCTCCGCGTCCTCCCGGCCGATGCTCTCCACCACAGTCTCGAAACTCACGTTCTCGTCGTGCTCGCCCACGTCCGCCTTGGTCGCCGGGGTGAAGATCGGCTGCGGCAGTCGGGAGCCGTCCACGAGCCCGGCAGGCAGCGCGATTCCGCACACCGTCCCGGACTCTCGGTACTCGGCCAGGCCCGATCCGGTCAGGTAGCCGCGCGCCACGCACTCCACGGGGAACATGTCGAGCCGCCGGCACACCATCGCGCGGCCCATCACCTGCTCCGGCACCGGGGCCTCGACGGTGTGGTCGGGCACGATGTTCCTCATCTGGTCGAACCACCACAGGCTCAGTGCCGTGAGCACGCCGCCTTTGCCGGGGATCTCAGTTGGCAACACCCAGTCGTACGCGCTGATGCGGTCGCTGGCCACCACAAGCAAGACGTCGCCGCGGGGGTGCGGCTCGGCCGGCTCGTAGAGGTCGCGCACCTTGCCTGAGTACACGTGCCGCCAGCCCGGAAGCTCCGGCGCGGTCGGCTGAGTGACGTGGCCCGGCATCAGGCGTCCGCCGCCGCCGCTAGTGCGATGTCGTTGCGATGGTGCGAGCCCGGCAGGCCGATGCGGTCGAGGGCCTCGTAGGCCGTCGCCCTCGCATCGGCGAGGGTCGCGCCAGTGCCCACGACCGACAGCACGCGTCCGCCAGCGGCGACCAGCGCGCCGTCCACGTCCCGGGCGGTGCCCGCGTGCAGCACGTGCGCGCCCGGGACCTGCTCCGCGGCGTCCACCCCGGTGATCGGGTCGCCGCCGCGCGCGCTCTCCGGGTAACCGTGGGCGGCGAGCACCACGGTGACCGCGGCGTCGTCGTGCCATGCCAGCGGCGCGGTGTCGCCCAGGCGGCCCTCGGCCGCGGCGAGCAGCACGCCGCCCAGCGGGGTCGCCAGGCGGGCGAGCACCGACTGCGTCTCGGGGTCGCCAAACCGAGCGTTGAACTCGACCACGCGCATGCCCTTCGCTGTCAGCGCGAGCCCGCAGTACAGCACTCCCTGGAAGGGGGTGCCGCGGCGGGCCATCTCGTCGACTGTGGGCTGGGCGACGGTGCGCACTACCTCGTCGACGAGTCCGGGCGGTGCCCACGGCAGCGGCGAGTACGCGCCCATCCCGCCGGTGTTGAGGCCCTCGTCACCGTCGTAGGCGCGCTTGAAATCCTGCGCGGGTTGCAGGGGCACCACCGTGGTGCCGTCGCACAGGCAGAACAGCGACACCTCGGGCCCGTCCAGGAACTCTTCGACCACGATCACGCCACCTGCGTCCAGGATCGCGGCACCGTGCGCGGTCGCGGTTCCCAGGTCGTCGGTCACGACCACTCCCTTGCCCGCGGCCAAGCCGTCGTCCTTGACCACGTAGGGGGCGCCGAACTCACCCAACGCGGCCGCCAGTTCCGCGGCCGTGCGGCACACGCGGGGTGCGGCCGTGGGCACGCCAGCGGCGGCCATGATCTCCTTGGCGAAGGCCTTCGAGCCCTCAAGCATCGCGGCCTGCGCCGTGGGGCCAAAGCACGGGATCCCCGCCGCGCGCACCGCATCGGCCACGCCCGCCACCAGCGGAGCCTCAGGGCCCACGATCACGAGGTCCACCTGCAGTCCGGAGGCCAGTGCAGCGATCGCGAGCCCATCGTTCGGGTCCTCGGAATGCACAGTGGCCAACTGGCCGATGCCGGGGTTGCCGGGCACGGCGTGCAGTTCCTCGACGCCGGGGTCTAGGTGGAGAGAGCGGGCGAGCGCATGCTCACGGGCTCCCGAGCCGACGATCAGTACCTTCACGCGAGCGAGTCTATCGACGCTGCGGGGTGCGCGACACGGCGGGCGGGGGAGGTGCGGCTGCGCGCGAGAAGCGGCGTGTGTGGCCGCGCGACCTGGGGGGCCAGCGGACCGCGCTCGCCCCCCAGCGCGCCGCATCGGCGCGGGTAGGACATGTCCATTTTCCTTATTCTAAGATTTCTTAGAATAGTGAAAACGAACACCCTCACCCAGCGCGGGAGTAGCCAGCAGTGTCTTTGGAAGACCTGGAGGACTCGATCGAGCGACGCGTCGTTCTCGACGAGACTTTGGGTGCGCTCGCCAACCCGGTACGTCGGTTCCTGCTCGAGCTACTGATCGACGGCGAGGCTACCGCCGGGGAGCTTGCAGCATCGGCCGCCGCGAACTTTGGCATCTCGGCCAAGCGCGGCTCACAGCACCTCCAGGTGCTCGCGCAGGCAGGGCTCGTCGACGTGCTCCCCGCAGGCACGTGGCGCTCGTACCGACTCAAGCCGGGCGGCGGCGACGAAGTGATCGAGTGGCTCGCCCGGTTGGACTAGTCCCTACTCGCCGCGGGCGTGCAGCAGGTCGTGGTTGACGATGATCTCTTCGCGGCCCGGGCCGACGCCGATCGCGCTGATGCGGCAGTTCGACACCTTCTCGAGCGCCAGCACGTAGTCCTGAGCCGTCTGGGGAAGGTCAGAGAACTCGCGCGCACCCGAAATGTCCTCGGTCCAGCCCGGCAGGTACTCGTACACCGGCGTCGCAGCCGCGAAGGCCGCCTGGTCCTGAGGAAGCTCCTCGTAGCGCACCCCGTTCACGTCGTACGCCACGCACACCGGGATGCGCTCGAGCCCGGTGAGCACGTCGAGCTTGGTGAGCACAAAATCGGTAAGCCCGTTGATGCGCGCCGCGTAGCGCGCGATGACCGCGTCGTACCACCCGCATCGGCGCGGGCGACCCGTGGTGGTGCCGAACTCGTGGCCCACCTGAGCCAAGTGCTGGCCGTCGGCGTCGAACAACTCCGTGGGCATCGGCCCCTCGCCCACACGAGTGGTGTACGCCTTGACGATGCCAATCACCGAGTCGATGCGCGTGGGGCCCACGCCGGATCCGGTGCACGCGCCGCCGGCCGTCGCGTTGGAGCTGGTGACGAACGGGTACGTGCCGTGGTCGACGTCCAGCATCGTGGCCTGGCCGCCCTCGAACAGGACGGTCTCGCCGCGGTCGAGCGCCTGGTTGAGCACCAGCGAGGTGTCCGTCACCATAGGCGCAAGCCGGTCGCGGTACTGCAGCAGCTCTTCGGCCACCTCGTCGACCGTGATGGCGCGGCGGTTGTAGACCTTCACGAGCAGGTGGTTCTTCTGCTCGAGGGCGCCCTCGATCTTGTCGCGCAGCAGCTGCTCGTCAAAGAGGTCGCCCATGCGCAGGCCGAGCCGGTTGATCTTGTCTGCGTAGGCCGGGCCGATGCCGCGGCCAGTGGTGCCGATCTTGCGCTTGCCCAGGAACCGCTCGGTGACGTTGTCGAGGGTGCGCGCGTACGGCGCGATGATGTGGGCTGCGTTCGAAATCAGCAGCTTCGAGGGGTCCACTCCGCGCTCGATCAGGGCGTCGATCTCGCTGAAAAGCACAGCGATGTCGACCACCACGCCGTTGCCGATCACCGGCGTCACGCCCGGCGTCAGAATCCCCGAGGGCAACAGATGCAGCGCGAACTTCTGGTCGCCGATGACCACCGTGTGGCCGGCGTTGTTGCCGCCGTTGAACTTCACCACATAGTCGACGCGGCTTCCGAGCACGTCGGTGGCCTTGCCCTTGCCCTCGTCGCCCCACTGGGCGCCGACAATGACTACTCCGGGCACGTGGCCCTCCCCTCCCCCCGGATCACTGCCGAGGGCTTGGCACTACATGAGACCTGCGTAGCAAAGCCCCGGGCGTCTGTCGACTCCCGGGGCTTTGCCTGACACGGATCGGTCAGATCTTCTTCCCGGCGGAGCCGAGCTGCTGGCACGCCTCGATCACACGGGCTGCCATGCCGGCCTCAGCCAGCTTGCCCCATGCGCGCGGGTCGTAGGCCTTCTTGTTGCCCCACTCGCCGTCGACCTTGAGGACGCCGTCGTAGTTCTTCATCATGTGGTCGACGACGGGACGCGTGTACGCGTACTGCGTGTCGGTGTCCACGTTCATCTTGATGACGCCGTGGCTGACGGCTTCCGAGATCTCCTCGGCCGTCGAGCCGGAGCCGCCGTGGAACACCAGGTCGAACGGCTTGTCCTTGCCGATCTTGGCGCCGACCTCGGCCTGGATCTTGCCCAGCAGTTCGGGGCGGAGCTTCACGGAACCCGGCTTGTAGGAGCCGTGGACGTTGCCGAAGGTGAGGGCCGTCAGGTAGCGGCCCTTCTCGCCTGCACCCAGCGCCTCGATGGTCGCGAGACCGTCTTCGGTGGTGGTGTAGAGCTTGTCGTTGATCTCGGCGGTGTGGCCGTCCTCTTCGCCACCCACGACGCCAATCTCGACCTCGAGGATCGTCTTCGCCGCCTGCGACAGCTCGAGCAGCTCGGCCGCGAGCGAGAGGTTCTGGTCCATCGGCACCGGCGAGCCGTCCCACATGTGCGACTGGAAGATGGGCTCCTGGCCGTTCTTCACGCGCTCGGTCGACGCGGCCAGCAGGGGGCGCAGCCACGAGTCGACGTAGTCGGGGTGGCAGTGGTCCGTGTGCAGCGCGATGGTGACGCCGTAGGAGTCCGCGACCTCGCGTGCGTAGGCGGCCAGCGCGAGCGAACCGACGACCTGGTCCTTGATGGTGGAGCCGGATGCGTACTGACCGCCGCCCACCGAGACCTGGATGATGCCGTCGGACTCCGCCTCCGCAAAGCCCTGAATGGCTGCGGTGATGGTGGACGAGGACGTGATGTTGATGGCCGGGAACGCGTACGAGCCGCTCTTGGCGGCGTCGAGCATTGCGTTGTAGGACTCTGGGTTGGCGAGTGCCATGCGTCTCTCCTGAAGTTGTGCGGACTGAACCGCCATCCATTCTGTCAGACTTCGTGGCGGCGGGTCATGGGCCCGGGGTCCCGGTGCCTCACGGAGCGGGTTCCGTGAGGATCACCCGCGCGGCGAGCAGGCCCAGCGTGACGTCTTCGTCCCCGATCGCAAGGTCGATGGTGCCGGCGGACACGCGCCGTGCCGTGACCTCGACCACGACGCCGATGTCGATCCCGACGTCGCGCAGGTGCCGCAGCAAATCCGGGTCGTCGTCGGAGACTCGCGCCACCCGCACTCGCTCCCCCTGCGCGACTGAGGCCAGGTCCGTCTGCTCCTCTGCGGGCAACGTGCCGTCGGCAGCAGGGATGGGGTCACCGTGGGGATCGTGAGTGGGCGAGCCCAGGCGAACGGCGAGCCTCTCCACAAACTCGTCGGAGACGGCATGCTCGAGCACCTCTGCCTCGTCGTGCACCTCGTCCCACTCGTAACCGAGGTATTCGACCAGGAACGTCTCGATGAGGCGGTGCTTGCGCACCGTCGCGAGTGCGATGGTCCGGCCCTCGTCGGTGAGGTCGACGCTCCCATACCGCTGGTGCGTCAGCAGCCCGCGTTCCGTGAGCTTGCGCACGATCTCCGAGACCGAGGATGGGGACAGCCCTAGCCGTGCGGAGAGCGCCGACACGGTGACGGGAGCGTCTGACCATTCTCCGGCGTTCCACACGGCCTTGAGGTAGTCCTCGATGGTGGTCTCGGTGGCCATGGCGTCACTTCCTTGCAGGCTGGTCGGAGGTGTGGCCCGCAGCCACATCTCCATGGTGACGGATCCACGCGTGCATCGCGATTGCCGCAGCGGCGCCGGCGTTGATGGAACGCGTGGACCCGTACTGCGCAATGGCGAGCGTCGCCCCCGTTGCCTCGCGCATCGGCTCAGAAAGGCCCGTCGACTCTTGACCGAATACCAGCACGCATGCGCTCGGGAGCACCGCGGTCTCGAGTGGCACCGAGCCGGGCAGGTTGTCGATGCCGATGACCGGCAGGTCAGCCTGACGGGCCCACTCGACGAACTCCTCGACCGTGGCGTGGTGGCGTACGTGCTGGTAACGGTCGGTCACCAGCGCCCCGCGACGGTTCCACCGCCGCCGGCCCACGCTGTGCACCTCGCGCGCGAGGAACGCGTTGGCGGTGCGCACCACCGAGCCGATGTTGAAGTCGTGTTGCCAGTTCTCTATCGCCACGTGGAATGGGT
>JBKBNW010000108.1:0-6859 GCA_046295115.1 Demequina sp.
CGCTCAGCAGGTTCGAGCCATGCAGGTCCGCATGCGACCACACCTGCTCGTCGGGCTCGGGGGCGTCCAGCGCGGCGTCCCACACTGCCCGCGCGGCCGCGGCGTCCAGGCGTGAGCCGTCGGGCCCGCCGGGGCCCGCCTCGACCCGGCCCAGCGCCCACTGCACCTCGGCGTCGCGCCCGGTCAAGGGGAGGGACTGCTCGGGGTTGAACCACGCCTGCTCGACCGCGGGCCGCGCGGGCATACGCGAGGACCCCGCCCGCGCATCGGCCCCAGGTGTGGAATCGACGCCGTGGATCTGTGCGATCGCACGCCCCACCGAGGTGCCCGCCCGCGAGGCAAGCGGGGCCGCATCGGCCGTCGTGCCGGGTACCCAGGTGACCACCGCCCACGGCCACGGGTAACCCTCGCCCGGCGCGCCGCTCTCGACCACGTGCGGATACGCGAACGACCACTCGGGCGACAGTGCGGCGGTCCAGCGGGTCTCGCGCGCCAACGACTTCACCGCAGACTCGACGCGCGGCAGCCGCACTGCGAGTGCGCCACCGAGGCGGTACATCGCCATGTCCCAGCCGTCGAACCGCTCGCCCACGGGGTGGTCGGCAAGGTGAGGCAGCTGAGAGGTGAGCAGCGCGTGCACCGTGTCGCGAGAGATCGCGGGGTGAGCGGCAGGGGGGCCGGTGTCGAGCGGGCCGTCGGCGACGTCGGGGGCGCCCATCGCCTTGGCCTTGCTCATGCTCGCGACGCTAGCACCGTTGCCGCGATCCGCCTCGGTAGGTGGCGCCGATGGAACGCGCGGATGGATGGATCGCGCGCCCCGATGCGTTGACCCATCTGTAGGCAACCTCAGGAACGGAGCAAAGATCATGACTGATCCCGCGAACCAGATCCCAGACAAGCCGCGCGATGATGCAAGCCAGACCGACCAGGACAAGCCGGTCGCGGTCAGCAACGCCGCAAGCCACCGCCCGCCGGAAGCCGGAGGCCCCGACCTTCAGTCCCCGCCGAAGGACCCGGTGAACGCGGAGGGCCACGTCGCGAAGGGCGGCAACCAGAACCCTGACGCGAAGCAGCCGCCGCCTGCGCAGATGCACAAGCAGCAGCGCAGTCAGGGCATGAACCGGTCGTAGCCGCCGCCCAGTAAGCGAGCGCAGCGTCTAGGAGCGGGCCTTCCCCCCCACGGGAGGGCCCGCTCTGTTGCGTCCGAGGGCAAGATCCCGGCCCGCGCTGCTAAGGCCGCGATGCCCCTCAGGCCGCCACCCCGAGCGCGACGAGCCCTCGCCACCCCGTCGCGGACACCTTGGGCCTGTCCCACCGGGCGAGGTCGGCGCACTTGGACAGGCCGATGCCTCGTGCGCGCGCCCACAACGCGTCTCCGGCACGCCCCGTCACAGAGGCGTAGCGGGACCATGCCCGCGAGACCCCGGCCGCGGGCATGAAGGTGAATAGGAAGCCCAGGTCGACCGCCGGGTCGCACCCAGCGATGTCAGCCCAGTCGATGATCCCCGCGAACCGGCCGCCGTCGGACAGCACGTTGAACCCGTGCAGGTCCGCGTGGCTCCAGACGGTGTCGTCGGGCTCGGGCGCGGGCGCATGGGCGGCGGCGCTCCACATCTCATGCGCGAGCGCGCTGTTCAAACGCTCACCGTTCGGGCCCGCGCTCCGCGCCAGCGCCGCGAGAAACTCTAGTGTCGCCGGCTCTCGCGCCCGGATCGGAACGCTCTGTTCGGAGTTGAACCGCGCATCGGGCGGTGCCGGCTGGTGAATCTGGGCGAGCGCCGCGCCAACGGGTTCGCCCGCGCCGGCGTGAAGGGGAACCTCCGCCGCGATGTCCCCCTCGAGCCATGCCACGACGCTCCACGGCCAGGGGAAGCCCTGTCCCGGTTCGCCCCGGCGCAGCACGCGTGGGAAGGGAAAAGTCCACGCCTCGCTGAGGCGCGCGGCGAGGGTCGACTCGGCCTCGAGCGACTCCACCGCGGTCGAGGTGCGCGGCATGCGCACGGCGAGGTCGTCCCCCAGCCTGAACATCGCCATGTCCCAGCCGTCGTGACGAGCGCCGAGCGGGAGGTGGGCGAGGTCGGGGTGTTGGGAAGCAAGCAGCGCGCGGGCCGTCACGTGGCTGACCGCGGGGTGGGATCGCGGGAGGCCTACTCCGGTCATTTCGCGACCTTACTCCAGTGTCGCTTTTCCCATCAGGAACGCCCGCTCCGCCGGGTTCTGGGTGAGGCCCGCGGCCGCCGCGTATGCCACGCGAGCCTCGTCCGTGCGCCCCACTCGGTCCAGGAGGTTCGCCCTGGTCGCGTGCCACAGGTGGTAGCGCTCGAGCGGCAGGCCGTTGACGATCGCCAGCGCTGCCTCCGGCCCGCGCACCTCCGCCAACGCCACCGCACGGTTCAGTTCCACCACCGCAGTCGGAGTGAGCGCGAAGAGCTGGTCGTAGAGCGCAAGAGTCTGGCGCCAGTCGGTGTCCTCGAACCGGGCCGCCTCCGAGTGCACCGCCGCGATCGCCGCCTGCACCTGGTACGGCCCCAGGCGGCCGCGGCGCAGGCACTCGTGGATGAGCGCCCGGCCCTCGTCCGCGAGGCCGGAGTCCCAGCGCGCCCGGTCCTGGTCCGCGAGCAGCACCACGTTCCCCTCGGCGTCGAACCGCGCCGCCCGGCGCGACTCCGTGAGCAGCATCAGCGCGAGCAACCCGGCGGCCTCCGGCTCCTCGGGCAGCAGCCGGCGAAGTTCGCGGGCCTGCCGCGTCGCCTCGCGCGCAAGGTCGGGGCGGGTGGCATCGGTGGTGCCCGAGTAGCCCTCGTTGAACACCAGATACAGCACCGCGAGCACGGCACCGAGGCGCGCTGGCAGCTCCTCGCTTGGCGGCACTCGATAGGGGATGCGCGCGGCCGCAATCTTGCGCTTGGCCCGCGTGAGACGCTGCGCCATCGTCGTCTCCGGCACCAGGAAGGCCCGTGCGATGTCGCCCGTCTCGAGCCCCGCGACCAGCCTCAGCGTGAGCGCGACCCGCGCCTCCATTCCCAGCGCGGGGTGGCAGCAGGTGAAGATCAGCCGCAGCTGGTCGTCGCCCACCGGCTGGTCCAGGCGCTCCACGACGGCCGATGCGGGATCGGCCTGGGTGCCGTCGTCGCCCGCGAGCACTGCCCGGCGGCGGTAGCGCTCCTCCCGCGTGACCTCGCGGCGCACCACGTCGATCGCGCGGTTTTTGGCGGTCGTGACGATCCACGCTGCGGGGGAGGGCGGGACGCCGTCGCGGGGCCAGTGCTCGAGCGCCCGCACGAAGGCATCCTGGACCGCCTCCTCAGCGGCGCCGATGTCGCCGAGCACGCGGACCAGCGTCGCAACCGCGCGGCCGGACTCTTGGCGGAACACCTCCGCGAGCTCGACCTGCGCATCGTCCACGTCGGCCGGCCGCTCACTCGCCCTGGAACGGGCGGACCTCGACTGGGCTCTGGCACGCGTTCGAGGCCTTGGCGGCCCACGCGAGCGCGGCGTCGAGATCCGGCAGCCTCAGCACCCAGAACCCCCCGATGCGCTCCCTGGCCTCTGCGAAGGGGCCGTCCGTGGTGAGGGTCTCGCCTTCGCGCACGCGCACGGTGGTGGCGGTGTCGGGCGCCTCGAGCCCGCCGGCGAACACGTATATGCCCGCCGCCTGCGCCTCCTCGTTGAAGGCCGCCGTGTCCGCGTACATGGCCTGCACGTCCGCGTCGTCGTCGAACAGCGGCTTGGAGTAGTCGTGGTGGACGCTGAACAGGTACTCGGTCATGGGCTGTCCTTCCGCGGCGCGTCCGTTGCGCGCCCTCACGGTCTCTACGAACGGGGCCTCGCGGATTCGACACTATTGCGCAGCGGCCGCGCGCGCTCGTCGTAGCCTGGCGGCATGAGCCTTCAAGAGTTGGTGCGTGACGGTCAGTGGACCACGGAGCCGGTCCGCGCGGAGTGGAACGCGGGCGGTGAGTTGCTGGTCGAGGCCCGCGAGGAGTCGGACGCGTGGCGCGAGACGTCCTACGGGTTCGTCCACGACAACGCGCACGCGCTGCTCGCTCCGCTGGGTGCTCGCGAGGCGGTCGAGGTGACGTTCGTGCTCGACTACGACCAGCAGTTCGACCAGGCCGGAGTGATGATCCGGGTGGACGAGTCCACGTGGATCAAGGCCGGCGTGGAGGTGTCCGACGGCGTGGCTCAGGTGGGCGCGGTTGTGACCCACCGGGTGTCGGACTGGTCGGTCGCCCCCGTGCCCGAGTGGGTGGGCCGCGAGGTCACGGTGCGCGCCTCACGCGACGGTGACGCGGTGACCATTCGTGCCCGCGTGGAGGACGAGCCCTGGCACCTGGTGCGCGTCGCACCGTTGTCTCCCGCGGCCGATGCCCAGGCTGGCCTGTTCTGCTGCGCACCTACCCGGCCGGGCCTGGTGGTGCGGTTCGTGGCGCATCGGCGCTCCGAGCCGGACGGCTCGTTGCACTGACCCCGCGCCCTGTGCATCTCGCGCCCGGGCCCGTCGCCCCGCCCCTGCGCCCGCCTCTGCCTCCTGGAGGGACATGAGTGCAAGAATTCCGCCAAATCCTGCACTCATGTCCCGCCAGGGCGCTCTGGGTCGGGGCGCTCGGGGGCCGGAGCAGGCGCGCAGGAAGGGCGGTTAGAGCCCCGCGAGCAGCAGCGCCGCGAACGCCACCACGCCGGCCAGGAGCGTCCAGCCCATCGACCGCTTCCACAGTGCGACGCCCACGGCGACCACGGCCGCGAGGTGCCACGCGCCGAAGCCCCGCCATTCGGTCTGGTCGAGGAACAGCGCGTTCGCGACAATCGCGGCCATCGCCGCCGGGGCCACCAGCGACAACGCCTTGCGCACGCGCGGAGGCAGCTCCCGGTCGCCGCCGAGCAACAGGATTCCGGAGATCCGGATCGCGTACGTGAAGATGGCGGCGACGGTGAACACCACGAAGGCGGTCATCATGGCGCGGCCTCCGTGGGGCGGCGCCGGTCGGGCACCAACGCCCCGAGCCCGATGCCCACCAGCGCGCCAATCAGCACGTTGAGCCCGTACGGCACGTCCTTGAGCGCCAGCACCACGACGATCGAAATTCCCGCCGCGGCCACCGCCGGCCACGCGGTGAGCGCCGGCACCAGCACCGCGATAAACATCAGCGGCACGATGAAGCCGATCTGCCACGACTCGGGGATGACCGGCCCCAGCACCACGCCCGCGGCCGTGCCCAGGATCCACACCACTACGAAGGGACCGGAGACGCCCAGGATGAACCATCGACGCCGCACCGCATCGGGCCACTCGCCCGCCCTCAACACGGAGACCGCCGCCGACTGGTCCGTCATCAGGTAAGCGAGACCCAGCCGCCAACGCAGCGGAAAGGCCGAGTACACCGGCGCGAGGGCCGCCGAATACAGCGCGAGCCGAGCGTTGATCACCAGCGCGGTCGCGATGGCGATGACGGCCGGGGCGCCCTGGCGCAGGGCCTCGACAATCGCGATCTGACTCGCGCCGGCCGTGACGGTCGAGCTCGCGTACGGGGCCATCCACCCGGGCAGGCCCACCACCTGGATAAGTGCGCCGAATGCCATGCCGAACACCACCGAGCCCGGCATCAGCGGGGCGATCGTGCGAGCGCCGGTCCAGAAGTCCCGCCACTGCGCGGCGCCGATGCGCAGGAAGACCCGCTTCCCGCGATCGCGGGCGGGCGGCGAGGCGTCGATCACCGCGTCATTCTGACACGGCCGCGCTGCGACGCGCGGTGCGGCCGATGCGGGTGCTGGGTGGCCGGCTAGGCGTCGCCCGCGGACGGCGAGGGTGGGGCACCGGCCCGTCGAAAGGTGCACCCGCGGCCTCGAGGTCGCGGCCGCCGACCATGTTCGGGCCGCGTGCGGCGCGTCCGGGAACAAATCCGGCGCGGTTAGCGTCAATCTAAGTGTCCCGTCCCGGCGATTACGCCGTCAAGGGATCACAAGGTCAGAGCACGTGGCGCCCGGTCCGACCCCCCCCTCAGCGGCCGGGCGTCATGTGTGCCCTGGCGCCGCGTCTCTTGACTCTGCGGCCGCCCGCGTACGCTGACACCCACTGACAGACAAGTTAAGGGAGCCCTCATGACGTCCCGTATCGAGAAGACCGACGAGCAATGGCGAGCGGAACTCAGCCCCGACGAGTTCCACGTCCTGCGTGAAGCCGGCACCGAGCGCCCGTGGACGGGCGAGTTGCTCGACAACGCCCGCGACGGCGTCTACCGCTGCCGCGCGTGCAGCGCTGAGTTGTTCCGCTCCGACACCAAGTTTGACTCCCACTGCGGCTGGCCATCCTTCTTCACCGCCGAGAACGACGCGGTGACCCTGAGCGAAGACGCCTCCCTGGGGATGATCCGCACCGAAGTGCGCTGCGCGACGTGCGACTCGCACCTGGGCCACGTCTTCAAGGATGCCCCGCAGACGCCCACCGGCGACCGGTTCTGCATCAACTCCGTGTCCCTCACCTTCGAGGATGGCGGCCAGGCCGCGGGTGGCAAGAGCGCAGACGCGCGCGATGCCGCGGGCGCCGCCGCCGAGACCGTCCAGGATTCCTGACCTTGGTCGAACCGCGCTTTCGGCGCCCCGCCATGCTCGACATGGAGGAGGCCGAGCTGATCGAGGGGGACATCGACCCTGCCGAGCGCGGACTGATCGCCCACGAGACCGCGCTCGCCCTGGTGTCCCAGGCGCGTGAATCGCAGGATCCGGAACTCACGCAGCGGCTCGTGCGGCTCGTGGACGAGGAGGGCATCGACACCGTCGCGATGATGTGGTCGAAGGCTGGTGCGCATAGTTTGCCCGGCGCGCTGTGGCGCATCTACATGCTTCGCGAATGGGTCAAGCC
>JBKBNW010000109.1:0-6761 GCA_046295115.1 Demequina sp.
GACGACGACGTCGCGGTGGGCACTGGTGCGTGGACGGCCGTGCACCACGCGTTCACGTCGCCCAAGCCGGAGTTCATGGACACCTTCGATACCAACCCTGGCGAGGCTCTCGCCTACGCGTACGACATCGTGTGCAACGGCAACGAGATCGGCGGCGGGTCGATCCGTATTCACCGCCAGGACGTTCAGGAGCGCGTGTTCAAGGTGATGGGCATAGGTGAGGAGGAGGCGAACGAGAAGTTCGGCTTCCTGCTCGAGGCCTTCTCGTTCGGCGCGCCGCCTCACGGCGGCATCGCGCTGGGCTGGGACCGCGTGGTGGCGCTGCTCGCGGGAGCGGACTCGATCCGCGACGTCATCGCGTTCCCCAAGTCGGGCGGCGGCTACGACCCGCTGACGGCTGCGCCGGCGGCGATCACTGCCGAGCAGCGTGCCGAGGCGGGCGTTGACTTCGTGGCGGAAGCTGCGGACGAGCAGGAGTAGCGCGCTGCACCTTCGCCAGTGGCGTCGCGCCGATGCGCCCGCCTTGAGCGCCGCGTGGGCAGCGGACGGGATCATCTCCCGTCAGTGGGGAGGTGCGCGCCTGCCGACGGTTGCCGACGCGGAGCGGCTTCGTGGTGGAGGGGCGAGAGCGACTCAAGCTCGCGTATGACGGGCAGCTGTTCGACGTCGAGCTCCACGCCATGCTCGCGACGGACCCCCGGCCCCAGCTCGAGGCCGTCCCGATGACACCCGTCGGGGCGATGAGCCCGTAGGGATCTCCCCAGTGATGCCCGCCCGCGGTGGGGGCGGGTGCGGGCGCATTGCCAGGCATGGGGAAGCCATCTCTCGACGCTCGAGGCGAGCCGCACGTATTCTGGCGCCGAGGCCCGACGGCAGCCGAGCCCCGTTCAGAACGACAACGGAGGTCGGTGGGCGTGACACGAGCGCGGGGGGCCACACGCGGATGGGTCGCGGTGACGCTCGCCGCCTTGCTCGCGATGCCCGCCACACTCGCGCCAGCGGCACCGGCGAGCGCCGCCACCGAGGGCTTTCGCGACGTGACCGGCAGCCACGCCTTCTACAGAGAGATCTCGTGGTTGGTGGGTGCCGGCGTCACCACGGGGTACGCAGACAATAGCTTTCGCCCAGCCACGCCGGTGACGCGTGAGGCGTTCGCGGCGTTCCTGTACCGGTTGGCCGGTAGACCAGCGGTGACATTGCCGGCGCGTTCCCCTTTTAAGGACGTGCCACGCAGCGCCCCGTTCTACAGGGAGATCGTGTGGCTGTCACAGCAGCGAATCACGACGGGCTGGTCTGACAACACGTTCCGCCCGCAGCGCACGATCACCCGGGCTGCGTTGGCGGCCTTCCTCTACCGATTCGAGGGCTCACCGGCGTACTCGCCCCCAAGCAGGGCTGCATTTAGGGACGTGCCACGCGGCGCGCCGTTCTACAAAGAGATCAGCTGGCTAGCGAGCACGAGAATCTCGACCGGTTGGGCGGACGGCACGTTCCGGCCCCACCTGGGCTCGACTCGGCAGGCGACGGCGGCGTTCCTGTTCCGTTCTCAAGCGCCCCCGGGGTATCGGGCACCCGCATACACGCCGCCCGTGACCTGGGACCCCGACCGCGACGTCTCGCGAATGCTGCGCGACCCCGACTCGGTACTGGTGGTGGTCAACAAGCAACGGCCGCTGGTGCCGGCAGGCTACGTGCCGCCGGACCTGGTGAGCGTGCGCGGGGTGCCCGGCGGATCGGGCCATCGGCTTCGCAGGGAAGCCGCTGAGCAGCTCGCGGCCATGCATCGCGCCGCCGCCGCGCAGGGCATGTCGTTCTCAGTGGCATCGTCCTATCGATCGCGCGGATACCAGGCCAATCTTTTTGCCAGCTACGTCTCCCGGCACGGAGTCGCGTCCGCGGAGACGTTCAGTGCCAGGCCGTCGCACTCCGAGCACCAGACAGGGCTGGCCGTCGACGTATCGTCGGGCACATGCCGGCTGCGCGGATGCTTTGGCACCACGGCGGTGGGGCGCTGGGTGGCGCAACACGGCCATACCTACGGGTTCATCATCCGGTACCCCCAGGGCAAGACCCACGTCACCGGCTACATCTACGAGCCGTGGCATCTGAGGTACGTGGGCGTCGAGCTGGCGAGCTACATGTTGAGACAGGGCGTCACCACCCTGGAGGAGCAGTTTGGCCTGCCGAGGGCGCCGGACTACCGATAGCCGCTCGCGTGGCATTTGTCGCATCGAGCTTTGTCTGAGCGCCTTTCTCAGATCGCGCGGGTTACCGTGACGTGAAGCCCCTCGCTGTCATCGCGGCAGGTTGGGTCGGCGCGATGCCGAAAAGTGACGAAGGGCGCACACATGCACCTGCAGGTGAAGAGATTCAGTTTCACGGTGTTCCTCGCGATGATGGTGGCTGTGGTCATGGTGCCCGCGACGGCAACGCCGTCCAGCGCCGCGACCACGGGATTCCGTGACGTGAAGGGCAACCACCAGTTCTACAAAGAGATCGCGTGGATGACCCAGAACAACATCACCACGGGCTACGCGTTCGATGACACCTTCCGGCCCAAGGAGAATGTGTCTCGCGAGGCTTTCGCGGCCTTCCTGTACCGGATTGCGGGCAAGCCCGCGGTCAGGCTGCCGGCGAACTCGCCGTTCAAGGACGTGCCCAAGAACGCGCAGTTCTACAAGGAGATCGTGTGGCTCTCGCAGCAGAAGATCACGACGGGGTGGTCTGACAACACGTTCCGTCCCAAGTGGACGATCGCGCGTGACGCCATGGCCGCGTTCCTGTACCGCTTTGAAGGCAGGCCCTCCTTCACGCCGCCGTCGTCATCGCCGTTCAAGGACGTGCCGCGCAGCCAGCAGTTCTACAAGGAGATCACGTGGCTCGCCCACGCCAAGATCACGACTGGATATGCGGATAACACCTACCGCCCGTATTCGGGCTCGTCGCGTGAGGCGACGGCCGCGTTCCTGTTCCGTGGCCACGCCCCCGCGGGATACAAGGCACCCGCCTACAAGGCACCGAACGCCAGCTACAACGTCAATGAGATGCTCCGCGTGGCGCGCTCGCAGGTGGGATACCGTCAGCCGGGCTGGCAGCAGAACAAGTACAACACCTGGATTGGCGCAAACTACGCCTGGTGCTCGGTGTACGTGTCGTGGGTCTTCAACAAGTCCGGCCACTACGGTTTTGTGCCCGAGGTCAACCACTTCAACACGTACCTGCGCATGGTTCGCGAGTCGGGTGTGTTGAAGACCAACGTGAGCACATCGAGCCTCAAGCCGGGCGACGTGGTGTTCATCGACTGGCCCCCGTACGGCAGCCCCACGCACACGGGAATCGTCCACTACGTGTCGGGCAACGGCGTCTACCTCTATGAGGGCAACACCACCGACGGCACGGGCAACAACGGCCGCGGTGTGTTCCACCGCTGGCGCTCGATCAACTACGTCTGGGGCAGTTTTGACCCCATGGCGTACTACAACGCCACTCGCTAGCGCTGGGGGTCCGATAGACGACTGCGGGTGCGGCATTCCGGGAGACCTGGGGGCCGCACCCGCGGTCGTTGCGGTGAGTCGAGGGCGGCGCGCAGCCGCCTAGAGTGACAGTCATGGACCTGTTCGAGTCGACCGAGCGCACGGGCACCGGGATCCCGGAGCCCGGAGCGAACGCGCCGCTGGCGGTCCGCATGCGCCCGCGCGCACTCGGCGAGGTGGTGGGCCAGGCTCACCTGCTGACCGACGGCTCGCCGCTGCGGCGCCTGGTTCAGGAGGGCTCCTCCGCGACGTCCGTAATCCTGTGGGGCCCGCCCGGAACGGGCAAGACTACGCTGGCGTACCTGGTGGCGGGGGCGCGGCCATTCGTGGAACTCTCTGCCGTGACGGCTGGCGTCAAGGACGTGCGGGCAGTCATCGAGGCCTCGCGCCGGCGCGTCACCACGGGCGAGCGCGAGACGGTGCTGTTCATCGACGAGATCCATCGCTTCACCCGGTCGCAGCAAGATGCGCTGCTGCCCGCGGTGGAGAACCGGTGGGTGACGCTCATTGGCGCGACCACCGAGAACCCCAGTTTCTCCGTCGTGGGGCCGCTGCTGTCCAGGTCGCTGCTGCTCACGCTCAAGCCTCTGGAGAGCGACGATGTGGGTGCCCTGTTGGACCGCGCCGTCGCCGACGAGCGCGGCCTAGGCGGCCGCGTGGCCCTGGCGCCCGAGGCGCGCGAGCACATGCTCCGCGTAGCGGGGGCCGATGCGCGCAAGGCTTTGACGCTTCTCGAGTCGGTGGCCGATGCGGCGATGAGCCTCGAGGGAGACCCGCCCACCGTGACGGGTGAGCTCACCGAGCGAGCCATGGACTCGGCTTTGGTCGCGTACGACAAGTCGGGCGACCAGCACTACGACGTGATCAGCGCCTTCATCAAGTCGGTGCGCGGATCCGACGTTGACGCGTCGCTGCACTACTTGGCCCGGATGATTGTGGCGGGGGAGGACCCGCGGTTCCTCGCGCGCCGGCTGGTGATCCTCGCGTCGGAGGACGTGGGGCTCGCCGACCCACAAGCACTCGTCATCGCCCAGGCGGCGGCCGATGCGGTGAGCTTTATTGGAATGCCCGAGGGGCGCATCCCGCTGGCCGAGGCCACCGCGTACTTGGCGACGGCACCCAAGTCGAACCGGGCCTACAACGCGATCAATGCCGCGATCGCGGACGTGAAGGCGGGCAAGGCCGGCGTGGTGCCCGCTCACCTGCGGGACGCGCACTACGCGGGCGCCGAGCGCCTGGGTCACGGCGAGAGCTACGTGTACTCTCATGACGCTCCTGGCGGCGTCGCCAAGCAGGAGTATTTGCCCGAGTCTCTCGAGGGCACCAGGTATTACCGCCCCACCGAGTTCGGCTTTGAGCGCACGCTCTCGGAGCGCCTCACGCGCATTCGCGAGAACCTGGGGCGCGGGGACCCGCACGAGTAAATCGGGTCCTCGCGCCAGTCAGCGCCAACGCCTCCCCAGCCCGGCCGGGTGCTCTGTTAGTATTGCTTAGCCCTCGCGGACGGTTGGCTGCTGTCTCCGTGACCACATCAACTTTTGGCAGACGAACACGCTCCGGCGCGTTCAACACCGGCTCCAGACTCCAAAGGATTCATTTTGACTTCAGTTCAGCGTGCGCGCCGCCAGGTGCGCCTGTCCCGCGCCTTGGGTCTCGCACTGACCCCCAAGGCCGTCAAGCACTTCGAGAAGCGTCCCTACCCTCCGGGCGAGCACGGTCGTACCGCGCGCCGCAAGGAGAGCGACTACGCCGTCCGTCTGCGCGAGAAGCAGCGCTTGCGTGCCCAGTACGGGCTCCGCGAGAAGCAGATGACGCGCGTCTTCGAAGAGGCTCGCAAGGAGGCCGGTCTGACCGGTGAGGCTTTCGTCGAGCTGCTCGAGATGCGTCTTGACGCCCTCGTGCTGCGCTCCGGCTTCGCCCGCACCATCCTGCAGGCGCGCCAGTCGGTGCTGCACCGCCACATCATGGTTGACGGCAAGATCGTCGACCGTCCGTCGTTCCGCGTGAAGCCGGGCCAGACCATTCAGGTCAAGCCCAAGGCCGTCACGATGGAGCCCTACATGGCAGCCGCTGCCGGTGCGCACCGCGACGTGCTCCCGGAGCTGCCCGACTACCTCGAGGTCAAGCTCGAGAAGCTGTCGGCTCAGCTGGTTCGTCGTCCCAAGCGCGCCGAGGTCCCCGTGACCTGCGAAGTGCAGCTGGTCGTCGAGTTCTATGCCCGTTAATAAGCGGCTCGCTAACACCCACTAGGCTCTTGCGAGCCGAATGACAACGGCCGCCGGCTCCTGGCACACACCAGGGCCCGGCGGCGTTGTCGTATCAGTAGCAGCGGCCGATGCGCCGCTTGCCTGGCCTGGTAGGCCACATCGCCGTTTTGTACAGCCGGACATGGAGGACAGCATGCGCACCGCGGACATTCGCCAGCGCTGGATCGACTACTTCGAGGGACAAGGGCACCACATCGCCCCCAGCGCCTCGCTGGTGTCGCCTGACCCCAGCCTGCTGTTTACGGTCGCCGGCATGGTGCCCTTCATCCCGTACATCATCGGCACGGAGACTTCCGCGCACCCCCGCATCGCCTCAGTCCAGAAGTGCATTCGCACCAAGGACATCGAGGAGGTCGGCAAGACCACCCGTCACGGCACGTTCTTCCAGATGCTGGGCAACTTCTCGTTTGGCGACTACTTCAAGCGCGGCGCGATCGAGATGGCGTGGGACCTGCTCACCGGGGCGGAGGAAGACGGCAAATACGGCTTCGACCCCGACGTCCTGTGGGTGACCATCTGGGACCAGGACGACGAGGCCGAGGCCGCGCTCATCGACGTCGGCCTGCCCGCGGAGCGCATCGTCAAGCTGCCCCGTGAGGACATTTTCTGGGACACCGGCCAGCCGGGCCCCGCCGGACCGTGCGCCGAGTGGCACGTGGACCGCGGCCCCGAGTTCGGCCCCGACTACGACCCCGCGACGGGCGCTGCGGGTTGGACCGACGAGATCGGCGACCGCTACCTTGAGATCTGGAACCTGGTTTTCGACCAGTTCCTGCGCGGCCCCGGCTCGGGCAAGGACTACCCACTGATCCGCGAGCTCGACCAGAAGGCCATCGACACCGGTGCCGGACTGGAGCGCATCGCGTACCTCAAGCAGGGCGTGTCCAACATGTACGAGATCGACGAGGTCTTCCCGGTCATCGAGAAGGCCCAGGAACTCTCCGGCCGCGCGTACAAGGCG
>JBKBNW010000110.1:0-6579 GCA_046295115.1 Demequina sp.
CGTCTCCCGCAAGGAGTCGATCAGTTGGGCCTCGACGACGCGCTCGGAAGGCGTCCACTCGGGGTATCCGGATAGGGGTCTCACGCGTGCCATGCCGCCATTGTTCCACCCTGGCGTCGCTGGTAGGTGCGAAGCGTGCGGACTCCTAGACTGGTGCGCCGAGGGCCGTGCCGCGCCCACACCGTCGTGGAGGAGTCGCCATGTCGCACCAGCGTTCCAGGAGCGCCGCTCGAGACTACGAGAAGCGCCGTCGTGAAGCGCTCGAGCGCAAGCACGCCGAGCAGCAAGCCGCGCGACATGAAAGCCGGCGCCGCTGGCGCATCGGCGCACTGGCCGCCGCAGGCGTCGCGGCTGTCGCGATTCTCGTGTGGGTGTTGATCACACTGCTCGGGACGGACGACGACGCACAGGTCGGGGCCAGCATCTCTCCGTCACCCGAGGCCTCCGCCGCTGACGCCCCCGGTGCCAGCCCCACGCCCGATGCCGACCTTACGGCTACCCCCGGCCCCACCGACGAGCTGGGGTGGGCAACCTCCGGCGAGGCGCCCGACCCCTCGCTCGCGGAGGGACGCGTGTGGACCGCCACGCTCAGCACCAACGTGGGCGACATCGTGATCGAGCTCGACGGGGTCGCCGCCCCGCAGGCGGTCGCGAGCTTTGTGGCGCTAGCCGAGGAGGGGTTCTTCGACCAAACGGAGTGCCACCGCGTCACCACCGCCGGTATCTACGTGCTCCAATGCGGGGACCCCCTGGGTACCGGCCAGGGCGGCCCCAGCTACCGGTACGGACCCATCGAGAACGCCCCCGCGGACGACGTTTATCCCGCGGGCACCCTCGCGATGGCCCGCATCCCGGGCAACGGCGAGTCGATGGGCAGCCAGTTCTTTGTGGTCTACCAGGACTCGACGATCCCCTCCGATGCGGCCGGCGGATACACCGTGTTCGGCCAGGTCACCCAGGGACTGAGTATTGTGGAGGACGTTGCCAGTGCCGGAACGATCACAGGCCAGCCCGACGGGCGCCCGGCACAGTCCGTCATCGTGAACGAGGTGTCCCTGTCATGACCACCCCCAAGCCCACTCCGCGCCCTATGCCGCGACCCCCGGCAGGGCCTAGCCCCGCCGTCGTCGCCGCGCACGCGACCCACCCGGTGAAGGTGCCCGTCGCGAGCGACGTCACCGACGAGGAGCTGACCGAGGCCGCCACCCACGGGTCGGTCGTCGAGGGCGAGGTCACGGTCAAGGACGGCGACGACGCCCGCGTGGTCGGCCCCGCGAAGGGTGAGGACCCTCTCAAGCCTTACGTCAAGACGTACTTCGAGCTCAAGGCCTCGATCGAGCGCTTCCACGCCCGTCTCGAATCCGCCGAGCTCTCCCCCAAGGACATCGACGATGCACTGACCGGTCTGCGCGAGTCGCTCGTCGACCCGAAGGCCGTGGGCGACCTTGCCGCGCTGCGCGCGCGGCTCGAGGTGGTCTCCGGTGAGGCTCAGGCCATCCGGGAACGCATCCAAGAGGAGCGGCGCGTCGCCCGCGAGGCCGCGCTCGCCGACCGCGAGCGGATTGTCGTGCGGGCCGAGGAGATCGCCGCCAAGCCCGAGACCAAGGTCCACTGGAAGGACGACACCGCCGAGCTGCGCTCGCTGCTGGACGAGTGGAAGGCCTCCCAGCGCGGCAACGCCCGCATCGCGAAGGACGCCGAGAAGTCGCTGTGGAAGCGTTTCACGACCGCCCGCTCGTCTTTCGAGAAGGCGCGCAAGCACCACTTCGCCGAGCTCGACCGTGCCAACACCGACGTGGCCTCCCGCAAGGAGGAGCTCGCCGCGCGCGCCGAGAAGCTTTCCGAGTCGACCGACTGGGACCGCACGGCCCGCGAGTACCGCGACCTCATGACCGAGTGGAAGCGCTCGGGCC
Organism: Demequina sp.; assembly: GCA_046295115.1. GTDB lineage: Bacteria > Actinomycetota > Actinomycetes > Actinomycetales > Demequinaceae > Demequina. The sequence continues at coordinate 1,914 of JBKBNW010000110.1, forward strand.
GGGGACGCAGGAGCGTCGACGACGCCCTGTGGAAGCGATTCCAGACCGCCCAGGATGCCTTCTTCGAGTCGCGCCGCGCCGCGTCCAACGCCGAGGACGAGGCCCTTGCCGAGAACGTCGCGGCCAAGGAGGCCGCCGTCGCGGAGGCAGAGGCTCTGCTGCCCATCAAGGACCTCAATGCTGCGAAGCAGGCATTGCGCGTCATCCAAGACCGCTTCGAGGACGCCGGCATGGTGCCCCGCGGCGACATCGCGCGGCTGAACAAGCGCATGGGAGCCGTCGAGAAGGCCGTCAGGGACGCCGAGGACGCACGCTGGACTCAGCGCAACCCCGAGATCGAGGCCCGCGCCACCGGCGCGGCAGCGCAGCTGCAAGCCGCGATCGCTGGACTCGAGGGCGACCTCGCCAAGGCTGAGGCCAAGGGAGACAAGCGCCGCATCAAAGAGGCCGAGGACGCGCTTGCTGCCCGTCGCTCGTGGCTCGAGCAGATCGAGGGCGTCGTCAAGTAGCTCCTGTCCACAGGTTCGCAGTCTCCCCCGGCGTCGGCGCGCCCGGGGGTGCGAGACTGCGGCGCATGTGGATCGTGAAGCAGGCGGAGATAGGCAGGCTCGCCTACGGGCGCCTGATCCGAGACGGCGTTATCGCTCCGCTGCTGCCCGGCATCGCCTTGCCCCTCGACGTCCCCGATGTGCCCTCCGTGCGGCGGCACGTGCTCGCCGGGTGCGTGCCTGCTGGCTGCCAGGTCACCGCAGAGGCGGCGCTATGGGCGCACGGGATGCGCGAGCTGCCGTCCGTCATCGATGTCCGGTGCGCCGTGGGCCGTCACGTACGGAACTGGAGCGCACCCCTACCGGTCGTGTTCCACGGCGTCGGCGTGGCCCCTCCCGGAACGGCAGTCGCCGACCTCGCCACCGCGACGGCCGATGCGCGGCGCTGGGCGGACTCGGCGTCCCCGGACCGCGCAGGTCAGTACGGCCGGCGCTTGGCTCCGGTGAGCCGTCGCGCGTCGTAGACCCCGTCGATCTTGCGCACCGCAGCGATGACGGCGCCCAGGTGCGACGGGTCAGCCATCTCGAACGTGAAGGTGTTGAGCGCGACGCGATCTTGCGACGTCGACACGTTCGCTCCAAGGATGTTGACGTGATAGTCCGATAGCACGCGAACCACGTCGCTCAGCAGCCGGTTGCGGTCGAGGGCCTCGACCTCGATCTGCACCATGAAGGTCGCGTCCGACTGCCCGGTCCACTGGACGTCGATGAACCGCTCCTGCTGGTCCGACAGCGCGCTCAAGTTCTGGCAGTCCGCACGGTGCACGCTGACGCCGTTGCCGCGCGTCACGAACCCGCGGATGGGGTCACCCGGCACCGGGGTGCAGCACTTGGCGAGCTTGACGGCCACGTCGGTGAGCCCGTGCACCGAGATTCCCGGGTCGCCGCGCCGCGCCCGCGTGACGCCCGTGCCGGGCCGCGTGATCTCCGTGACGTCCTCGTCGGCGCCTTCGGTTCCGCCCACCGCGGCGACCATGCGAGCGACCACGTCGCCCGCCTGCTCCTTGTGCTCCCCGATGGAGGCGTAGAGCGAGTCCACATCCTCGTAGTGCATCTCCTTGGCGAGGGCCAGCAGGGTGGACTTGGACATCAGACGCTGCATGGGCAGGTGCTGACGGCGAATCGCCCGCGCCAGCATGTCACGGCCCGTCTCGATCGACTCCTCGCGGCGCTCCCGGGTGAACCACTGACGGATCTTGTTGCGCGCCCTGGTGGACTGCACAAAGTCGAGCCAGTCGCGCTTGGGGTGCGCATTTTCGTCAGACGTGGTGAGCACATCCACCGTGTCGCCATTGTCGAGCGTGGTGTCCAGCGGCACGAGCCGGCCGTTGACCTTCGCGCCAATGGTCTTGTGTCCCACCTCGGTGTGCACGGCGTACGCGAAGTCAACCGGCGTCGCGCCCTGCGGCAGCGCGAGCAGCTTGCCACGCGGTGTGAACACGTAGACCTCGGCCCGTGAAATTTCACCACGCAGCGCGTCGAGGAACTCGGTGGGGTCCGCCGTCTCTTGTTGCCAGTCCGCGATCTGACGGAGCCACCCCATGTCGCTGCCGCCGCCGCTGCTGCCGCCCCCGCGCTCCTTGTAGCGCCAGTGAGACGCCAGCCCGTATTCGGCGCGGCGGTGCATCTCGTGGGTGCGGATCTGAAGTTCCACCGGCTTGCCGCTGGGCCCGATCACCGTCGTGTGGAGCGACTGGTAAAGGTTGAACTTGGGCATCGCGATGTAGTCCTTGAAGCGGCCCGGGACCGGCTGGTAGCGCGCGTGCATGGCGCCCAGCACTGCGTAACAGTCGCGCACGGACTCCACCAGGATTCGCATGCCCACGAGGTCGTAGATCTCGTTCAGGTCGCGACCCCGAACAATCATCTTCTGATACACCGAGTAGTAGTGCTTGGGGCGCCCCGTGATCGCGCCCCTGACCTTCATGTTCTTGAGCTCGGTCTCGATCTCGGCCCTGATCTCCGCCAGGTAGCGCTCGCGCTCGGGGGCGCGTTCCGCCACCACATCGACGATCTCCTGGTAGATCTTGGGATACAGGGTCTTGAAGGACAGGTCCTCAAGCTCCCACTTGATGGCGTTGAGCCCCATGCGGTGCGCGAGCGGCGCGTAGATCTCGAGCGTCTCTTGGGCTTTGCGGCGAGCGCTCTCGGCCGGCACATACTTCCAGGTGCGGGCGTTGTGCAGGCGGTCCGCGAGCTTGAGCAGCAGCACCCTGATGTCCTTGGCCATCGCCACGACCATCTTGCGCACGGTCTCCGCCTGCGACGCGTCGCCGTAAGACACCTTGTCCAGCTTGGTCACACCGTCGACGAACGAGGCAACCTCGTCGCCGAACTCCTCGCGGATGCGGTCCAGAGGATGCTCGGTGTCCTCAACGACGTCGTGCAGCAACGCGGCGGCGATCACCGTGTCCGGCAGCCCCAGGTCCGCGATGATCTGCGCCACCGCAATGGGGTGGGTAATGTACGGCTCGCCGCTCTTGCGCTGCTGGCCCTCGTGCGCCTTGTCGGCGGTCCTGTAAGCGCGCTCAATGAGGCCGGTTTTGGCCCGCGGATACATGCGCCTGAACGTGTCGAGCACGCCGTCAATCGCGGTCGGCTCCTTGACCGGTCGGCGCAGGAACGCGAGCGGGCCCGTGGGCGGCGAGGTATGGCGCGTGTCAGTCACTAGGCCTCCTTCCCGGGTCGCGGTCGCATGGATCGCTGGATGGAGGCCTAGTCTACTGGCGGCGCGCCCGGACTAGTGGCGGCCCTTGCGCCGCGGCTGTGCCTTGGTTCCCCGGTGCTCGCCCGGCTTCAGCGCGCCCACACGCACGGTGCCGTCCGCGTGAGTCACAACCTCGGCCTCGCCGGATTCGCGCAGCGCCAGGACCTTGGCCGTGTGCTCCTGAATCCGGGTCTCACGCCACCGCAGTGCTACCTCGAGCGGGGTCGCGACGAACACCGAGGAGTAGGTGCCGACGGCCATACCGACAAAGAGCGCCAGAGCGATGTCGCGGAGCGTTCCCGCGCCCAGCAGGAACGAGCCGATGAACAAAATCGAGCCCACGGGCAGCAGCGCTACGACGGACGTGTTGATCGAGCGCACCAACGTCTGGTTGACCGCGAGGTTGGCGAGCTCGGCGTACGTGTAGCGGTTCTGAGCCGTCAGCTCCTGGGTGTTCTCCTTGACCTTGTCGAACACGACCACCGTGTCGTACAGCGAGTAGCCCAGGATGGTCAGGAACCCGATTACCGACGCCGGTGTCACCTCGAAGCCGATGAGGGCGTAGATGCCGACAGTGAACAGCAGGTCGTGCAGCAGGGCGATGATCGCCGCCGCCGCCATGCGCCACGCACGGAAGTACAGCGTGATCACTGTGAACACGAGCAGCAGGAAGATCACGAGCGCCTGGAGCGCCTTGGCACCGACCTCGGCTCCCCACGTGGGACCGATCTGGTCAAAGCTGATGTCGGTCTCGGGAACGCCGTAGGCCTCGGCCAGTAATGCACCGAGAGCGCGCTGGTCGTCCTGGCCGAGCTCGCCCAACTGCACGCGGACGTCGTTGTCGCCCAACACGCTGATGCGGGGCACCTGCGCGGGGTCGATCTCCGCGACCGCGTTCTCCGCGAGCGAGGCGTCGGTGTCCACGACGTTGGCGAGCACGTACTGAGTGCCGCCGGTGAAGTCGATGCCCGGGTTGAGACCCTTGCCGAGAAGCATGCCCACCGCCGCGAGCATCAGGATCGCGGAGGCGATGAAGAACCTCGCGCGGTGCTGGACGATCGGGTAGGTCTTCTCCCCCGAGTGGAGCTTATTGCCCCAGGTGGCGAGATTGGCGCTCATCGCGAGCCCCCCTTCGGCTCGGTGCCGCTAGACGGCTCAGCAGCGGTCGAACCGGCTGCCGTGGTTGGCTCTGCGGCGACGGTGGCACCCGGTGTCTGTCCGCGGCGAGCGGCGGCCTTGCGCTCCGCGAGCGTGAGCCCGTCCGAGCTCACTGCGTCGCCGGAGCGCACACGGCCTCGGCCCTTGTACAGCACCTCACGGCCCAACTGGCGCGGGTCGAGGCCAGACCACTTGTGTCCCTCACCGAAGAACTTGGTGCGCGCGAGCAGCACCATCAGCGGGTGAGTGAACA
>JBKBNW010000111.1:0-6507 GCA_046295115.1 Demequina sp.
CCAGGCGTGAAGTCCACCCGTCAGTGCTCCCGCACCTCCTGCTCCCGCGCCGCCGCGGCCACGCTGACGTACGTGTACGCCGATTCGACGGTGGTGGTGGGGCAGCTCGCAGCCAACGCCGAGCCGCACAGCTATGACCTGTGCTCCCACCACGCGGACAGGTTTTCCGCGCCGCGGGGCTGGGACGTGGTCCACATTCACCAGGAGTTCGTGGACGCCGGGCCCACTCCGGACGATCTCGACGCGTTGGCGCGCGCCGTGCGCGAGGCCGGCCGGCCCCGCGCCCCGCAGCAGCCCCCGGCGCCGCTCGCGTCCGAACCCCGGCGCGGCCACCTCCGGGTAGTGTCCGGAGACGCCTGACCGCTACCCTGGGGCGCGTGAACCCGCGCCCCGATCTCAGCCAGCTCATCAAGTCATACGACGTACGAGGCATCGTCGGCGACACCCTTACGGATGACGTCGCGCGCGCGATCGGCGCGGCTTTCGCCGATGCGGTGGTGCTGCCAGACGGCGAGACCGAGGTGGTCATCGGGCGGGACATGCGCGACTCGGGGCCCGGCCTTGTCGAGGCAGTCGGTCACGGCCTGCGCGACCGCGGTATCGACGTCATCGACATCGGGCTGTGCTCGACCGACGGGCTCTACCACGCCTCCGGCGTACTCCAGCGGCCCGGTGTCATGGTCACGGCCTCGCACAACCCCGCGGCGTACAACGGCATGAAGCTGTGCCGGAGCCTCGCTCGTGCGGTCGGGGAGAACACCGGGCTGGGCGACGTGCGCTCGCTCGCCGCCGACTACCTGGCCGACGGCATCCCCGTCGCGGCCAGGCGTGGCAGCGCCACCGAGCGCGACATGCTCGGCGACTACGCGGCCTTTCTGCGCTCGCTCGTCGACCTGAGCGCCAACCGGCCGCTGAAGGTCGTCGTCGATGCCGCCAACGCGATGGGCGGACACACGGTTCCCGCGGTGCTCGGCACCGGCGCTGGGCTTCCCGAGCTCCCGCTCGAGATCATCCCGCTGTATTTTGAGCTCGACGGCACGTTCCCCAACCACGAGGCGAACCCGTTGGACCCCGCCAACCTCGTCGACCTGCAGGCGGCGGTGCGCGAGCACGGTGCCGACATTGGGCTGGCATTCGACGGTGACGCCGACCGCTGCTTCGCGGTGGACGAACGCGGAGAAGTCGTGCCCGCATCGGCCGTCACCGCGCTGGTGGGACTGCGGGAGACCGCCCGCGAGCTCGCCGAGGGCCGCACTCCCACGGTGATCTACAACCTGATCTCGTCGCGCGCCGTGCCCGAGCAACTCGCAGCCGCCGGCGCGACCCCGGTGCGCTCTCGGGTGGGGCACAGCTACATCAAGGCCGAGATGGCGCGGCTGAATGCCGTATTCGGCGGAGAACACTCCGCGCACTTCTACTTCCGCGACTTCTTCTTCGCCGACTCCGGGATGCTCGCCGCGATGCACGTGCTGGCGGCGCTTGGCCAGCAGGACCGTCCGCTGTCGGCACTACTCGAGACCCACAGCCCGTACGCGGCGTCCGGCGAGATCAACTCGACGGTGGACGACGTCCCCGCGGCCATCGCCCGTGTGCGTGCGCAGTTCGACGCGGACACCGTCGAGACGGACGAGCTTGACGGCGTGACCCTGTCTCATTGGCACGCTGAGCCGCGGTGGTGGCTCAACATCCGCGCCTCCAACACGGAGCCGCTGCTGCGGCTCAACTGCGAGGCCGCGGAGCCTCACGAGATGGAGCGGGTGCGCGACGCCGCGCTCGCCGCCATCCGCGAGGCCTGACCACCGCCCGTGTGCCATTCTGGCGACATCGCCGCACCCTCCGCCTGCCCCCGCCTGCGGACCCCCACCATTGAGGAGCTCCACCCGTGACTGCCTTTGACTACGTCATCGCCGACCTTTCCCTCGCGGAGTCGGGCCGCCATCAGATTCGCCTGGCCGAGCAGGAGATGCCCGGCCTGATGGCGCTGCGCGAGGAGTTTGGCGAGGCGCAGCCGCTTGCGGGCGCGCGCATCGCCGGCTCCCTGCACATGACCACGCAGACCGCGGTGCTGATCGAGACTCTGACGGCGCTTGGCGCTCAGCTGCGCTGGGCGTCGTGCAACGTGTTCTCGACGCAGGACGACGCGGCCGCCGCCATCGTCGTCGGGGCGGGTACCTTCTCGGCGCCGGCCGGCGTGCCGGTGTTTGCGGTCAAGGGCGAGACCCTCCGCGAGTACTGGGAGTACACGGACCAGATCCTTTACTGGGACGGTCACGACGGCCCGACCCTGATCCTGGACGATGGCGGCGACGCCACCCTGCTGGTGCACGAGGGCGTCAAGGCCGAGCGCGCCGGCTTTGTGCCCCCGCCGCTCGAGGAGGAAGACCCCGCGTACAACGAGGAGGTCGAGGCCATGCGCCACGTGCTGCGGCGCTCCCTCGAGGCCGACCCGCAGCGTTTTACGCGCATGGCGGCGGGCATCGTCGGCTCCTCCGAGGAGACCACCACGGGCGTGCACCGGCTCGATCAGATGCACGCGCGCGGCGAGCTCGCCTTCCCCGCGATCAACGTCAACGACTCGGTCACCAAGTCCAAGTTCGACAACCGCTATGGCATCCGCCATTCGCTGCCCGACGGCATCAACCGCGCGACCGACGTGCTGATCGGTGGCAAGGTGGCGTTCATCGCGGGCTACGGCGATGTGGGCAAGGGCGCGGCCGAGGCCCTTCGCGGCCAGGGCGCGCGCGTGGTCGTGAGCGAGGTCGACCCCATTTGCGCGCTGCAGGCGGCGATGGACGGCTTCGAGGTGGTGCGGATCGAGGACGTCGTGGGCCGCGCCGACTTCTTCATCACCACCACCGGCAACAAAGACATCATCCGCGTTGAACACATGGCCGCGATGAAGGACAAGGCGATCGTCGGCAACGTCGGCCACTTCGACAACGAGATCGACATGGCGGGACTCGCACGCTCGGGCGCCAAGCACCAGCCCATCAAGCCCCAGGTGGACGAATGGACCTTTGCGGATGGGCACAGCGTGATCGTGCTGTCTGCGGGGCGCCTGCTCAACCTCGGTAACGCCACCGGTCACCCGAGCTTTGTGATGAGCGCGTCGTTCACGAACCAGGTGCTTGCGCAGATCGAGCTGTGGACCAACCTCGATGCCTACCCGCTGGGCGTTCACCGCCTGCCGAAGGTGCTCGACGAGAAGGTGGCTCGCCTGCACCTTGACGCCCTCGGGGTGCGCCTCACGGAGCTCACCGAGGAGCAGGCCGGCTACCTGGGGATTGCCCAGCACGGCCCGTTCAAGTCCGAGCACTACCGCTATTGACCACTTGCGCTACTGACGACTTCGGCTACTCACTGCGGGCGGCCGATGCATGGGCCGGCTGAGCAGCGCGCCTGCCGGCGAGCGCGGGTCAGTTGACCGCGTCGGGGACCCCGTAGGGGAGCGTGGCCACGCGCGTGGCCTCGCCGGCGGCGCGCGCGCCCCGGCGTGCCTCGATCAGCGTCTCGCGCGAGCGCCGCTCGGCGAGTACCGCCGCGATCAGGTACTCCTCATGAGTGCCCTCCGGGGGCGCGGGCGCGACGTACTCCGCCAGACGCTGGGACAGCGTTGCCGCGAGCCGCGCGCGTGAAGACACGTGCAGGTCCCCCGCCCTGGCGAGGAACATGCGGCAGGTGAGGGCGAGCCCGTCCGGCAGCCGGCGGATGTCCGCGGTCGAGGCCCATGCGGCTAGGTGCGGCGGCATCTGGATGGGCGGTAGCGCGCGCTTGGCGCCCCGGACCCGCATCGCGTAGGTGCCGGCGAGCATGTCGCCCAGCCGCTTGGCGCGAGCTGACAACACCGACACCGTCATCGCGGCCATGCCGAGGGTGCCGAACACCTCAACGAGCCCCACGAGGGAGCGCGTGAAGGCATGGCGGAACGACACGGGGCCGCCGTCGTCGCGCACCACCCGCAGGCCGGCGGCGTAGCGGCCCGGGGAGCGTCCGCGCGTGAGGGTCTCGACGAGCGCGGGCACCACCACGAGCATCACCACGGCGGTCATGATCAGGGTCGCGCGCACGAGCGCGTCGTTGAGGGGAGCGACGGCCCGCTCGATCGCGGCGATGGCGAGCAGCGCGGGGACGGCATACGCGACGAGGTCGATCAGGCCGGACAGCATGCGCATCGTCACGGAGGCGGACCCGGTGCTGAGCACCACGCCCTCTCCCGTGAGGATCTCGTCGTCGATGTCGTCCACCGTTCGCTCCTTATCCGCCGGTCCTATGGCATCGTAGCGGCGTGGACATCGACGCTTTCTCTCAGGCTCGCGAGGCCCGTTGGGCCCGTCTCAAGGACCTGTCCGGCAGGCGCAGGCTCACGGGCGAGGAGGCGGACGAGCTGACCCGCCTGTACCAGTCCACCTCCGGCGATCTTTCCGCAATCCGTTCCGCGGCGCCCGAGCCGGGCCTGGTGACGCGGCTGTCAATACTGCTGGCGGGGGCGCGCGTGTGGCTGACGGGGGCGCACGAGGTGTCGACCCACGGACTCCGCCACTACCTGACGCTTGGACTCGCCGCGGCGTTCTACCGCGTGCGGTGGTGGGGCGTCGTGGTGTTCGCGACCGTGGTGGCCATGGGCGCGCTGTCCGCGTGGTGGACGGTGACGCACCCGGAGGCGCTCGCGCTGGTCGGCACGCCCGAGCAACGGGCGGCCGTTGCCGAGCTCGAGTTCGCGAGCTACTACTACGAATACGACTCGTCCTCCTTCGCTGCAACGGTGTGGACCAACAACGGTCTGATCGCGTTGCAAAGCATCGCGCTGGGGATCACCGGCTTCTACCCGGTGATTCTCATGTACAACACCGTCATCCAGCTCGGCGTCGCCGCAGCCGTGATGGCAGAGGCCGGGTTGCTGGACATCTTCTTCCAGCTGATCATTCCCCACGGGCTGCTCGAGCTGAGCGCGGTGTTTGTGGCGGCCGGAGCAGGCTTGCGGCTGTTCTGGACCATGCTCGTGCCCGGCGCGCGCACTCGCGGCGAGGCGCTGGCCGAGGAGGGCCGCATCGCGGTCAGCGTGGGGATCGGACTCGTGGGAGTGCTGTTCCTGTCCGGGATCATCGAGGGCTTCGTCACGGGCTCCTACATGCCGTGGCCGGTCAAGATCGTGATCGGCGCGCTCGCGTTCGGCGCGTTCTGGCTCTACGTGTTCGTGGTGGGGCGCCACGCGGTGACCGCCCAGGTCACGGGTGACTCCGAGGGTGACTTCGCGACGGACAGGGCCGCCGCGGTGGGTTAGTTCCCGCCCCGACTCACAACTTTCCGGAGGCCTTGAGGTCGAGGTACCGGTCTGCAACGGCCGGGGCGAGGTCGTCGGGCGCCGCGGTGAGCACGTCCGCTCCCAACTCGCGTACGCGTGCCGCGACGGCATCCTGCTCGAGCGAACCCCGCGCGGCGGCGCCGGCAGCGTAGAGATCGTGCACGTCCCCGCGGCCTCGCTCGAGGGCGCGCACCTCGGGATCGTCGACGGACGCGATCACCACGGCGTGGGTGTGAGCGATCGCGGCGACGGCGTCGAGCAGCCCGCCGTCGACCGCGGAGGCGTCGAGGGTAGTCATCAGCACCACGAGCGCGCGCTGCGACAGCCGTGACTGCACGAGCCGCGCCACCGCGGGCCAGTCCGGCTCGACGAGGGCGGGCTCCACCGTCGAGAGCGCATCGGCAAGAGCCGGCATCATGGCTGGCCCTGACACGCCCATCGCACGGGCGCGCTCCACACGGTCGAAGGCGCTGACCTGAACGCGGTCGCCGGCCTTGGACGCGAGCGCGGATAGCAGCAGCGTGGCCTCGATGGAGGCGTCGAGGCGAGGGGCGTCCCCCACGCGCGCGGCGGACAGCCGCCCGGTGTCGATCACCGTCATCACTCGCCGGTCGCGCTCGGGCCGGTACGTCTTGACGAGCACCTCGGCACGGCGCGCACTCGCGCGCCAGTCGATTGCCCGGACGTCGTCCCCAATGACGTACTCACGCAGCGAATCGAACTCCGAGCCGGCCCCCTTCATCTGCACCGCGGTCTGGCCGTCGATCTCGCGCAGGCGTGCGAGCCGCGACGGCAGGTGCTTGCGAGAGGCGAACTCGGGCAGCACCCGCAGGGTCGCGGGCGCCTCGAGCGAGCGCTGCCTGCCGGCCAGCCGCAGCGGCCCCGACAGGCGCACGGTGACGAGGTCCGCGTTCCGGTCGCCGCGGCGTGTGGGGCGCATCGGCGTGACGCACACTGCCGCCTCGCCTGGCGCGAGGCGCAGGGGGTGCCGGTTGCCCGAGGCACCCGCAGAGGGCTGCCAGGCGTCGCGGACTGCACCCACGACCCGCCGGGATCCGGTGTTGACGATCTCCAGCTCGACCGCTGTCGACTCGGTCAGGCGAACCGCGCGCGGCGCGGATCGGCGCACCCCGAGGGTTCCCGGCTTGGGCGCGAGCCCGGCGTCGATGCAGGCCAGCACGATCACTCCCAGCACCCACCACCAC
>JBKBNW010000112.1:0-6448 GCA_046295115.1 Demequina sp.
TCGCGGACGAGTACTACGCCTACCGTCAGACCACCGACGTCAACCGCCACCTGTGGGACTGCTCTCTCGAGCAGCTCGACCGCTGGGAAGACGTCGCGCCCGACGCTGTCGCTGCGAGGCAGCAGCGCCTGCGTGAGTTCGCGGACCGTGCCGATGCGGTGGCAATCGACGAGCACGACCCGATGCAGATCGCGCTGCGGGACGCGGTGGCGTTCACGGCACGGTCGGAGGCGCATCAGCTGACCTGGGAGTCCGAGCTCAACTCGATCAACCCCGCGATGGGCCTGCTGCCCCTCGCGATGGTGTTCGTCAGCCGGTTCCCTCTGCGCACCGACGAGCATGGCGAGCAGTACCTGCGCAAGTTGTCCGCACTGGCCCCGCTCATCGACGACCTCATTGCCGCGCTCCAGGCCGCCGCGCTCGAGGGCCGCGTGGGGCTATCCCGCCACCTCGGCGCATCGGCCGATGCGATTGCCGCGTACCTGAGCGAGCCAGTCTCCGAGGGCGACGCGCTGACGGCGCAGGCGCCGCCCACTGAGTCCACGGATCCCGAGGGCTGGGCCGGCACGCTCGTGGGCATCGTCGAGACCGAGGTGCGTCCCGCCCTGCAGCGCTATGTGGATGCGTTGCGCGCGCTGGCCGAGCGAGGCCGCGACGACGACCACCCGGGGCTGGTTCACCTCGAGGGCGGCCTCGAGCACTACCGGGATCTCGTGTGGTCGCACACGACGCTGCCGCTCGAGCCCGCGGAGGTCCACCAACTGGGCCTTGAGGTGATCGACGCGTTGGAGGAGGAGTACCGCGAACTCGCGGGGCCGTTGTTCGGCACCACCGACAACGCCGAGATCTACGCGCGCCTGCGGGACGACGAGTCGATGCACTACCGCTCTGGCGAGGACATCGTGAGGGACGCGACAATGGCACTCGAGCGTGCCACCGAGGCCGCTCCCGAGTGGTTCGCGCACATCCCACGCTCCGCGTGTGTCGCGAGCGCCATCACCTCAGGCCCGGTGGCGTTCTACTCGCCGCCCGCAGCTGACGGCTCCAAGCCCGGGGAGTTCTTCTTCAACGCCGCCGACCCGAGCGCGTGGTCGACCTACGAGCTCGAGGCGATCACGTACCACGAGTCGATTCCGGGCCACCACCTGCAGTTCGCCCTGCACACGGAGGCGGAGAACCTGCATCCCGTGCTGCGCTACATGCATGTCACGTCCTACCTCGAGGGGTGGGGGCTTTACACCGAGCGGCTCGCTGACGAGATGGGGCTGTATACGTCGGACCTGTCGCGGGTGGGGATGCTCGCCGCCGACTCGCTGCGCGCGTGCCGACTGGTGGTCGACACCGGGCTCCACGCATTGCGGTGGACCAGGCAGGAGGCCATCGACTACATGGCGGCCCACTGCCCGTTGAGCATGCACCAGATCGAGGCCGAGATCGACCGCTACATCGGCATGCCCGGGCAGGCTCTCGCGTACATGATCGGTCGCCGCGAGATCCAGGCGATCCGCGAAGAGGCGGAGTCCGCCTCCGAGTTCGACATCCGCGAGTTCCATGACCAGGTGCTGCGCCACGGAATGGTGCCGCTCACGACGCTGCGCCGGCTCGTGCTCGGCTAGGCCGAACCCCGGTCACTCGCTCGGATAGCCGTCTTCGGCCAACGTCACGCGCTCCACTGCGTCACCGTCGGCGGCGACCACCGTCAACGCCGCAGGCCTGCCAGCGGGCAGCAGCCGTACCGTGACGCGGCCGCCGTGCGCCGCGGCCAGGCTCGCCACGATGGCGTCGACCATCCGGCTCAGCACCTCGCCGTCGCCGGGTGCCGACCCGCGATCGTCGAGCAGGGTGACCTCCACACCGCGTCGGCGTGCCTGCGAGGCGGCCTCGACAATGGCGGGGACGGCGAGCGACCGCCCGCGCACGCTGTCGCGCAACAGCGCCTCCGCGAGGGCGAACTCTTGCCGCATGGTGCCGTCTGCCTCTCGCCCCGCCGCGATTTGCTCAAGCAATGGCACCGCCACCTCGGCGAGCTCTGTCACACGGGCGCGCCGCACGTGCCTCGCAGCGTCGGAGGCCGCGGCGTCGGCCGCAGACCTCACGGACCTCTCGTTGAGCGCGTTGATGCGCGCCGAGGTGCGTCGGAGGGTGAGCGCGAACAGGGTCCCGACGAGCAGCATGCCGATGTGCGCGTCGAGCATCGTGAGTCCCGTCATCGCACCGCGGCCCGCACTCGCGCCCCACGCGGCGGTGACCGCGACCATCAGCGCCATCCCAAGCCACGCGAACCATCCGCGCCGCCGCAGTGCCAGGAAGAACAGCAGCCACGTGTTCGACCCCAGGTGCCAGGTGGCCCGACCCACGTCACCGTTGTCGGGCAGGGCGTAGGAGATCAGCGCGCTCGAGACGACCACCGTCGCGACCACGATGGCCGTGTCACGTGCGGGGAAGGGGTCGGGGTGAGTGCGCGCCAGCAGCACGGCGCTCGCGTTGACAAGAAGCATCGCGACATACGCGGCCCACGGGTTGACGAGCACCTGGGCGGTGGCGATGGTGAACACCGCGTTGGCCACGATGAACAGCGCCACCAGGGCGCGGGCTGGCACGGTGTTGAGAAACAGCAGCCTGCTAATGTCGGCGCGCTCTGCCGGCGCAACGCCTGCGATGGTCGTCATCCGCGCCCCCACATCAGGGTGACCGAGGTGCCACGCCCCGGTCGTGAGGCGACCGCGGCGGCGCCCCCGTCGACGGCCGCCATGCGGTCAACAATGCTCACGCGGATTCCCAGGCGCGCCGCGGGCACCGCTTGGGGGTCGAACCCCTCCCCGTCGTCTTCCACGGTCACTGCCACGGCATTCTCATCGACGACCGCCATCGCGTGAATGGTCGCGTGCTCGCCCGCATGCCGGCGTGCGTTGCGAAGCGCCTCGCCGAGGGCCTCGGCGAGCGCGGCGACCGCGGTGCCGGGCACCGGCGCGCCACCGCGCAGCTCGTAATCCAGGTCGAGACCGTCGACTGCCTCCCCGGCCGTCGCGCGCAGCAGCGCCACGACCTCGCTTGGCGTGTATTCGGTAGGCGCGTCGCGGTCGGGCGACGCGATCTGCCTCACCGCCTCGAGCGCGCGCTGCGCTTGGAACGCCAAGGCGGCAGGGGCATCGGGCCGCGAGGCGGTCACCAGTACGGACATGATGTCGTCGTGCACGATGGCGTCGATCCGGCTGAGCTCCCGCTCCCTGGTGCGGCGGCGCGCGTCGATCGATGCTTGGACTCGGGCGCGCTCCGCCGCCTCGTCCTGGAGATCCGCGGCGCGGGCGATCGCCATGGCTGTGCCGGCGACGATCGAACAGAACAGCACCGCGCCCAACCCGTTGAGCACGGCATCGCGGACGGAGCCGGAGCTCGCCTGGAGCTGGACGAGAGTCACGAGCGGACCCTGGGCGAGGGGGACCACCCACGCCCACCGACTGCGCCACGCCACGACCGCGATGGTGGACGGCAGCGCGTTGATTCCCTGGAGCCACGGGTTCCCGGAGTCGGCAAGAATCGGCACTGTCATAGCCGGCACCCACAGCAGCTGCGATGCGACAAACCCCAGCACCGCGGTCCTACCGATCATGCGCGCGGCGGTCACGGAGATTCTTGCGACCACGATCAGTGACATCGGGAGAATCACCGCGAAGGCGAGCGATGCGGCCCAGAACCAGGGCATCAGCTGCGTGCGTTGCGCCATGATGCCGCTGGGTCCGGCGAACAGCAGCGCACCAAACACGATCGCGCCAATCCCGGACGCGGTGTAGACCACGCGCTCCATGCGCTCCCGTGCGGTGTGGTCGTCGGTCCTCACTCGAGGATGCCGTCCTCGACAGCACGGCGGTAGAGGTCCACGCGCGAGGTCGCGGGGCGGCCTACGTTGCCGTACTTGCGGCGTATTGACTTGACGTAGTCGGTGACGGTGTCGCGGGTGATGCCCAGCGCCGATGCGACGGAGGCGGCGGTCTCGCCCGAGGCGTACATGCTGAGCACCGCCTGCTCCCGCTCCGAAAGCCTCGCGTTTGCCAGTTCGGCGTCCGAGTCGATCGCGGCGGCCCAGTCGGTGTTGAAGACCGCCTCGCCCCTGACAGCTCGGCGGATCGCCGTCAGCAGGGTCGACGGATCGGACGACTTGCGCACGAGCCCAAGCGCCCCTGAGCGGGCGGCGGCCTGCACGAGTGCGCGATCCTCGCCCCCGGTGTGAATCAACACGTAGGCGCCGAGCGCGTGGATCGCCCCCACGTTGGCGGCGGGGTGGGAGCCGTCGGCGAGCCGCAGATCGAGGACCACGAGAGCCGGCGGCGGGTCGATGACGGATAGCTCCGCGACAGTGCCGACCGCGGCAACTAGCTCGAGGTCCGGGGCCTGCGCGATCAAATCAGCGAAGCCACGGGCAATGAGGGCGTGGTCCTCCACCAACGCGATGCGACGCGTCGTCGCCATCTCGCGCTCCCCTCCCTCGCAGTGTGACGTGCCCACGATAGCGCTGGGTGGCTGCGCGCGGGCGTTGCGCCACTCGCGCTCGTTTACCTGATGTTCACCTGCACCCCCCATAAGTGGGGATACCGGTGCCGACCCTGCGGTGCCACGCTCGGTATCGAGGTCGGGGGGTTTGCGCCCTACCGGCCACTCGGCCCGGGAGGGAAGCGATGTACTGGTCGGCGGAGGAGTTCGTCCTAGTCATCACCGCCTTCCTCTTCCTAGGGCTAGTGGCGTCCTCGTTCCTTCCAAGGGTGGAACTCACCCCGACGTCACGCGCGACGTTTGCCATCGGCGCCGCAGTGTCCGTTGGGTCCGCCGCACTCTTGGCGAGGATCGAGGTCGTCCAATACCCGCCGCTGCTGTGGGCACTACCGGCCATCCCGATGGCGATCGCGGGAGTGCTCGCGCGCGACGCGCTGACCCGACGCGGTCACGTAGTCCTCCCACCACAGCCGCAGGACCAGGCGTCACGCCTTGACTTGCGCGGGCGCGCCGCGGACCCCCACACCAGCCCTCAGGAGTTGGCGAGTCTCGCGTACTCGCACCCCGAGGTTCGGGCCACGATTGCGGGCAATCCGGCCACGCCCGCGAACCTCCTCGAGTGGCTGGCAGCGGTGGGTGACCCCGCGGTCCACGCGGCGATCTCCGCTCGCGAGCCAGCCCCGATCGCCGGTCGCGTCACGACCTAAGGAAGACGCGGACTCAGGCGCTCTGACCGTCCCCGGACTGCGCATCGTCCTTCGTGGCGTTGATGCCCGCCGGGCTGAGCGGCTCATCGCGGGGGGAGTCGAACACCGCGATGCACAGCGCGACGCGGTCGCCCCTGGCCCACGAGGATTCGGACGGTGCCCAGGCCACCCACGTTGAGCCCTCCGGCAGCAGTCCTTCGATGCGGTCTCTGCAGACCTCGAGAGCCTCGGCCGTGAGCGCATCGTCCCCCGGGTACTTGGCGAGCGCGAAGACTGTCGACGTGAACACCTCGGCGCGATGCGGCTGGTCGCAAGGGACGACGGTAGCTGCCCCCACCACGCCGTCGTCGGCGAGGTCCTCGAGGCACATGCCTGGCACCACCTGCAGCGGATGGAGGTCGCCGGTCTCGCCGAGTTCTGCGGCAGCCACACCGCGATCCGACCAGGCGAGTGCAGCCGACCACGAGATGCCGATGAGTAGCGCCACACCCGCGCCGATCGCCACCCACGCGGCGAGCGCCACGCCCCGCCCCGAGCGCAGCATGCTGCGAGCAGGCTCGGCGGCGCGGGCATCGGCCGGTGCCGCTGGCGCGACGCGCGGTGCCTGGCGGTCCGAGGGCCCCTGGGGCCCGGGCGGAGGCGCGAAGTTGCCGCTCACGGCTCGTCGATCTCCGCGACCACCGGCACGTGATCGGACGCGCCTTTGCCCTTGCGTTCGTCGCGCAGGATCGACACGGCCGTGGTGCGCTCGGCGAGGGCCTGAGAGGCGTAAATGAAGTCGATGCGCATCCCTTCCCCGCGCGGGAACCGCAACTGTTGGTAGTCCCAGAAGGTGTAGGTGTGGGGCTCGGGCAGGTGCCGGCGAGAGAGTTCGACGTAGCCGGCGTCGGCGAACGCACGGAACGCTTCTCGAGCCTCCGCGGTGACGTGGGTCTCGGCGTCCGAGTCCTCCTCCGACCAGATGTCCTCGGGCGTGGGGGCGACGTTGAAGTCTCCTGCGTGGGCGGCCGGCCGGTCCGCCCACCCCGTGGCGGCCTCGCGCAGCGTGCGCAGAAACTCCAGCTTGTACGCGTAGTGCGGGTCGGCGACGCCACGACCGTTGGGCACGTACAGGCTCCACACCTGCACGCCACCGGCCACGGCCCCGATCGCGCGCGCCTCGACCACCGGCTCCTGGCCTGGCTTGCCGAAAGCGGGCTGGCCGGGGAAGGCCGTCTCGACATCCGACAGCCCCACCCTCGACGCGATCGCCA
>JBKBNW010000113.1:0-6432 GCA_046295115.1 Demequina sp.
CAGCAGGACACCCTTGCGCGCATAGGCGGCGATGAGCTGGTGGTGCTGCTGGAGGACGTGGTTGATTCGGACCAGCCGACGCAGATGGCGCACCGGCTGCTCGAGGCCATGGAGCCGCCGTTCGTCGTCGGCGATCAACAGATGACTATCTCGGCGAGCATCGGCATCGCGATAGGAACGTCGGGGCCTCAACGGGCGCTGCTGCACGCGGCGGACGAGGCGATGTATACCGCCAAGCGCTCAGGGCCGGGCAGGATCGTCGCGACCTCAATGGCGATGATCGCCGCGACCCAGGTGCGGCCTCTGAATACTCCAGCAGCACAGTCGTAGACTCGGCCAGCGCACTCGTCGGGGGAACGACGAAGGCCGACCCGAAGGTCGGCCTGTCGCGTGCATGGTGGGCGATACTGGGATCGAACCAGTGACCTCTTCCGTGTCAGGGAAGCGCGCTACCGCTGCGCCAATCGCCCGAGGTGGGTACGGGATTCGAACCCGTGTATACGGCTTTGCAGGCCGCTGCCTCGCCTCTCGGCCAACCCACCGTAGTACCAATACCTGGTGGCATCGGCCTTCCGAGCGGACGACGGGATTCGAACCCGCGACCCTCACCTTGGCAAGGTGATGCTCTACCACTGAGCCACGTCCGCATGTCTGGGCTGTTGCCCTGACGAGATTGGAACTCTAGCCGACTTTTCTGCCCAACACAAAACGCCATCGCTCCCGGCGCGGCGGGCGCGACAGGCCATCGGACCTGGCCGACTAGCGTGGTCCGTGTGACACGGGACAACGGTGAGCGGGCGCCAGGCAGCGCCGAGTTCCGGGGCGTCCGCGCCCGGGGCGTAGTCGAGCACATCGACGCGCGCGTGGACGGGCACCGGCTCGCGGAGGGCGGGTTTTGGGTCGTCGTGGGAGACTTCGACGGCCGCGTTGATGCGTGGCGCATGGAGACGGTCGAGCATGCCGATGCGGGTGCCGGCGACGTGCGGCCAGCCCCGCCTTCGGGACGCGCGTGGCGTGGCCCAGCGGCCGATGCGTGGGAGACGTCGCTCGACCGCGTGGCATACATGGCGGGGGTCTCGCGCATCCGCGACAACATTCGCGAGGGGACCGTGTACCAGGTCAATCTGTGTCGTGTGCTGAGTGCCCCGCTGCCCGCCGGGCCGGGCGGCCCGGATGCGGTGGCGCTGAGCGAACGCCTCGCGATCGGCAACCCCGCCCGCTATGCCAGCCGCATCGTCATCCCGCCAAGCGACGCTTCGCCGGGGGCGTGGATCGTGTCCGCGTCGCCTGAGCTGTACCTGAGCGTGGACGGCGACACGGTGCGGTCGTCTCCCATCAAGGGCACGGCGGCGCCTGGTGTCGCGATGCTCGACAAGGACGTGGCCGAGAACGTCATGATCACCGACCTGGTGCGCAACGATCTGTCACACGTGGCGCAGCCCGGCACCGTCGCTGTGCCGCAGTTGCTCGGCGAACACGAGCACCCCGGCCTCACGCATCTGGAGTCCACGGTCGAGGCGTCGCTGGCGCCGCGCTTCACGTGGACGGCACCGATGTGGCCCGCGTTGCTGGACGGCACCTTCCCGCCGGGGTCCGTCTCGGGTGCCCCCAAGTCATCCGCGCTCGCGATCATCGAGCGCGAAGAGACCGCCCCGCGCGGCCCGTATTGCGGCGCGATCGGGTGGATTGACGCCGATGCGCGCCAGGCCGAGCTGGCCGTCGGCATTCGTACGTTCTGGTGGAGGGACGGGCGGTTGCGGTTCGGCACCGGCGCCGGCATCACCTGGGGATCGGACCCAGCCGGCGAGTGGGAAGAGACCGAGCTGAAGGCGAGACGCTTGATCGGGCTGGCATCAGCCGAGATAATCCACCCATGAGCGTGATCGTGTGGTCCGGCGGCTCCTTGCGCGCCCCGGGGGAGGCGATCGTCACCGCGACCGACCACGGACTGACCGTGGGCGACGGGGTCTTCGAGACGCTGACCGTGCGGGATGGTCGTCCGTTCGCCATCACGCGGCACCTCGCGCGGCTTAAGTACTCGGCCGAGCGCATTGGCCTCACGGAGCCCGACGCCAGCGCGGTCCTGGCAGGCATCGACGCGGTCATGCAGGCGGGAGGCGGGTCGCTGACGCGGCTACGCGTCACCGTCACGTCAGGGCTGGGGCCCATGAGTTCCGCCAGAGGCGACGGCCCCCAGACGCTGGTGGTGACCGGGGGACAGGCGCCGCGGCCACACGTGTGTCACGCGGTGCGCGCGCCGTGGCACCGCAACGAGCGCTCGCCGCTGGCGGGAGTGAAGTCGACCTCCTACGGCGAGAACGCGGTGATGGCCGCGTACGCGCGGGACAAGGGCGCCGACGAGGCAATCATCGCGAACACCCACGGCAACCTGTGCGAGGGCACCGCCACCAATGTGTTTGTGGAGCTCGACGGAGAGATCCTCACCCCACCCCTGGCGTCCGGGTGCCTACCGGGCATCACCCGGGGGCTCGCGCTTGAGTGGGCGGCGAGCGCCGGTTTGCCGATTCGCGTGGCCGCACCGGGGGAGCTGAGCATGGGGGTGCTCGACGCCGCCATCGACGGCGAGGCTCACCTGGCCGTCACCTCCTCCACGCGCGGCGTCCAGCACGTGGCGAGCCTCGACGGGCGCGAGCTGGCTGCGGGCCGCCTGCTGCGCAAGCTCAGCGCGCTATTTGAGCTGAACGCCGAGCGGAACCCGGACCCGGCTCCTCGTCGTGCCTCGTAGATAGCGCATGAGAGATCTCTCATTCGGCTCTCCTTGAGTTCTCATCGACGGCGGGAAGAGTGGTCCTCAAGGAGCCCACTCGGAGGCTTCGGACAGGAGGACCATCATGGCCAAGCAGACAGCATGGATCGTCACCGGAGCACTGGGCATCGCCGCACTGGGCACGGGAGCCGCATTCGCCTCCAATCGCGACGACCGCCCGGACCTGGGCCCAGGTGTGGAGCTCAGCGAGGTGGATGAGCGCCAGGGAGGCGTGGTGACCTTGAGTTCGCGGATGTCGACCGTGTCGCCGTTGACCATCGCATCGCCCGCGTCACCCCAGTCCCTGAAGTCACCGGTCTCGTCCCCGAGCCCGGTGTCCAGGCCGAGTCCGGTGTCCAAGCCGAGTCCGGTGTCAGCTCCCAGCCCGGTGTCAAAGCCCAGCCCCAAGAGCCCGGCGAGCCCCGCGTCGGCGCAGAGCGTCGACTCGGCAGATTCGCCGCCGTCGGCCGACTCGGTCGACTGACGCGTACCGGAACCCGCCCACGCATCCGTCATGCGTCGGGCGGGTTCCTCGGTTCGGTCTACCCTGCGTCCCGCCGCCATCGGTAGCCGACGCCGCGGACCGTCTCGATCCAGTCGGCTCCCACCTTGCCTCGCAGGTAGCGCACGTACACGTCCACGACGTTGGAGCCTGGGTCGAAGTCGTAACCCCACACCTGCGCGAGCAGCTGTTCGCGCGAGAGCACATGGCCGGGGTGACGCATGAGAGTCTCCGCGAGGGCGAACTCCCGCGCGGACAGATCGACCGTGCGGCCGTCCAACGAGACGGTCCGCGCCCGCAGGTCCAGCACCAGCGGCCCGTGCTCGATAGTGGTGGCGTCGGCCCCCTCGACGTGCCGCAGCCGCAGGCGGATGCGCGCGAGCAGCTCGTCGAATCCGAACGGCTTGGACATGTAGTCATCGGCACCGCCCTCGAGCCCCGCGACCGTATCGTCCAGCGAGCGCCTGGCCGTCAGGATGATCACCGGCACGCTGACACCGCTGTCGCGCATGCGTCGCAGCAGGTCCATGCCGTCACCGTCGGGTAGCCCTAGGTCGAGCACGATGAGCGCGGGGTCATGCACCAGCACGGCGTCCATGCCCTCGCGCGCGGTCGTGGCGAGCACGGGGGTATAGCCCGCCCCCGTGAGGCCCTTGGCGATGAAGGAGGCGATGCGATCTTCGTCTTCAACGATCAATATCTGGGTCATGAAGCCTCCTCGGGTTGGGGCGGGAGCACAATCGTGAACGTCGAACCCTCGCCGAGCGCAGAGGCGCATTCCACGCTGCCGCCATGCGCCTCGGCGATCGCCTTCACGATGGCAAGGCCCAAACCCGAACCCTCGGTGCCGTCGGCACCAACACGCACGAACCTCTCGAAGATGCGGTCCTGGTCCTTAGGAGCGATGCCCGCGCCTTGGTCGCGCACCCACAGGCGCACCGCATCGGCCGCCGTCGATGATCCGAGCTGGACCTCCGAACCAGGAGCGGAGAACTTCACAGCATTGGCGGCGAGCTGCAGCCACGCCTGGGTGAGCCGCTCGCGGTCCCCCAGGACCCTGGCATTGCTGCGTGACGTGACTGACCACTCGCGGCCGCCGAGCATGACGGCCTTGTCGAGGATGTCGTCGGTGAGCGCGCCCACACCCACGTCGCCGAGGGTGACGAAGTCGGGGCGGTCAATCGTGGCCAGGGTGGTGAGGTCGCTCACGACGCGGTTCATGCGGTCCACCTCGTCGAGCGCGAGAGCACGCACTTCTCGCGTGTCGTCGGGGTCGTCAGGGTCCATGAGTTCGAGGTGGCCACGGACGATGGTGAGTGGCGTGCGCAGCTCGTGGCGGACGTCCCCCACGAGTTGGCGCTGCGACTCGAACGCGGCCTCGAGGCGGTCCAGCATGTCGTTGACCGAGGCCGTCATCTGCGCCATGTCGTCCGTGCCGGTCACCGGAATGCGCTCGGACACGTCTCCCCGGCCGATGCGGGTGGCGGTGGTCGCGAGCACTCGTACCGGTGCCAGCAGCCGGCCGGCGATCGCCCAGCCCACGGCAGTCACGACGGCGAGCGAGGAGGCCGCGACGAGCGCGTAGGTGACGAAGACCTCGTTGAAGTCGGCGCGCTCGGCGTCCAGGTCATAGCCGAGCACCAGCGCGGCGACGGAGTCATGGGCCGGCACCGCATCGTCCGGCTCCCCAGCGAGGGTGCCGTCCGTTCTGGTGCGCACAGGCACGGCGGCAAGGCGATACGTCGTCTCCGCCGTCGTGAGGGTCGTGTAGGTGGGCACGTCGCCGATCACGAGCGGTCCGAGCGCCTCCACCAGCTCGGCGTCGTCCTCGAGAGCGACGTCCGCGCCCCGCGACGTGTAGGCGACCTCTCCGCCGACGACCCCGAGCACCCCCTCGTTCCGGGCGGGGATGATGCGCTCCATTGCGGTACGCACCAGCTCCTGCGGGGAGGCGAAGGGCTCTCCGGTGCGGGGATCCACACCCACGTTCGCGAGCACCCTGAACTCCTCGGCCGAGGCGCTGAGGTCCGCATCGATGCGGGCGTCAACGCGCGCGCCCTGGAGGGCAGCGGCGGTGTATCCGGCGGTGAAGAGTGCGAGCGCGGTGAGGCCTAGCACCGCGAGCAGGATCGCGGAGCGCACCGTGAGATGGGGCCGATGCGCGCTCCACCGGTGGCGCACTGGCGCCTTGCGAGGTGGGTCCTGCGCGCTTTCCGACACCCCGCCAGTCTCGCATCTAGGTGGGTGCGCACCTGGGCAGACGCATGAGAGTTCTCTCACGGTCGCGGTGGGCGGCGGTTAAACCCGTGCACGGCCGGCGGCCGGGACGCGCTAGTATGGTCAACGCTCAGGGCGATTGGCGCAGTGGTAGCGCGCTTCCTTCACACGGAAGAGGTCACTGGTTCGAACCCAGTATCGCCCACCCGTAGAAAGCCCTGGTAACCCTTCTCGCCGAGGGGTGCCAGGGCTTTCTGCTTTCCCGGACCCGGTGCACGGATGGTGCAGAGCGAGGCTCTGGCTCCGGTGGCATCTCTGACGGCCCCACACGACACATCCGCGCTGGGTCTGCGAGCGGGGGATGCTCGACGGCTCAGTCGCCGCCACCGTCCGCCGGGACGTCCAGTGACGCGGCCCCGTGGGACTCACGGGAGCGGTCCCTGCGTTGGGGTGGGAGACATGCCCTGTGCTCGATGCCGGGTGACGACGCACGATGCCAGGAGGACATACGTGGAACAGGCAGATCCCGGACGGCCAGCGCAGGGTGCGGACGGCGTCCGCATTCGCGGCGCGAGAACACACAACCTCGCCAACGTGGATGTCGATATCCCTCGTGACGCGATTGTGGCGTTTACGGGGGTGTCGGGCTCTGGCAAGAGCTCGCTTGCCTTTGCGACGATCTACGCCGAGTCTCAGCGCCGCTACTTCGAGTCGGTTGCGCCCTATGCGCGGCGGTTGATGAGCCAGGTCAGTACGCCCGATGTCGACGCGATCGACGGGCTGCCTCCGGCAGTCGCGCTGCCGCAACAGCGATCTGGCGGGAACGCGCGCTCCACGGTCGGCAGCGCGACGACCATCGCCAACGTAGTGCGGATGCTGATGTCTCGGGTGGGCACCTACCCCGAAGGCGCGCCGATGTTGCTTGCCGAAGACTTCTCGACGAACA
>JBKBNW010000114.1:0-6418 GCA_046295115.1 Demequina sp.
GGTCGGCGTCGTGGCGGTCCGCGCGGGCCTTGCGGACCATCCACCACACGGCGATGCCGGCGACGAAGGTGCCCGCGACCAGGAAGGCGGTGGCGATGACGTGGGGGAACGCCACCAACGTGGTGTTGTTCGTGAGCACCGCCCAGATGTCCGTCATCTCGGCGCGGCCGGTCTCCTCGTTATAGACGGCACCGACGGGGTGCTGCATCCACGAGTTCGCGGCGATGATGAAGTAGGCGGACAGGAACGACCCGATCGCAAACGCCCACACGGTCGCGAGGTGCACCTTCTTGGGGAGCCGGTCCCAGCCAAAGATCCACAGCCCCAGGAAGGTGGACTCGAGGAAGAACGCGGCGAGCGCCTCCATCGCGAGCGGCGCCCCGAACACGTCCCCCACAAACCGCGAGTACTCCGCCCAGTTCATGCCGAACTGGAATTCTTGGACGATGCCGGTGGCGACGCCCAGCGCGAAGTTGATCAGCAGCAGCTTGCCGTAGAACTTGGTGAGGCGCAGGTACTTGTCGTTGCCCGTGCGCACCCAGGCGGTCTGCATGATCGCAACCATCGTGGACAGCCCGATCGTGAGGGGCACCAGGATGAAGTGGTAGACCGTGGTGATCCCGAATTGCCAGCGGGCAAGTTCGAGCACGTCCATGAGGGGCCTCCGTGGTCAGGCGCGAAACGGGGATATTCGCGCGACTCAACCTACCTGGATTGGGGTGGGTGGGAGCCCAGGACTTTAGTCCTGGGTGCCGGCGCGTGGGCGGGCGCTGGAGGCCAACGGGGCTTTTGGGCGTTCGTGTGCCACAATGGTCGACAGGTCGCACCCAGCCACACCGGGTGCCTACCGCGCGACAGACGCAGCGTCTGCGACAGCTGCCAGTCCCGTCACGGTCCCGTCCGGCTACAGCCGCAGGCGGAGACATCGGGGATAGGCGCTCACGAGCAGGTGCCGCTGTCCGCCGCGACCTGAAGACTTCCGTGGCCGCGTTATGCGAGTCACGACCGACGAGAGAGCGTCGATGCGGCGTGTGGGCCGTATCGATCTGAGGTACCCGCGTTGAGCGAGGACAAGACCACTTCCGACACACCGTCGACCGCCGTCATCTTCCAGGCACCCGAACCCGCCGCGCCGCGGCGCGCATCGGCGCCTGCTGGCCCGCCCTCCATTAGGGCCGATGCGCCTGCCAGTGGCGACCAGGGATCAAGTTCGCGAGGCCGCGGCAAGGCGGCTGGTGACCCGACCGAGGGCGACAAGCCCAAGCGGAGGTCCGGCGGTAGTAGGGCGAAGAGCCCCAAGAACGCAGAAGCATCCGCGGACGCGGCAGACGCCACGGACGGCTCGTCGGCTGGCGCCGGCCGCAGCGATTCGCCCTCCACCGAGGGCAGGGAAGCCGACAAGCCCACCGGCGCCAACGACCAGGGGCCTGACGGCTCCGACGGCGACGCAGACCCGGGCGACGGCAGCAAGCGCCGCCGCAGGCGCGGGGGCCGCGGTCGCGGCAAGAAGCGCCCCGACGGCGACGGCTTCTCCGACAACGACGACTCCGCTGACGGCCGCTCCGGCGGCGAGCAGGGCTCAGACGAGGGACCAGAAGCGGGTTCCGACGCTGGCTCTGGCGATGACCGGGACCGCGATTCGGGCGACTCTGGCGACTCCGGCGACGACGACGGTGATGGCTCGTCAAGGCGCCGCCGCCGTCGCCGCGGTTCGCGCACCAGCGGTTCGGGCTCGGCTTCGAGTTCCAGCGGGTCGGGATCGAGCTCCGGCGACAAGTCCGGCTCAGACGAGCTGCAGGGCTCGACACGGCTGCAGGCTAAGCGCCAGCGCCGCCGCGACAACCGCGACGGCCAGCGCCGCCGCCCCACGATTTCGGAGGCCGAGTTCCTCGCGCGCCGCGAGTCCGTCAAGCGCGACATGATTGTGCGCGAGAAGGACCACCGCGTGCAGATCGCCGTGCTCGAGGACGAGGTGCTGGTGGAGCACTACGTGTCCCACCAGGCGCAGCAGTCGATGGCTGGCAACGTCTACCTGGCGCGAGTGCAGAACGTTCTTCCCGGCATGGAGGCCGCATTCGTCGACGTGGGTCGCGGCCGCAACGCAGTGCTCTACGCCGGTGAGGTCAACTGGGACGCCGCCGGCCTCGAAGGCAAGCCGCGCCGCATCGAACTCGCCCTCAAGCCGGGCGACACGGTGATGGTGCAGGTCACCAAGGACCCGATCGGCCACAAGGGTGCCCGCGTCACCAGCCAGATCTCGCTCGCCGGACGGTTCCTCGTCTATGTGCCCGCAGGCGGCGTCACCGGCATCAGCCGCAAGTTGCCCGACAATGAGCGCGCGCGCCTCAAGAAGCTGCTGCGCGAGGTCATCCCGGCGGACGCCGGCGTGATTGTGCGCACGGCTGCCGAGGGTGCCTCCGAAGAGGAGCTGCGCGCCGACGTCGAGCGCCTCAAGCGCCAGTGGGAGAACATTCAGACCGAGGCCAAGTCCAACAAGGGCCCGATGCTGCTGCGCGGGGAGCCCGATATGGCCATCCGCGTGGTGCGCGACATCTTCAATGAGGACTTCGAGTCGCTGACCATCCAGGGGGATGACACCTGGAACTCGCTCAGCGCCTACGTGGGCCAGGTCGCGCCCGACCTGCTGCCTCGACTGCAGAAGTACGCCGGAGACGGCGACCTGTTCGCCGATCTGCGTGTGGACGAGATGCTCATCAAGGGCATGGACCGCAAGGTGTGGCTGCCGTCCGGCGGCTCGCTCGTGATCGACCGCACCGAGGCCATGACGGTGATCGACGTCAACACCGGCAAGTTCGTCGGCAAGGGCGGCACGCTCGAAGAGACGATGACCCTCAATAACCTCGAGGCCGCCGAGGAGATCGTGCGCCAGCTGCGCCTGCGGGACATCGGCGGCATCATCGTGATCGACTTCGTGGACATGCTGCTCGAGGGCAACCGCGATCGGGTGCTACGCCGGCTCATCGAGTGCTTGGGGCGCGACCGCACCAAGCACCAGGTCGCAGAGGTGACATCGCTGGGACTCGTCCAGATGACCCGCAAGCGCGTGGGTCAGGGACTGGTCGAGGCGTTCTCGGAGACCTGCGAACACTGCAAGGGCCGCGGCTTCCTCGTGCAAGGCGAGCCCGTGGCCGAGGCGACGGAGAAGCAGCCGGAGAAGCGACGCGGCAACCGCGGCGGCGGCAGGACCGCCAAGAAGCAGTCCTCGGCAGAGGACCAGGGCAAGGTGGAAACCCACGCTCTGGACGACCGTGACGAGGCACGCGCTGCGGTCAAGGCGACTCTCGCCTCGATCGCTGCCGCGGCTGAGAAGGCTCACCACCACGACCATGTCGACGCGCCCGCACACGGCACGGACGACGACGCGACGGCGGGGGATGGGGACGGTGCCGATGAGGCTGCCATGCCCCTCATCGACCTGCCCGAGCGTGTCGAGGAGGCCGACGAGTCGGCCACCACGCACGACTCGCTGAGCGAGGCGCCCCACGCGGACGCCACGCCCGACGAGGACCACCCGACCGATCCCTCCGAAGGGGACGTCCAGCCGTAGCCGGTCGGGACGCCGCCGGTTTGACCGGGGCGGCCCCGGGCGGGTACATTTGTACGTCGGCGCGAAAGCGTCAGGGCCTGCCTGCGCCCAGTGAGGCAGCGGCAGGAAACCAGACCATACGTAGAGGATTGAAGATTTCATGGTGTACGCGATTGTGAAGGCCGGTGGCCGCCAGGAGAAGGTTTCCGAGGGCGATATCATCGTCGTCGACCGTCTCAAGGCTGCTGCAGGTGACTCTGTCCAGCTTCCCGCCCTGCTGCACGTCGACGGTGACAAGGTCACCTCCGACGCCAAGGCACTGGCGAAGATCACTGTCACCGCTGAGGTCGTTCGCGACGAGCGTGGACCGAAGATCGACATCCTTAAGTACAAGAACAAGACCGGATACCGCAGGCGCATTGGTCACCGTCAGGACCTCACGCGCCTGAAGGTCACGGGCATCAAGTAAGCGAGGAAGCACTCATGGCTCATAAGAAGGGCGCGAGCTCCTCGCGCAACGGTCGGGATTCCAACGCTCAGTACCTGGGCGTCAAGCGCTTCGGTGGCGAGGTCGTCAACGCAGGCGAGATCATCATTCGCCAGCGCGGCACGCACCACCACCCGGGCAACAACGTAGGCCGCGGCAAGGACGACACGCTGTTCGCGCTGTCGGCCGGCACGGTCCAGTTCGGCCAGCGACGCGGTCGCAAGGTCGTCGATGTGGTGGCCGGCTAGTCCAGCCCGCATCACCAGCTTTGTCAGGGGCGTCGCCGTTTCGGCGGCGCCCCTGACCCATTTCTTGACCACCTCGCGAAGGGAGGCGTCATGGCCACGTTTGTGGATCGCGTCACCCTGCACGTGACGGCAGGCAACGGCGGGCACGGGGTCGCCTCCGTGCACCGTGAGAAGTTCAAGCCGCTCGGCGGCCCCGACGGCGGCAACGGCGGTCGAGGCGGCTCCGTCATCCTGTGTGTGGACCCGCAGGTGACGACGCTGCTCGACTATCACCACGGCCCGCACCGCACCGCTTCGAGCGGCGGCCAAGGCGCGGGCGACAATCGCCACGGCGCCAACGCTGCTGATCTGCGCCTTGGCGTGCCCAACGGCACTATCGTCAAGTCCGCCACGGGCGAGGTGCTCGCGGACCTCGTGGGTGAGGGTGCGGAGTTTGTCGCCGCGGCGGGCGGCCGGGGTGGGCTCGGCAACGCCGCGCTGGCCACGGTCAAGCGCAAGGCGCCTGGTTTCGCGCTGCTGGGGGAGCCTGGTGAAGAGAACACCGTGCTTCTCGAGCTCAAGTCCATCGCCGACGTGGCGCTCGTGGGCTACCCGAGCGCGGGCAAGTCCTCGATCATCGCCGCGATGAGCAAGGTACGGCCCAAGATCGCGGACTACCCGTTCACCACCCTCGTGCCGAACCTTGGTGTGGTCGAGGCTGGCGGCACGCGGTTCACGATGGCGGACGTGCCTGGGCTGATCGAGGGCGCCTCCGAGGGTAAGGGCCTGGGGCACGACTTCCTGCGTCACATCGAGCGTTGCTCCGTGATCGCGCACGTGTTGGACACCGCGACGCTGGAGTCTGACAGGGACCCCATTCGCGACCTCGCGGTCATCGCGGCGGAGTTGCGTGCCTACAGCGGAGACGATGCCATCAGCGGGATTCCGCTGGCCGATCGCCCGCAGATCATCATCCTCAACAAGATCGATGTGCCGGATGGTCGCGATCTCGCTGAGATCGTGTGGCCTGACCTGGAGGCCACCGGCATGCCGATCTTCCAGATCAGCGCCGTGAGCCACGAGGGCCTGCGCGAGCTGTCGTTCGCGCTCGCCAAGATGGTCACCGACCACCGCGCGGCGGCCCCTGTGATCGAGCAGGCACCGATCGTGCTCCGACCTAAGGCGGTCGACGACTCAGGCTTCACAGTGGAGCACGTGCGCGACGGCGCCGAAGATTACTTCCAGGTCCGCGGCGCGCGGGTCGAACGCTGGGTGCGACAGACCAACTTCGCCAACGACGAGGCGGTGGGCTACCTCGCGGATCGGCTGGCGAAGGCTGGCGTCGAGAACGAGCTGTTCCGCGCCGGGGCAGTGCCAGGCTCCGAGGTTGTCATCGGGCCGCGAGTCGGCGGAGTCATGTTCGACTGGGAGCCCACGATGGGCACCGGCGCCGAACTGCTCGGCCAGCGCGGGTCCGACCTGCGAGTCGAGGACCACGAACGCTCCGGCCGCGCGACGCGAGCCGAAAAGCGCGCCGAGCATAAGGAACGCATGGACGCGAAGTCGGCCGCGCGCGAAGAACTGTGGACCGAGCGCGACTCGGGCCACTGGACGGACCCCGCCAAGGACGAATGACGGCCAGCACGACCGCACACGAAGGGGACACCAGTGGAGGCCACGCGCCAGACCATCGCGCAGTCGCGTCGCATCATCGTCAAGATCGGCTCGTCCTCGCTCACGGGCCCGGACGGTCGGCTCAGCACCGAGGTGGTCGCCCGCCTCGCTGACGTACTGGCCGGCGTGCGCGCCTCGGGCCGTCAAGTGATCCTGGTCACCTCGGGCGCGATCGCGGCTGGCGTGGGGCCGATGGGCCTGGCGGAACGCCCGCGCGACCTCGCCACCGCTCAGGCAACTGCGTCTGTCGGCCAAGGGGTGCTGGTCGCCGCATACTCCGCCGCGTTCGCCCGTCACGGCCTCACCGTGGGCCAGGTGCTGCTCACCGCAGACGACATGGTGCGCCGGTCGCACTACGGCAACGCGCAACGCGCATTCAACCGTCTGCTCGACCTGGGCGTGCTGCCCATCGTCAACGAGAACGATGCGGTGGCGACAGACGAGATCAGGTTCGGCGACAACGACCGCCTCGCGGCGCTTGTG
>JBKBNW010000115.1:0-6417 GCA_046295115.1 Demequina sp.
CCGGGGGCACCCCCCGGGCCCCCGGGGCCGGGGGGGCGGGGGGGGGGGGTTCTTTTGGTTCGGGCGACCCGGGCGTGGGGGGGGGGGGGGTGGGGGGGGGGGGGGGCGGGCCCCCCCCCCCCCACGCCGCACAGACGCAGCCGGACGTGGTGCTGATGGACCTGCGCATGCCGGAGATGGACGGCGTCGAGGCCACGCAGCAACTGTTGCAGCCAGCAACCGTAGCCAGCCGTGAGCACCGACTGGCCGTCATCGTCCTCACCACCTTCGACTTGGACGCACGCGCGGCAGAGGCCATCCGTTACGGCGCCAGTGGCTTTCTGTTGAAGGATGTGAGCCCCGCGATGCTGATCGACGCCATCCGGACCGTCCACACCGGCCATGCGGTGCTGGCGCCTCGAGACCTGACCACCATCCTGTCCGCCACCTTCGAGCCGCAAGCTCCCGAGCCTGCCGAGGTCGCCACCCTGACGGACAAAGAGCGGGAGGTCTTGGGATGGATTTCGCGGGGATTGTCCAACGTCGAGATCGCCCGGCAGATGTTCGTCAGCGAATCCACAGTCAAGTCCCACGTGGGGTCATTGCTGCGAAAACTCGGTGCGCGCGACCGGGTCCAGTTGGTGGTCTACGCTCATGATCACAGGCTGCTGATGCCGCCGGATGACGGCCGTTTGACCATCACGCCAGCGTCCCGGTAGACTTGCCTGTCGTTGTGCGCTCCACGTGGAATGGTGCTTCCCACTCGCCTCCGCCGGACCCGCCGACCGAACCCTTGCGGTGCATTTCGCTCCGCCCATCGTTAACGAGTTAGAAGGCTTCACAGTGCGTACGTATTCTCCCAAGCCGGGTGACGTGACCATCAACTGGTACGTCATCGATGCTACTGACGTGGTTCTCGGTCGTCTGGCCTCGCAGGCCGCTTCGCTGATCCGCGGCAAGCACAAGGCGACATTCGCTCCCCACCTCGACAACGGCGACTTCGTCATCGTGATCAACGCGGACAAGATCTCGCTGTCGGGCTCCAAGTTGACCGACAAGATGGTCTACCGCCACTCGGGCTTCCCGGGCGGGCTGTCGGCCGTGCCGATCGGCGAGCTGCTCGCGAAGAACCCCCAGCGGGTCATCGAGAACGCGGTGAAGGGCATGCTGCCCCACACCAAGCTCGGCCGTGCCCAGCTGTCCAAGCTCAAGGTCTATGCAGGCCCCGAGCACCCCCACGCCGCGCAGCAGCCGCAGGCGTTCGAGATCTCGCAGGTGGCGCAGTAGCGCCCGGCATCAAGGACTAATCAACGTGACTGAGACCGTCGAGAACGACACGCCCACCGAGTACACCTCCGAGTCAGCGCCCGAGCGTGGCAAGGGCTCCTCGACCATCGCCCCCGGCGCTGGTCTGGGACGCCGCAAGCAGGCCATCGCCCGCGTTCGCCTGGTGCCTGGCACCGGCGAGTGGAAGATCAACGGCCGCTCGCTTGAGGGCTACTTCCCCAACAAGGTCCACCAGCAGCTCGTGAACGACCCGTTCACGCTGCTCGACATCGACGGCAAGTTCGATGTCCACGCTCGCATCACCGGCGGCGGCCCCTCGGGCCAGGCCGGCGCGCTGCGTCTGGGAGTGGCCCGTGCCCTCAACCAGATCGACGAGGACACCAACCGCGCCACCCTCAAGAAGGCCGGCTTCCTCACCCGCGACGCCCGCGTGGTCGAGCGCAAGAAGGCGGGTCTCAAGAAGGCTCGCCGCGCACCGCAGTACTCGAAGCGCTAATCTGCCGCGCATGGCGCGACTGTTCGGCACGGACGGGGTCCGTGGCCTGGCGAACCGTGATATCACGGCAGAGCTGGCCGTGGACCTCGCCGTCGCCGCGGCTTTTGTGCTCGCCGAACGTGGCGAGTTCGAGGGTCATCGGCCTCGGGCGGTACTGGGACGCGACACCCGTGTCTCTGGTCAGTTCCTGTCCTCCGCGGTCGCCGCGGGCCTGGCATCTGCCGGAGTCGACGTGCTCGACGTGGGGGTCCTCCCCACGCCCGGGGTCGCGTACCTGACGGCATCCACCGATGCGGACATCGGTGTGGTGATCTCCGCCTCGCATAACCCGATGCCCGACAACGGCATCAAGTTCTTCTCCCGCGGCGGCCACAAATTGGACGACGCGGTCGAGGAGGCCATCGAGGACCGGCTTGGCGCCGACTGGGATCGGCCCACCGGCACCGCCGTCGGATCGATCGTTCCCGCCCCCGGGCTCGCCGAGGATTACGTCCAGCACGTGGTGTCCGCCGCGCGCTCGTTCGCGGGCACCGATGCGCCGCTGGCCGGGCTGTCAATCGTGGTGGACGCCGCTCACGGCGCAGCAAGCACCGTCGGCCCCCGCGCGCTGGTGGCGGCCGGTGCGGACGTCCACGTCATGAACGCGGAGCCCGACGGGCACAACATCAACGACGGTGTGGGCTCGACGCATCTCGACGGCCTTCGCGAAACGGTGGTCGCGCGCGGCGCGGACCTGGGCGTCGCCTACGACGGGGACGCCGACCGCTGCCTCGCCGTCGACCACACTGGTGCCGTCGTCAACGGAGACGCGATCATGGGCCTGCTCGCATTGTCGATGCAGCGCTCAGGCGCGCTGTACCACGACACCCTGGTCGCCACGCTGATGTCGAACCTGGGGCTGCACCGCGCGATGCAGTCGGCCGGGATCGCGATCGTGGAGTCCGGCGTAGGTGACCGCTACGTGCTCGAGGCGATGCGCGACGGCGGGTTCTCCCTCGGCGGAGAGCAGTCAGGCCACATCATCGTCGCGGACTACGCGACGACCGGCGACGGCGTGCTGACCTCACTGTTGGTAGGCGCCCAGGTGGCCTCCGGCGTGTCCCTGCGCGACCAGTGCGCGAGTATCGCGACGCTACCCCAGGTGCTGATCAATGTCGCGGGCGCTGACCGTACCCGCGTGTATAGCGACGAGGCCGTCCAAGAGGCGGTTGCGGCCGCTCGTGCCACGCTCGGGGATTCCGGCCGGGTGCTGCTGCGCCCCTCGGGCACCGAGAACCTGGTGCGGGTGATGGTGGAGGCGACCACTGCGGAGGACGCGCAGCGTCACGCCGATGCCCTCGCCGACACCGTGCGTGAGCGCCTGACCCCGCAGTAGCCGGGGCTCGGGCCGGCGCGGCCGGATCCCTCGCGGTCCCGACTCGTCCTTGCGTGGGACCCCTATCAGGGGAATGCCCCATCGCGCGCGCTCCGCGAGACTGGGACACTGAACCCGTGGAAGACCCCTCCTTCGCCGACTGGTTCCTGCACTTCTCTTCGATCGTCGAAGCCTTTGTGCTGGATCTGAGCGAGTCGCTGTGGATCTACCCCGGGGTGTTCGCGTTGTCGGTCATCGACGGGTTCTTCCCGGTGGTGCCCAGCGAGTCCGTCATCATCGCGACCGCCACCGCCGCCCTGCAAACCGGCAGCCCGATTCTGGTGCTGATCTTCGTGTGCGGAGCAGTCGGCGCGTGGTGCGGGGATCAGGTGGCTTACCTCGTGGGCGCACGCGCGGACGTGCGCCGCTGGAGAGTGTTCAAGCGCGACCGCTGGCGCCGCAGCCTGGACTCGGCAGAGACTCAGCTCGAGAAGCGCGGACCGACCTTCATCATCGCCGCCCGGTTCGTGCCGATGGGGCGCGTCCTGGTCAACTTGTCGGCGGGAGCGTTGCGCTACCCCCATCGGCGGTTCATGGGAGTCGACGCGATCGCCGTGACGATCTGGGCGGCGTGGAGCATTGCGCTCGGCACCGTCGCGGGAGCGATCTTCCCGGAGGACAACCTGCTGCTGTCGATCACTGTGGGCGTCGCTGCGGGGGTGGTGCTCGGCTTCTTCGTGGACAAGGTGCTGTCGTGGTTTGGCCTCAGCCAGCCCACGCTGCCCGACCTCGCGGCAGAGATCGAGCAGTCGCTCACTGCGGAGGAGCGCGAACAGGCCGAACGCATCGCGGCCGAGCGCGCAGCGCGTCAGGGCCATCGTGTCGAGCGCCGCGCCGAGTGGCGCGAGCAGCGTCCTCTGAGCCGGCTCGCGGGGCGCGCGGACGGCAACGACGGCGAACCTCCGGCAGATGCCGACGGGGCCACGAGCGACGTCACGGACCAATCGAGGCAGAGGCGCGGCTGAAGGCCCTAGGCGGGGGATCGCCTCCCGCGCGCCCTCATGGTCGTGACGTGCCGCAAGTCTCGGCGATCACAGCTTGCGCATGCGTACCGATTCGACCTGATGGTCAGCGCCCTTGGCGAGGATGATCGTGGCCCGCGACCGGGTGGGGGCGATGTTGCGTGCGAGGTTGGGCGCGTTGATCGCATCCCAGATCTCACTCGCTCGCGCCGTCGCCTCTTCGTCGCTGATCCCCGAGTAGGAGTGAAAGTACGACTCGGGTCTGGTGAAGGCGGTGGCACGCAGCGCCAAGAACCGCTCGATATACCACCGGCGAACGTGGTGGGGTTGCGCGTCGACGTAGATCGACACGTCGAAGTAGTCCGAGACGGCAAGCGCCGTGTCATCGAGGTCGCGCGGAGTGGCGGGCTGGAGCACGTTGAGGCCCTCGACGATCAGCACGTCCGGCTGGCGCACCGTGATTCGTTCGCCGGGCACGATGTCGTAGGTCAGGTGTGAGTACACGGGCGCGTGCACCTCGGGTAGCCCGGACTTCACGTCCGCGATGAACTGGCGCAGGGCGCGCCGGTCGTAGGACTCGGGAAAGCCCTTGCGGTCGAGGATCCCCCGCGCGCGCAGCACCGCGTTGGGGTGGAGGAACCCGTCCGTGGTCACCAGCGCGACCCTGGGCGTGGCGGGCCACCTCCCCATCAGCTCGCGCAAGACGCGGGCGGTGGTGGACTTGCCCACCGCCACTGAGCCGGCGATCCCGATGACGAAGGGCGTCCGCGAGGCGCGTTCGCCAAGAAACGCGCTGGTGGCGGCGTGAAGCTTGCCGGTGGCCCCGGAGTACAGGTCGAGCAGCCGCGACAGCGGCCGGTAGATGGTGTCGACCTCGGCGAGGTCAATCGGATCCCCGAGGCCGCGCACGCGCGCGATGTCGCCCTCCGTCAGGGGCAGGGGTGTGGTGTCCGCGAGGGCGGACCACTCCGGACGGGAGAAGGTGACGAAGGGACTGGCGACGTCCTCCGGGGATCGTTCGTTCACGCGCCCATTCAACATCATTCGCCCATGGAGAATGCGCCACGGCCTCGCCGGCGTCGCTGGCATGGGCCCGTAGACTCATGTCCTATGTGCGGCATTGTGGGATATGTAGGCTCGGGAGAGCCGGATTCGCGCCCGGAGCGCGTCATCATGGGCGGGCTTGCGCGCCTCGAGTACCGGGGCTACGACTCCGCGGGCATCGCGCTCGTGGGGTCTGACCCGGACCGGGTGACGGTGGCCAAGCGGGCAGGCAAACTCGAGCGGCTCACCGCCGCGATCGCGGAGCGCCCGCTGCCCGCGTCGACCGCCGCGATCGGTCACACTCGGTGGGCCACGCACGGCGCACCCACGGACGCGAACGCGCACCCCCACCTCGCGGCGGGCGGGCGCATCGCGCTGATTCACAACGGCATCATCGAGAACCACCACCGGCTCCGCGACGAGCTGATGGCCGAGGGCGTCGACTTCCTGTCCGATACGGACACGGAGGTGGCTGCGCACCTGTTGGCGACCTACGTTGACCAGGGGATGGGGCTGGCCGACTCGATGCGCGCGGTAGCCACCCGCCTCGAGGGGGCATTCACGCTGCTTGCGGTCGACGTGCGCGAGCCGCGCACGGTCGTGGGCGCGCGCCGCAACTCGCCGCTGGTGGTTGGTCTCGGCGACGGCGAGAACTTCTTGGGCTCTGATGTGGTGGCATTCATCGAGCACACCCGGACCGCGCTCGAACTCGGCCAGGACGAGGTCGTGGAAATCACCCCGGACTCGGTCACCGTGACCGACGCCTCTGGCGCCGTGGTGGAGCGTGAGTCCTACCACGTGGACTGGGACGCCGCGGCTGCTGAAAAGGGCGGCTTCGCGACGTTCATGGACAAGGAGATCCACGACCAGCCCTCGGCGGTCGCGGACACCCTGCGCGGGCGCGTCGACGAGAACGGCCGGCTGCACCTCGATGAGGGCGTCATCGACGACCACGTGCTGAAGTCTGTGGACAAGATCGTCGTGGTCGCGTGCGGCACCGCGAGTTACGCGGGCCTGGTGGCGCGCTACGCGATCGAGCACTGGACCCGCATCCCGGTCGAGGTCGAGCTCGCACACGAGTTCCGCTACCGCGACCCGGTGGTGAACATTAAGACGCTGGTGGTCGCGATCAGCCAGTCGGGCGAGACGATGGACACGATCATGGCCGTGCGCCACGCGCAGCAGCAGGGCGCGACGGTGATCGGCATCGTCAACACCCAGGGTTCGACGATCGC
>JBKBNW010000116.1:0-6383 GCA_046295115.1 Demequina sp.
CGGAACAGCGACATGTTCGAGGTCCATAGGTCGCCGAATGCCTCGGGCCGCACGTCATGAAAAAGCATGGTCGAGCTGACCGCGAACATGTACATGATCATCACCAGCAGGGCGCCGATGCTCAGGATGCCGGGTATCGCGGCGCCCAGCGCGTTGACGACGAGCCGCATGGACTTGACCGCGGAGAGCAGTCTGAGGACGCGCAGCAGGCGCAGCACTCGCAGCACCTCGGAGCCCGTGCCCGTCGGAATCAGGGCGACGATGACGACGAATAGGTCGAACAAGCTCCAGCCGTCGCGGAAGAACGCACGGCCGTTGCCATAAATCCGCATTGCGATCTCCAGCACGAAGATGCCCACGATGATCGCGTTCGCGGTCTCGAGCACCCCACCAAAGCTCGCCATGATCGCGGGGTACGTCTCTGCACCAAGGATCGCGGCGTTGAGGACAATGAGCACGATGATGGTGCGCTGAAAGTTTGCGGACTCGGTGAGATCGCGTATGCGGGTGCGCGTCGACGGGGCAGATCCGGGGGCAGGCATGGCGGAAGGCTAACCTCTGGCGGGCCGAGAGGTCGAGATGGCACGTCGCCGCTGCAACGCGCGGGAGCATGCCAGGGGCACAATGGGCATATGTCCCGTGAAGGTGTTACCCCCTCCCCTACGCCGCACCGCCTTGGCGTCCACCTCGTTGACGACGGCGCTGTGGTCGGCGTGTATGCCGGTCATGCCACCGCCGTCGACCTCTGCCTGTTCGATGCGGAGGGAACCGAGGAACGCGTCGCGCTACACGGCCCGACGGCCGGCGTCTGGCACGCCTTCGTGCCCGAGGTCGCGGAGGGCCAGCTCTACGGCTTCCGCGCCGCGGGCCCCTGGCAACCCACCAAGGGTCACCGGTATAACCCCGCCAAGCTGCTGCTCGACCCGTACGGGCGCGGGATCGCAGGCGACTTCACTCCGATGAACAACCCGGGCGCCCAGACCTTGCTGTCTAACCGCGACGCCACGGACACCGCGCCGCTGATGCCGCGCTCAGTGGTCACCGTCGAGCCGGGTGGCTCATGGCAGACGCC
This sequence comes from Demequina sp., assembly GCA_046295115.1. Lineage (GTDB taxonomy): Bacteria > Actinomycetota > Actinomycetes > Actinomycetales > Demequinaceae > Demequina. The sequence goes on from JBKBNW010000116.1 coordinate 1,073, forward strand.
GCCCCCGTCAGTGCCGTGGGAAGAGACGGTCATCTATGAGGTGCACGTCAAGGGCTTCACCAAGCAGATGGAGGCCGTGCCTGAGGAGCTGCGCGGTACCTATGCCGGACTCGCCCACCCCGCCTCCGTCGAGTACTTGAAGTCGCTGAACGTCACCACGATCGAGCTGCTGCCGGTTCACGCGTTCGCATCCGAGCCCCACTTGGACCACAACGGGCTCAGCAACTACTGGGGTTACTCCACCGCCGGCTTCTTCGCGCCGCACGCCCCGTACGCGACTGCGGAGGCGCGGGCCAAGGGCGCGCAGGGCGTGCTCGACGAGTTCGTGGGCATGGTGGACCTACTCCACCAGGCGGGTCTCGAGGTCATCCTCGACGTGGTCTACAACCACACCGCCGAGGCCGGCTGGGGCGACCGCGTGCTCAGCTGGCGCGGTCTCGACAACCACTCGTACTACCGGCACCAGCCGCACTCCCCCGGCCACTACGACGACTCCACTGGCACCGGCAACACTCTGGACTTCTCGCACCCGCGCGTGGTCCAGATGGCGCTGGACTCGCTCAAGTTCTGGGTCGAGGAGGTGGGCGTCGATGGGTTCCGGTTCGACCTCGCGGTCACGCTGGGCCGCACGGGTCACGGTTTCTCGACCCGCCACCCGTTCCTCGTGGGCCTCACGATGGACCCGGTGCTCGGCGGCGTCAAGCTCATCGCCGAGCCGTGGGACACCGGCCTGGGAGGTTGGCAGGTGGGCAACTTCCCCGCCCCCATGGCGGAATGGAACGACCGGTTCCGTGACCGCATCCGGTCGTTCTGGCTGACGGACACCGCCAAGGGCGGGCGCCACCACCCCACTGCGCCGGAGTTTGCCACCAGGCTCGCCGGTTCCTCGGACCTGTTCGGCCACACCGAGCCGCCGCTCTCACGCGGCCCCCTCGCCTCGGTCAACTTCGTCACCTGTCACGACGGCTTTACCGCGCACGACCTCACCACCTACAACGGCAAGCACAACGAGGCCAACGGCGAGGACAACCGCGACGGCACGGACAACAACCGGTCCTGGAATCACGGCGTCGAGGGGGACACGGACGACGAGGACATCCTCGCGATGCGTCGCCGCTCGATCAGGAACCTGCTGGGCACCACGCTGCTGTCCGCCGGCACACCGATGCTGTTGGCTGGCGACGAGTTTGGCAACTCGCAGGGCGGCAACAACAACGCGTACTGCCAGGACAACGAGATTTCGTGGCTGAACTGGGAGCACGCGCCGTGGCAAGAGGACCTGCGGGCGACCATTGCCCACGTGGTGGGCCTGCGCCGGGCGCATTCGGTGCTGCGACCCGCGACGTTCTACGACGGCCGCGACCCTCGCCCCAATGACTCGAACCCCCGCGCGGACTCGGCGTGGTTCACCGCGTCAGGCGAGCCGGAGACCGAGGAGTGGTGGGAGGACCCGGCCACGCGGGTGGTGCAGTTCATGAGGTCGCTGTCCGACGTCGGCGAGGCCGACGCGTTGCTGGTCATCAACGGCTGGCGCGACCCCGTCGACGTGACCATCCCGTTCGACGCCGGCAAGCCGTGGCGCCTGGTGTGGGACTCCTCGTGGGACACCCCGGTAGGCGTGGACGTCAAGGTGGTCGCCCCCGGCCAGACCGAGGCGCTCGAGGCCACGAGCGTGCGCCTGTACCTCTCCGAGGTGTAAGGCCCACGAGTGCGGGGCGACGGCCAGAGACTGGCCGACGCCCCGCACCGGGTCACGCGTCGCGCATCACACGCGCTGTCGACGCGCCCGCATGGCGAGCGCCCCGCCCGCTGCCAGCAGCATCAGGGCGAGCGCAAGCGGAACGAGGATCTCCGCCCCCGTCTGTGACAGATCGCCGTCAGACGGCCCTGTCTCTGTCTGGGCCGCGAGCACCGTGATCTGCTGTTGCGCGAGCACGGCGCCCTCGGGGTCGAGTGCCATCAGGTGATGCACTCCCGGCTCCACGTCGAGCGGGATCGTCACCGTCGCGGCTGCCACGCCGTTCACGACTGCGGCTGTCGCAAGGTGCCGGTACTCGCTCTCGATGCCGAACTCAACCGTGTCGTCGACGACTCCGGTCACCGTGATCGTCACCTCGTCACCCGGGCGCACCGTGGTGTCCGACACCTGGATCTGTACGTCCCCCGTGCCGGGGTCCGTCGGGTCCGTCGGGTCCGTGGGATCGGTCGGGTCCGTCGGGTCCGTGGGGTCCGTCGGATCCGTGGGGTCCGTCGGATCCGTGGGGTCCGTGGGATCGGTCGGGTCCGTCGTCTCTACCTCGACCAGGCCGTCGATAGCCGCCGCCACCGCATCGGCCGCATTGTCGATGTCCGCCTGTGAGCGAATCGACGACGCAAGCACGATCTCGCCGCGCGCGATCGCGCGATCGAGGGTGGCGAGTGATTCGCCGGTGAACAGTGCCCGGTCCACCGCTGCCGCATCGGCCAATACCGATTCCAAGACCGCGGTGTCGATGGTTGCCTCAGGATCGGCAGTGCGCACCAGGCGCACGTCGTCGACGTATGACCAGTCCCCGCGGACGATGTCTGCCGAGACGGAGACATTGACTACGGTCGGCTCTGCGAGGGTGAACTCGACGGACCCCTCGTCCTGGATTGGCCACCCCAGCAGCGCGAGGTCGGTGGAGTGGTACTCCGTGCCGTCCCACGCCCCGAGCTCGTAGGTCGTGCCCGACGCACCGCCGGACACTTCGCTGCCACCTGCCGCGATCGCGCTCAGCTCGTATGTGCCCGCAGGGAGTTCTGCAGTGGGCTGCTGAGCGCTGATCCAGAAGTCGGGACCAGCCGTCACATCCGACCAGCCATTGAGAGCAAAGTCGCCCTCAATGTCGCCGTACGCGGCGACCCAGGCGGTGCCGACCTGCTCTGCGGGCCATTCGTCGCCAGCCGTGATGGTCCACGGCGAGACGTCGTCGACGCCCTTCTCGAAACCGCCGTTGCCGATCCAGTTGCGGGCAGTGACCGTGACGGTCGCGGTCGCGGCCCAGCCGTTCTCGGTAGTGCCGGTGACGGTGTAGACCCCCGGCGACGTGATGAGGTCGAGCACGTCGTTCCACTCCACGGACTCCGACGACGTCGAATCGTCGTAGGCCGTGACAGTCAACGTCGTCGGAAGGACGATCTCGTCGCCCTCGACCACGGTGATCGCCACCGCCTGAACGGTGGGATCCGGAATGGTGCCGTCCCCCTCCTCCAAGCTGTCGAGGGCGGTCTGCAACTGAGCTATCGCACCGTCCACGGTCGCCTGCGAAGGCGCTGGGGAGCCGAGCACGAATGCCGCGCGCCGCAGGGCGCGGTCCACGTTCACGAGCGACGCGGCCGAGTAGGTGTCGCGGTCGAGCGCCTGTGCTTGTGCGACGCCCCCCTCCAGTGCGCTGGTGTCCGCATCGGGCAACGCGGCGTCAAGGGAGAAGGACACGTCATCCAACGTGCCCCACGCGTTGGCAGCGAGATCCCACTCGATCCAGATGTCGACCGTGCCCCCAGCGGAGACCGAGAGCAATGGCGTGGTGGGGTTCTGCCACACCGCGTGACCCTGGACGGTAGCCGGGACGGTGACCGTGCTGATGCCGTGCTGAGCATTCAGCGTGATGCTGTCACTGGGACTGCCACCGCCGCCCTGCAGGAAGGCGGACAGCCGATAGGTGCCGGCAGGGACGTTAGTCAGCGTTTGCGCGATCTCAAAGGAGTTCGCCCTGTCTCGCCACCAATGCGTCGAGTAGGTGCCGGTGTGCGGGTCCTCCGCCCGGCGAACGGTAAAGCCCGTTCCGGTGCGTTGCCACATCGACGTGTCCGAGGACTCGAAGCCTCCGTTGACGATCAGGTTCTCGCCCACGCCAGAAGAGGAGAGAACTTCGACGGTGGCGGTGACGTCGATGCCGTCACCTGCCGTTCCCGTCACGGTGTAGAGGCCGTGCCCGGTAATCCACGCGGGGTTGGCCGACCACGTGACGGGCGTCGCCTCAGATGTGCCGTCGGTGTAGCGCACCGTCACCGTGGATGGGAGCGAGATGGCCTCACCATCAACCACTGTGATGGACGGTGACGTCACGGAGTCGATGTCGCGAGGTGCGACGGAGCCGGTCCGGGCGTACTGGTACACGTTGAGCGACTCGAGGGGGTTGCCGTGGAAGTCGAACAGCGCCTGGTTGTCCCACGAAGTTCCGCCGTAGTAGACGCCAGCATCCGCAGGGTCGTACTCGCCCGCGTAGCTGGACGCCCAGCCCGAGCCGTGTTGTTCCCACAGCAACGCGTTGGCCTCGAGCTGATCCGGCGGCCCGACTGGTAGCCACGCGGGCTCCCAGTAGAAGGTGCCGATTCCGCGCCCGTTATCCACGTCCGCGACCGCCTGCATCACGTCGCGGATGGCGAGCGCCTGGCCCTGCACGGAGATGGAGTACTGGTCGAAGTTGGTTCGGATGGTGTTCTGGTGGCCATCGCCGTCTTCGAGTGTGTACGCCCACGACACCTCTGCCACTGCGACGTCCTTGTCGTACGTCTGAGCAATCGTGTTGAGGCTGCTGGTGAGGCCCGCCAGCGATCCGTGCCAGAACGGGTAGTACGAGCTGAGGAACACGTCGTAATCGACGTCACGGGCGTCCAGCGCCGCAGCGAAGGACGGGTGCGTGTTGCGCTCGGGGTTGGTGAAGTGCACCGCGACCTGAGCACCTGGAACGACGTCCCGGACTGCCTCCGAACCCGCGCTCACGACGGTGGCGAAGTCATCCCAGCCGCCTACCTCAACAATCTGCTGGTTGTCGTTCGGGGTGTTCTCGTTGCCGATCTGCACCATGCCGATGTCGACGCCCGCGTCCACCATGTGCTGGAGAGTCTCGGCGGTGTAGTCGTGGACCGCCTCAGCACGCTCCTGCACTGTCTCGAGGCCTTTCCACGCCTTGGGCAGCTGCTGCTGCCCTGGGTGCGCCCAAAAGTCCGAGTAGTGGAAGTTCACGAGCACCCGCATGCCCGCCTCGGTCGCGCGCCGCGCGATTTCGGTGGCGCGGTCCGCGTCCGTGTTGCCGCCGCCGTAGCCGTTGCCATCGGCCGTCCACGGGTCGTTCCACACACGCACGCGCACCCAGTTGACGTCGTGATCGGCAAGCACCTCAAAGAGGTCTGCCTCATCGCCGGACTCGTCGCGGAACACCACTCCCGACTCCTCGAGGGACAGCACCGACGAGATATCGACGCCGTTGATCCAGTCCTCGCCCATGCCCTCGACCTTGGGGACGGTGATCCCCGCATCGATAGGGCCCTCGTCGGCCGGTGCCGC
>JBKBNW010000117.1:0-6361 GCA_046295115.1 Demequina sp.
GTGGTGCATGTGAGCGCGACAGTCTAGGTTCCACGCGACTGAGGGCACCCTCGCGCGCGACAATGCCCCGGCTAGTGCCGGGGCATTGTCATGTGCAGGGGAGGGCTCCCGCGGGGCGGGGCCGCGAGTCCTAGGGAGTCGGGCCCCCTGCGGTGGCCGTCGGGCCCTCCGCGGTGGCCGTCGGGCCTGCTGTGGCCGTCGGACCTGCGGGGGCAGCCGGCTCATGCGGCCGGCCCGATCCGCGTGACCTCCGCGCGCGCAGCGCCACTATGACGGCGACCACGATCACCGCGCCCAACGCCGCCCAGGGCAGCAGCACACCGACAATCACCAGCACCGTGGACAGGAATGCCACGAGGGAGTCCCACCCCGACACCAGGCCGTCGCTGAAGTTCCGGGGCGAGGTGTCCGCGATCACGACGGGCTCGGTGGTGAGGGAGAGGTCGATGGTGGACATCGACACCTGGTCGCGCAGGCCGCGCTGTTGCGCCTCGAGGCTCTCGAGCTGTGATTGGCGGCTGTCGAGCTCGCCCTCGAGCGTGATGATGTCCTTGATGGCCTCTGCCTCGAGCAGCAGGCTCTGGATGCGGTCGGTCGAGGCGCGCAGCGTCGAGATCTTGGCGTCCAGGTCCGTCACCTCGGTGGTGACATCACGAGACTCCGTGGTGAAGTGGTCGACGGTGCCCAGCGCGCGCAGGTCGTCGACGACCGCGTCGAGATCGTCTTGCGGGATGCGGAGCGTCAAGGAGGCGGAGCCCCCGTCGTAGTCGTCGGCGGCGGTCTCGTCGCGAGCGTCGATGCGGCCGCCCGCGCCCTGCACGATGGTCGCGGCCTGGTCGGCCGCCGCGATCGGGTCCTCGACCGTGATGTAGAGCGAGCCGGTGACGATCAAGGACCGGTCGGCGGGCGCGGACTCGGCCATCGCATCGGCCTCCGCCGCGTATGCGCTGGCTCCGTCGCCGCCGAAGTCCTCCATGGCCAAGTCGGCGGAGGAGGACTCCCCGGACGAGGAACACCCCGCGAGCGCCGCCAAACCGACGATCAGACTCGCGACAATCCCCATGTGCCGCGCGCGGCGCACCGGTCCAACCCCCTGGTAGTTCATATCGCTCATGCTATTGAGACGCGTGGAGCGCCACCATCGTTGGGGCGCCGCTGAGGCCAAACCGCAACGTGGGCCGAGAAAAGTTTCCAGTGGGTGCATCCATGGGGCCGTCCCAGCCGGAAGTAGTGGATGAAGGAGGTCGCAACAGGCGCCCTCCGAGTTCAGGAGAAGGAGAAGGACCATGCGCAAGTCAGCAATCGCCGGCGCCGCAGCCGGTGCGCTCATCGCCGTGGGGGCAGCTGCCCCCGCCCTCGCAGTCGAGGACGGAATGGCGGAACTGTCCGTACTTCACGGCATCCCCGACACCCCCGTAGACGTGTACGTCAACGGCACGAACACCATCGACGACTTCCAGCCGGGCGATCTGGCCGGACCGCTCGACCTTGAGCCCGGGACCTACACGGTCGCTCTCACGGCAACCGATGCTGAAGACGACTCGGATCCGGTGCTCGGCCCGATCGACATCACCCTCGAGGCGGGCATGAGCTACACGGCCGTCGCACACCTCACCGCCGAGGGCGACCCGGGCGTGAACCTCTTCACGAACGACATCTCCGAGACCGCAGCCGGCGAGGGCCGCCTCACCGTGCGTCACACCGCCGCGGCACCCGCCGTCGACGTGTGGGCCGACGGTGCGGTGCTCTTCGAGAACCTTTCGAACCCCGACGAGGTGATGGGCGACGTTCCCGCCGCGACCTACGAGGCCGCAGTGTCGCTGACCGGCGAGACCGACCCGGTGCTTGGCCCGACAGATGTTGAGATCGCCGACGGCGTGAACACCATCGTGTACGCGTGGGGCAGCGCTGAGGCCGGCAACCTCGACCTCGCAGTGCAGACCGTGGACACCCACGCCTCCAGCCCGTCCGAGGTGGCGGCTGGCACCCAGGGCCTCGCGGCTGACCGTGCAGTCCCTGCGGGAGCGATCGCCGCGATCGTCCTCGCCTTCGCGCTTGCGGCCGCTGCCGCATCGCGAATGGTGACCGCTCGACGCTGACCGTGCGGTCACGCGGGGGCACGCCCTAACCCCCTGGGGCGTGTCCCCGCTCTCCGCGCGCTCAACCCCGACCCACCCGAGAGGAGCCACTCATGCGCAGGTTGATGGCACGCGTCCTTATTGCACTGGTGGGGTTCGCGCTCGCCGGGTGGACGCTGGCCGGGTGCGCAGCACCCGCCGACGACGCCCGCGCCACCAGCTCGACACCCGCTCCTTCCGCGAGCGCCACGCGCACGGTCGACGATGTTGGCGCGGTGCGCGCACCCGTCGTGGTGGGCGAGGTGGAGATCTCGGACTCGTCGCCCGAGTCGCTCGCGGCTCTCAGGCCCGAGCCGCCGCGCAGGCTCGTGGTGGAGGCGCTCGGCATCGACATGCCGGTGACCGAGGTGGGCCTGGAGGGCGACGGCGCGATGGAGATCCCCGAGTCCGCGCAGACGGCAGGGTGGTACCGCTACGGCCCCGCCCCTGGCGGCGACAGGGGCAGCGCGGTGCTCGCCGCGCATGTGGACGATGCGCGTATCGGCCTGGGTCCGTTCTCTCGCCTCGAGCGCATCAGCGAGGGCGAGCGCATCGTCGTCACGTTGGCAGATGGCGACGCGCTGACGTACGAGGTCGCGGGGGTGGAGCGGACAAGCAAGCGTGAGGTCGACATGGATCTGGTGTTCGACCGGACCGGTGAGTCCAGGCTGGTGCTGGTCACATGTGGTGGACGGTTCGATTGGGATGCGGGACACTACGAGGACAACGTCGTGGTGTACGCGACGCCGATCGACGCCCCGGCGGGGTGAGCGCCGCCGTGACAGTGAAGGAGCCGGCCCGAATGGCACTAGTTCCGTCGTCGCAGCGCGACCGCGACGACACGGCGCGTGCCTTTGCGGCAGGGCAGGACGGCGCTCTCGAGGAGCTCTACCGGGACCTGTCGCCCTTGGTTTACACGATGGCGGCTCGCGCGCTGGGCTCGGCTCCCGATGCGGAGGACGTCACTCAGCAGACCTTCGTCTCCGCATGGCGCGGGCGGTCGGGGTTCGACCCCGTGCGGGGCGACCTGCGTGGATGGGTGGTCGGCATCGCCAAGCGCCGTATTGCCGATGCGCTCGAGTCCCGCTCGCGCGAGCATCGGCGGCTCGAGGCGGTCAAGGAGTCGACGCCGATGGATCAGGCGGCGCCCGATGACGCCGATGCGGTCCTGCTCGCGTACGAGGTCCAGGCGCTCGGGCCACCACGCGCGACGATCGTGTCCATGGCCTTCTTCGAGGGCGAGACGCATGAGCAGATTGCCAGGCGGATGGACATGCCGCTCGGCACAGTGAAGAGCCATATCAGACGTGGATTGATTGAACTAAGAGACCGATGGGAGGTGTCCGATGTCGCATCTTGATGACGATGCGCTGGCTGAGCTCGCGCTCGGAGGCGGCCGCGCGTCGGACTCCGAGCACACTGCGGCATGCGCTGAGTGCCGCGGCGAACTCGAGTCGCTGCGGGCGACTCTCGCGCGCGTCCAGGCCGCGGGACCAGGCGCCGGCCTGCTCAGTCCGCCTGACCGCGTGTGGGACGCCATCGTGAAGGAGATCGAGTCAAGCGACACGGAGATCGGGTCAAGCGACGCGATACCGGGCACCGCGCCGTCCGCCGCACCGGCGCCGGACGCCCCGAGCGCATCGGCCCCCGGAGCGGACGACCTTGCCTCGCGCCGCCAGCGGCGTACTTCCCGGTGGGCGCTGGCCGCGGCGGCCGCCGCCGGAGTCGCGGTGGGAGGCGTGGGCGTGGGGGCGGCACTGGGCATCGGGTCTGCGGACGAGCCGGTGAGCATCGTGGCCCAGGCTCCCTTGACGGACCTTGCGACCGAGTTGCCTGCCGGCGACGCGGTGCTGGAGACGCGGCCGGACGGTACCCAGGTTCTCGTCGTGACGACCGACGCTCGCGACGTCGAGGACGCCTACCTCGAGGTGTGGCTCATTGATGAGGCGATCGACGGCATGGTGAGCCTCGGTCACCTCACGGATGGCATCGGAGAGTTCGTTCTCCCGGCGGGCTTCGACGTGACGAACTTCCCCATTGTGGACATCTCAGTCGAGCCGCTCGATGGCGTCCCCACCCACAGCGGCGACTCGGTGACGCGCGGCGTGCTCGACGCCTGACGCTCGGCGAGGGCGGGACTAAGGAGTGCGGTACGCTCACGTCGTATTGCCCATCTCGCCTTGAGAGGGGCCAGACAGGGAGTGTGAGAACCGTGGCGGATGAGCGAACGTGGGTGACGCCTGAGGCGCATCGGCGGCTCGTCGAGGAGCTGGATGGCCTCACCGCCCGCGGCGACGACGCTGACGCCAAGGCGCGTGCGCGCATCGTCGAGTTGAGCACCATCCTTGACTCGGTCGAGGTCGGCACGCGACCGGATGACGGTCTCGTGGAGACCGGCATGCGGGTGACGGTGCGAAGCGTCGAGGATTCCACCGAGACGGTCTTCGTGCTCGGGGCCCGCGACCTCCTGGGCGACGACCTGGGCGACGACGTCACCGTGCTGTCTCAGGAGTCCCCCCTCGGCGCGGCCGTGGACGGCCGCCATGTCGGTGACGAGGTCACCTTCGTCACCCCGCGTGGCGAGCGAGCCATCGTCATCGTCGGCGCCACTCCGGTCGGCTGACACCCCGTCGCCCCGGGGCATCACCCCGGACGCGATCCGGAACCCGGGGCCATTTCAGAAAGGACGGCTTCATGCCGGTTCTGCACGAAAGGCTGGTCCCGGTCCTCGACGAGGTCGAGCGCCGCAACCCAGGAGAGCGCGAGTTCCACCAGGCCGCACGCGAGGTGCTCGAGAGCCTGGGGCCGGTGGTCGCCAAGCATCCGCAGTACGCGGACTCCGAGGTCATCCGCCGGCTGTGCGAGCCCGAGCGGCAGATCATCTTCCGCGTCCCGTGGGTCGATGACTCCGGGCAGGTCCAGCTGAACCGCGGCTTCCGCGTCGAGTTCAACTCGGCGCTCGGGCCGTACAAGGGCGGGCTCCGCTTCCATCCCAGCGTGTACTTGGGGATCGTCAAGTTCCTAGGCTTCGAGCAGATCTTCAAGAACTCCCTCAGCGGCATGCCGATTGGCGGCGGCAAGGGCGGCTCCGACTTCGACCCCAAGGGCAAGTCCGACGCCGAGGTGATGCGTTTTTGCCAGTCGTTCATGACGGAGCTGTACCGCCACATCGGCGAGTACACGGACGTCCCGGCAGGCGACACGGGCGTGGGAGCACGCGAACTCGGCTACCTGTTCGGGCAGTACAAGCGCATCACCAACCGCTACGAGTCGGGTGTGCTCACCGGCAAGGGCCTCACGTGGGGCGGGTCCCAGGTGCGGACCGAGGCCACCGGCTACGGCACCGTGTTCTTTGTGCAGGAGATGCTGCACGCCACCGGGGAGTCGCTCGACGGCCGCAAAGTGGTGGTGTCGGGCTCCGGCAACGTCGCCATCTATGCGGCGGAGAAGGTGCGCGAACTCGGCGGAACGGTGATCGCGGTCTCCGACTCCGGCGGGTACGTGGTCGAAGACGCTGGCATCGATCTTGAGCTCCTCAAGGACGTCAAGCTTGCTCGCCGCGCCCGCATCGAGACGTACGTCCGCGAACGCGGCGACGGCGCGACCTATGTCAGCGGCGGATCGATCTGGGATGTCCCATGCGACGTCGCGCTGCCCTGTGCCACCCAGAACGAGCTCACCGGCAAGGATGCTGCCACCCTGATCCGCAACGGGTGCGTCGTGGTCGCCGAGGGCGCGAACATGCCCTCCACTCCCGAGGCGGTGAGGGCATTTCAGGAGGCGGGGCTGCTGTTCGCGCCCGGCAAGGCGGCGAACGCCGGCGGCGTCGCGACCAGCGCGCTCGAGATGCAGCAGAACGCATCCCGAGACTCGTGGAACTTCGCCTACACCGAGGAGCGCCTGCGATTGATCATGCGCGACATCCACGACCGGTGCCTCACGACTGCCGACGAGTTCGGCACGCCGGGTAACTACGTCGCGGGTGCGAACATCGGCGGCTTCACGCGAGTGGCCGATGCGATGCTCGCGTTCGGGGTGGTGTAGCGCCGGGTCTGACGCCGGCTCACGGGCGCTGAGCGAACCTCTCCACGAGGTCGCCGTCGCCGCCCACCACGAGTAGGTCCTCGGCGTGGATCACGGTGGCCTTCGAGCCGTACTCGAACTCGCCGCCGGGGGACATGACGCCAATGACCTGCACGCCGTACTTATCCCGCAGTTTCAGCTCCGCGAGCGAGAAGTTGTGG
>JBKBNW010000118.1:0-6350 GCA_046295115.1 Demequina sp.
CGGCGTCGAGAGAGGGCTCGACCGACAGTGCGGGGGCGATGCGGTCCACCACCGACTGAGACGGGTCGATGAGCACCAGGTCGCCGGGATAGTCCATCAGCGCGTCGATCTGGTACGCGGCGAGCGGCTCCGAGTCGGCGACCGCGAGCGTCGTGGTTGCGGGAGTGTCGATGCGCGCATTGGCCATCGTCGAGACCTGGCGCACGTCGACGCCCTGCTCGCGAAGGATCTGAGCGAGCGCACGGGTGCCGCTGGGTGTCGAGTTCTCCGTCGACAGCGGCGTGTAGTCCGCCGGGCGCGAGGTCCAGATAAGCGTGACGACGAGGGCCAGGAACAGCACGACAGCGACAACAGCGAGGGGGCGACGCCGGGCGCGCGCCACGAGGCTGGCATTGTCGTCGGCGTGGCTGTACCCCGCACTGGCGGGCATGGGTTGCGTGCGCGGCTGCGCCGCAGCGGCGGCCGTCATGCGGTGGCCTCGGCTCGCGCCCGCGGCCGCGTGCGGGCCAGCGCCTCGTAGGTCGCACCGGCGTGGTCCGCATCGGCCTTGGTGAGCCCGCCCGCACCGTAACGCGACATGTCGAAGCCCTGAGCGTCAGCCGCGACATCCCCCGCGAGGTCGGGGACCGCGCTCTCGATGCGGGCCGCGGCCTCCTGCGCCGTCGCTCCGGGGGAGTCGACGATCGCGCGCCGCTCCTCCATGAGGCGCACCGCGGCACGGAACCACTCCATGACTGCGAGGTCCCAGTCGGAGCCATCCGCTGCCGCTGCGGCGGCCGCGCTGATCTGCCCCGACGAGCGCGAGTCGTCGTCGAACACCGCTCCCACAGCCGTGGATCGGCGCGAGCGCCGCAGCGGCCCGAGCACGAGCCACACGATGACCGCGACCGCCGCGAGGGCGAGTAACACGATGAGGATCGTGCCCAACGGCCCCATCGCTCCTCCGAGGGAGCCGATGCCGTCGAACAGCTCCTGCACCCACTCCAGGAATGACTCGAACCAGGTGGTGCCCTGATCGACGTACTCGGGCTTCGCGAGCTCGTCGCGCGCCCACTCCCTGGCAGTGTCGGCGTCAGGAGTGACGGGAATGTCGACGCGCATCTGTCAGCGCCGTGCCCGTTCCTCGGCCGCGCGCGCAAGGTCGAGGTCGAACCCCTCGTGGCGCATGCGCAGGTCGATATAAAGCAGCGACAGCACCGAGCCCAGGTAGGAGTACACCAGCACCAGGGAGATCACGTACGACAGCCCGTAGACCACAAAGAACGAGACCATCAAGACGACCATGTTCTCGGGCGCCACCAAAGACACCAGGATCGCGCCGAACTGGCCCACGTACTGCAGCACGCTCGAGACAATGTTGATGAGCACGGCCGTGACGACCAGGATCAGAATGCTCCACCAGAACCGGCCACGAATGAGTCGCGTCAACCGCTTCAGGGCCGCGACCATCGAGATCCCCTCGAGGACGATCATCGCGCGGGCGATCCCCTGGCCGAGCGACACCACAATGCCGGCAGGAAGCATGAACAGCAGGGAGAGCACGACGGTCAGCGCGATGGCTACTCCGCCGACATCCCCGGAGATCAGCGAGATCAGCACGGGGGCGAACGCGACGCCCAGCAGCAGCGTGAGCGCGAGGGACGTGACGAGGTAAAGCAGCATCAGCGTGCCCAGACGGCGGCGCACCTGGCGCCATGCCACGGGGATGCCGATGCGCTCGCCCAGGACCGCGCGCGCGACTCCGGGAGCGATGATCGAGCTGGAGAACACGTCTGCGAGCAGCATCATCAGCACGGACACCACGAGCATCGCGACCGTCTGACCCGAGATGCCGGACAGCGTGGGGGTGATGTTCAGTAGGCCGAGCTGGGGGTCGGTGAACAGCATCCACAGCGCCACCAACATCAGGATCGTGGCCGCGAGGGTGAACACCAGGGGGGCGCCGAGGACGACGGCACGGTTGAATCGCATCGCCTTGAACGGCACCGTCAGGAAGTCCCCGAAGCTGAGTGGCCGCAGCGGAATGATGCCCGGCTGCCACGATCGGAACGAGGGGGCCGCGGCCAACGGTTCGGGGGAGGGACCCCGACCGCCTGCGTGAGGCGCCTGGCCAGGCCCGCTCGTTCCCGCGGGCGGGCCGGGATAGGGCGTGGGCTGCGGTGTCGCGCCCGGCGCGGACCACGCCTGCGCCGTCGGATCACCCGCGGAGCCCAGGGCCCCGTGCGGTGGCCATTCCAGCGGCACCGCGTGCGTGGGCGTGTCCGCATCGCGCCGATCGTCCTCGGTCATCGATCCCCCTTCGTGGACTCGGACTTATCCTGCCATGCGGGGTGCGCGTGTCGCGGACCTCCTCCCACGCTTACCACGCCACATGGCAAGATGGCGTCATGACGGCACGCATCTTGGTGGTCGACGACGATCCCGCTGTAGCGGAGATGATCGGCATCGTCCTGCGCGGGGACGGGTTCGAGCCGGTGTTCTGCGACCACGGGGACCGTGCGGTGCAGGCCTTCCGGGACGAGAATCCCGACGTGATTCTGCTCGACCTGATGTTGCCGGGCAAGAGCGGCATCGATATCTGCCGAGAGATCCGCGCGGAGTCTGGCGTGCCGGTGATCATGCTGACCGCCAAGTCGGACACGGTCGATGTGGTGCTAGGCCTCGAGTCGGGTGCAGACGACTACATCCCCAAACCCTTCAAGCCCCGCGAGCTCATCGCCCGCGTGCGGGCCCGGTTGCGGCGCAATGACAACGCTGTACCGGCCGTAGTGCGCATCGGCGACCTGGAGATCGATGTCACCGGGCACCGGGTCACCCGCGCCGGCGACGTCATTCCCCTCACCCCGCTCGAGTTCGACGTGTTGGTGACCCTCGCGCGCGCCCCGGGACAGGTGTTCACCCGAGAGATCCTGCTCGAGGATGTGTGGGGGTACCGCCACGCGGCGGACACCCGGCTGGTCAACGTGCACATCCAGCGCCTGCGCGCGAAGATCGAGCACGACCCCGAGAATCCAGAGATCATCCAGACGGTGCGTGGCGTGGGCTACAAGGCGGGTGCCCACCAGTTGTGACAGCACCGTCATGAGGATCACCGCACGGTCGTTTGGTGCGGCGCTCGCCGCTCCCGGGCGCCTGCTGGTGCGCCGGTGGACGCGGTCGATGTCGATTCGCGTGGTGGTGTCGACCCTCGTCGTGGGAATCGGCACGGTCGCGCTGCTCGGCGCATACGTCACGACTGAGATTCGCGACGGCCTGGTGGACAACCGCGTGGAGCGCGTGCTGGCGGAGAGCGCTCGAGACGCAGCGACCGCGCAGGAGCGCGCGGACACGTCGACCGCGGCCAACCCCCAAGACCTCCAGGCGTTCGTCCTCGACCTGCTCGTCGAGCTGCGCGCACTCGGTGGTGAGAGCCGTGGGCTGGTGATGCTCCGCAGTCCAGACAACACCTCGTCGGTGCCGTTGACCATCGAGGAGTCGACGACTGGACTGCGGCAGGTCGTGTCGCCCGAGATACGCGAGGCGGTCGCCAACGATGTCTCCCAGCCGTGGCAGTCCGTGTCATTGCCCGATGCGGGTGACCCCGGCGTGGTGGTCGGGTCGCCACTGGACATCCCCGCCGCCGGGCCGTACGAGCTGTACTTCGTCTACACCCTCGCAGATGAGCAGTCCACGCTGGCTCTCATCCAGCAGGTGCTGGCGCTCGGCGCCGCGGTGCTGGTAGCGCTCGTGGTGGCGATCACCTGGTTCGTGACGGCCCAGGCAGTGCGTCCCGTGCGCCATGCCGCCCGCGTCGCGTCCCGGCTCGCCGAGGGCCGGTTGTCAGAACGCATGACGGTGCGCGGCCACGACGAGATGGCGACGCTCGCGCGGACGTTCAACGAGATGGCGGAGTCCCTGCAGCGCCAGATCACGCGCATGGAGCACCTGTCGCGCTTGCAGCGCCGGTTCGTATCCGACGTGTCCCACGAGCTGCGCACCCCGCTGACGACCATCCGGATGGCCTCCGACGTGCTTCACGATGCTCGCGCCGAGTTCCCGGCGCATGTGTCCAGGTCCGCCGAGCTGCTGAGCACCCAGCTCGACCGCTTCGAGGCGCTGTTGAGCGACCTGCTCGAGATTTCCCGCATCGACGCGGGCGCCGCGCCGCTCGAGTTCGAGGAGGTGGACCTTGCCGATGTCGTGCGAGACGAGGTTGAGGCGATGCTCCCGATCGCGGGGGAGATGGGCGTCCAGATTTGCCTTTATGTGTCCCCTGGTGGCCACACCGCTTCGGTGGACCGACCACGGGTGGGACGAATAGTCCGCAACCTGCTGTCGAACGCGGTCGAGCACTGCCAAGAGGGGAAGGTGGACGTGGCCGTGGCGGCTAATAGGCGGGGCGTCGCCATCGTGGTGCGCGACTACGGATTGGGCCTCACCTCGCACCAGGTCGAGAGGGTCTTCGACCGGTTCTGGCGCGCAGACTCAGCGCGAACTCGCACGATGGGCGGCACTGGGCTCGGGCTGTCGATCGCCCGTGAGGACGCGGTGCTCCACGACGGCCGCCTCGAAGCGTGGGGTCAGCCGGGCCAGGGAGCGAGCTTTCGGCTGCTGCTGCCGCGCACCTCGGAGGGGGTCGGGTCGAACTTCCCCCTGCCGCTGGTCATGCGCGAGAAGGACTTTGTGGCGAGCACTCGCGTCGAGTTCTCCGCCACGCTGGTGAGCCCGACCACTGAAGGAGGCCAATCGTGAGAACGAGCCGCCTAGGCGCCCTGATGGCGGCGGCCGTCATGGCCCTCGCGGGTTGCGCGTCCATCCCGCAAGCCGGCGAGGTCAAGGAGGGCAATGCCGACGTCCAGCCGGTCCAGCCGCTTCAGCCCATCCAGGAGGGCCCCAATCCTTCCGCCGACCCGACGGCCATCGTGATCGGCTTCCTCAGGGCGTCCGCAGGTGGCGTCGCGTCCGACTTCTCGGTCGCCAGGGAGTTCCTCACGGCCGATGCGGCGGCCAGTTGGAACCCCGGCGAAGAGACGCTCATCTACCGCTCGGGAACGGTCACCCCTGACTGGGACGATCAGACGCGTACCGTCGCGTACGAGGTTCCTCTCGCGACAACGGTCGACTCGTCCGGTCGGCGCGTGGACTCCGCGGACGGCACCGTCGCGGAGCTGTCCTTCACTGTCGTCGAGGTGCAGCCGGGCAGGTGGCGCATCTCGGAGCTCGCCGACGGCGTGGTCATCTCGCAGGCGAACTTCACGCGGTTCTTCCGGCCAGTCGACCTGATCTTCGCCACCCCGGATCTCAGCACCGCGGTGCGGGAGGTGCGCTGGCTGCCGGACAACAACATTCTCACGTCCGCGGCGCGTGAGCTCGTGGAGGGCCCGTCGACCTGGCTGGCCGATGCGGTGGTCACCGGGTTCCCCGCGGCCGCCGACCTCGCGGTGGAGTCGGTCGTGGAAACCGGCGGCGTCGCGACTGTCGATCTCACTCCGCGGTCGGCAGGCACGCCCCAGCAACGCGCGCTCGCGGCCGAGCAGATGCGCCTTACGCTGCGCGCGATGCCCAATGTCACGGACGTCCAGGTGCGCATTGGAGGGCTGCCGATGACTACGGATGAGCCGCTGACTCTCGCGGCCGCGCCGGTGCCGGAGCCGGTTGCTGCCGTGTTCGCCCAGGGCCGGCTCGGCACGTGGGACGGCGAGTCTTTGTGGGTGACCTCCGACGAACTCGGCGGGGTGGGGGCGGGCGCGTACGGTCTCGCGAGGTCCTACGACGGTCAGCGAGTGGCGTACGTGGACGGCGACTCGCTCGTCACCAGCACGGTGCTGGCCGACGAAGGCGCGACCTTCATCGAGCCCGAAGACGAGATGCTCGCCCCGGTGGAACCGGTCGCCACCACGGAGGTGTTTACGGGTTCAAACCTGGTGCCGCCGAGCTTTGACCGCCACGGGTATCTGTGGACCGCGCTGAGCACCGGGGGCGAGGGGCTTGTCGTGGCCGATCCTGACGGGGCCATCACGTTGCTCCCCAGCGCCTGGCTTCAGACCAGGTCGGCGATCGCGTTGTCGGTGTCGCGCGACGGCAGTCTGGTCGCCGTGCTGTCGCGTTCGGGCGGTCAGCCAGTGGTCGAGGTCGCCGCCGTCGTTCGCGATGTCGGCGGCGCTCCGCTCGGAATCGGCGAGCCGTTCGCGATCGGCACCGGCGTGGGCGCAGGCGTGGACGTGGTGTGGGTCGACGACACCTCGGTCGCGGTGCTCGGTGAGGCCGTGGATGGCGCGTCCTCCCCGCTGTGGCTCGTGACGGTCGGCGGGGGCTCCTCGGTGACCACCACGCTCCAGCAGGCGGTCGACATGACGGTGCGGGTGGGCGAG
>JBKBNW010000119.1:0-6191 GCA_046295115.1 Demequina sp.
CCGGAAGGGCCAGCGAGCCGTCCGCGAGCGCATCGACAGCCGTGCCGCCCACACGCAGCGCGCGCTCCCACACGCCCAACAGCTGGGCGACCGCGATTCCGCCATTCACCACGTACTTGCCGTGGTCGCCGGCGTCGTACCAGCCGCCCGCCACGTCGAGCGTGTAGTCGGCCGTCCACGGCTCGCCGTAGTACTTGGCAGAGTCCTCGGCGGGCTGACATGCGACGCCAAAGTCACCCTTGTTGGTGTCGTCCCCCGCGGCGTGCGACACGTGTCCCGCGGCGCGCGCATACCGCTCCCCCACGATCGCGGCC
Source organism: Demequina sp. (assembly GCA_046295115.1). GTDB lineage: Bacteria > Actinomycetota > Actinomycetes > Actinomycetales > Demequinaceae > Demequina. The sequence continues at coordinate 315 of JBKBNW010000119.1, forward strand.
TCGATGTCGATCCCCGAGCGCGACAGGTAGAAGTAGTTCAGTGCGTCGATCATCAGCGGCGCGTACAGCCCGGCGCGGATCTCGAACGCGGCGCTGCGCTCGCCGTCCGCCTCAAGCACATAGGTGCCCGCATCGTGGACCCCGGAGAAGTCGATCACGTGCACGTGGAGTCCGGCGGTGGGGTCCTCCCCCGCCACCGTCGAGTCGCCCCGAGCGACTGCCTCACCATCGGCGGCAAGCACTGTCCAAGCCGCGGGCTCAGGCGAGTCGCACACGAGCGTCGCCCGCTTGGGGCCGCCCGGCTCGTATCCGTATTGGTTGACCCGAACACGCGAACCGGTCTCTGGTGTGTACACGCGAGCGTCGACGGCCACGGGGTCAGTCCAATCGTCTAAGAACGTTTCGATTCGGCGCTCAGACTACCCGCAGCATCCACCCGTGCGGGTCCTCCGCGCGCCCGTACTGGATGTCGGTAAGTCGCTTGCGGAGCGCCATCGTGACCGTGCCTGGCCCGCCGTCGCCCACGACCACGTCGTGGTCGGGCGACACCAGCCGCGCAATCGGGGTGACCACCGCGGCCGTGCCGCACGCGAAGGCCTCCTGGATGGACGCGTCGGCGATGCCGTCGCGCAGCTCCGTGATGGAGATGTCGCGCTCGATGACCTCGCGGCCCTCGGCGCGCAGCAGCGCGATCACCGAGGAGCGCGTCACTCCTTCAAGGATGGTGCCCGTCACGCGCGGGGTCCAGATGGTGCCGTCGCGGCGCACGGCGAACACGTTCATGCCGCCCAGCTCCTCGACATAGGTGTCGCGCGCGGCGTCCAGGAACAGCACCTGGTCACAGCCGTGCTCGGTGGCCTGCTGCTGGGGGAGCAAAGAAGCGGCATAGTTGCCGGCGGTCTTGGCCTGGCCGGTGCCGCCATTGCCCGCGCGGTGGTACCCCTGGGCGACCCAGATCGACACGGGCTTGACCCCGTTGGGGAAGTACGCGCCCACGGGCGAGGCGAGCAGCACGTACTCGACCGTCTGCGACGGCCGCACGCCCAGGCACGGTTCCGTGCCTATCAGCACGGGGCGCAGGTACAGGCTGGTCTCCTCGGCGGACGGCACCCACCGCGAATCCACGGACAGCAGCGCCTCGACGGACGCCATGAAGTCGGACTCGGGAAGTGCCGGGAGCGCCATCCGCTGCGCCGACGTGGCGAGCCGCGCCGCGTTCGCCTGGGGGCGGAACAGCCGGATCGAGCCGTCCGCCCAGCGGTACGCCTTGAGCCCCTCGAACACCTGCTGGCCGTAGTGCAGCACGGTCGCGCCGGGGTGCAGCACCAGGTCGCCAAACGGCTCGATGCGGTGGTCGCGCCAGCCCTGCTCTGCGGTCCAGGTGGCCTTCGCAAGGTGGTCAGAAAAGACGGTGCCGAAGGGCTGCGAGTCCATCCTGCGGGCCCGCTCGTCGGCCGATGCGGGTGCCGGGTTGCGGGTGACGGCGAAGGTGGGCGCGGTGCCGGGGGTGGAGTCGCTCATGCGGTCACAATAACCGGGCCTGGCACGCACGACGGGCCCGCCTCGCCGCGCATCGGCCGGTGGTTCCCGGTGCGGGCAAATCCTCGCGCCGAGTCGTCGCTCGGCTCAGCCGCACCAGTCGCAGGTGCCGGTCGACGGCAGGTGCGTGTAGCAGGAGGGGCAGGTCGGTGCGGCCGCGACCGGGGCGGGCTCCGCGCCGGACCTGCGCCGTGGTGCGGCGCGGCGAATGCTCGACCCGGCACCCGCATCGGCCGTGCGGGGCGCGACGGTCTCGGGGTCCGCGATCTGCACCCACTCGCTCGCGCCGCCCGGCGGGTGGATCGCGACGAAGGTGCGCGTGATGTAGGCGACGGGAGTGGTCTCGCCCGCGCGCTCGAGCGCGACGTGGTCGCGCGAGTGCGGGATGAACACGTGCTCGTACTCGAGGAATCGGACGGCGGCACGGGCCTTGTCGACCGCGCCCAGCGGCAGTTCAAAGTCCGCGAGCGCGCCGTCGAGGGTCGAGAAGTAGGTGCGGGATTCAAGGTCGGTCGTAAAGCTCACCGAAGCATCATTCCGCATCTCGAGGGGTCCTCAGAACACCCCCGGCAGACCACGTCGCCGGGGACCGCTCCGGGGGGCTGGCGCGAGCACATTCTCCGACTCCGCGGGGAGTGCGGCACCTTCAGGAGTCTCGAACGCGAGCGGCAGCCCTCGCGCCCGCGACCAGTCGATGGAGTCGGTGACTTGCACGTGGACGTGGGGCTGCGTGCTGTTGCCGGAGTTGCCGCACTCGCCTACCTGCTGCCCCGCCTCGACGCGCTCGCCGACGTCGACGACGACCGATCCCCTGCGCAGGTGGGCCACGAGCGCGAACGGCCCATCGTTGCCGAGTGCGATCACCACGTGGTTGCCGGCGATCGCGTGCTGGCCTCGGCGGATGCGCCGTGCCTGCCCCGCCATGTACGGCACCAGCGCGAGCTGCGACCTGCGCGCCTCGTGGTCCTCTTCGCCGTCGTGGGCGATCACGACCCTCCCCGCGACGGGGGCGCTGACGGCCGCGCCGAAGCCGACAAAGCGCTCGGGCCGCTCCGGCGCTACCGCTGCGCGCCAGGTCCACGGCGCCGACCTCCCGGAATTGTCCACGGGGATCAGGTCGATCGCGAAAGTGGTGCCCATCAGGTGTGTGCCATGACTCGGCACCCGCCGTGCGGGACTGTTCCGCGCTCGGAACCGCCCGGTGAGCGGGTATTGCAGCACCACCGGCGGCTGGCCGGGCGCAAGGGCGGGCGCTTTAGCGCGGATCGCGGTACTTCCACATCGTGAGCGCGCCAAACACCGCCACCAGGCCGGCGGACCAGCCAAGCGTGAGCAACAACTCGGAGCCTGGCGCGACGCCGCCCATGACATCGCGCACGGCCGTCACCAGGTGCGATACGGGGTTGACGCCCACCCACGCCTGTAGCCAACCCGGCATGGTCGAGGGGTCCACAAAGATGTTGGAGCCGAAGGTCAGCGGCATGATCACCATCATCGCGGCGCCCATGATCGCGTTCGCGGAGCGCAGCATCAAGCTGAGGAAGGTCCAGATCCACCCCAGCGCGAACGAGAACACCAGGATGAGCGCGATCCCGGCAACCACGCCGGGAATGCCGCCCTCGGGACGCCAGCCCAGCAGGAACCCGACGGTGCCGGTGACGATCGCGGCGATGGTGAAGCGCACCATGTCGCCCAGCAGCATGCCCACCAACGGAGAGGGGCTCCAGATGGGCAGCGACCGGAACCGGTCGAACACGCCCTTCTCGATGTCGTTGCGGAGCGTGTAGCCGGTGTACATGGTGATCATGATCAGCGACTGCACCATGATGCCGGGCAGCAGGAACTGAATGTAGGCCTCGGTGCTGCCCGCCAGGGCCCCACCGAACAGGAACGTGAACAGTAGCGTGAAGATGATCGGGAACAGGGTGACGTCGAACAGTTGCTCGGGGACGTGCTTGATCTTCAGCAGTGCGCGCCAGCCGAACGTCAGTGACGTGCTGACCGGGCTGGGGCGCTGCGGGCGCGTGCCGCCGGTGAGGGCATCGGCGATCGCGACGGTGCTGGGCGCGGAGTCCGCGGGGCTGGCGACGGACGGGGCCTGCGTGGTGGTCTTCGTGTCGTTCGTCGGCGCAGTCATGCCGCCTCCTCCTGGGTGCCATCCTCAACGGTGGCGACGTGCCCGGTGAGGGCAAGAAAGACCTCGTCGAGCGAGGGCTGGCCCAGCGAGAACTGCGCGAGGTCGATCCTCGCCTCGCCCAGCGCCGCAAGGGCGCGGGTCACGCGGGGAGAGTCGTTGATGGTGGCCGTGAGCGCCTGCGGGTCGTGGGACTCCGTGACCTCGACGCCGAGCTCGCGCACCAGGATCGCCTTGGCCGCGGGGCGGTCCGCCCGGTGCATCACGCGCACATGCAGCGACCCCTCGCCCACGGAGGCCTTGAGCTCGCTCGAGGTGCCCTCGGCGATCACCTTGCCTTGGTCGATGACGCCGATGCGGTCCGCGAGCTGGTCCGCCTCGTCCAGGTATTGCGTGGTGAGCATCACGGTGGTGCCGTGGGCGACCATCGCGCGGATGATGTCCCACACCTCGTTGCGGCTGCGCGGGTCGAGGCCGGTGGTGGGCTCGTCCAGGAACAGCAGCTCGGGGGTGACGACGATGGACGCCGCGACGTCGAGCCGGCGACGCATGCCCCCGGAGTACTTCTTGACCTGGCGGTCGCTCGCCTCGGCAAGCCCGAAGGCCTCCAGCAGTTCGCTCGCCCGGCGGGTGGCGGCGGGACCGCGGTAGCCGAACAGCTTCGCGATGAGCCGCAGGTTCTCGCTACCCGTGAGGTCCTCGTCGACGGACGCGAACTGGCCGGTAAGGCTCACAAGCGAGCGAACCTCGTCCGCCTGGGCCACCACGTCACGGCCCAGCACGGTCGCGGTGCCCTCGTCAGGGGCGATGAGGGTCGCGAGCATGCGGATCGTGGTGGTCTTGCCCGCGCCATTGGGGCCCAGGAATCCATAGACCCCGCCGCGCTCGATGGCGAGGTCCACGCTGTCGACCGCGCGCGCACCGGTGTAGATCTTGGTGAGCCCGTGGGTCTCGATGGCAAGGTCGGTCATGGGCGTCTTCTCCCGGGGCGAAGGGGACTGGGGCGGCCGGAGCGGCCGAGCCGGTGCTATGTTCACAGTGTCCACATCGGACCCAAAACACGCTACACACCCCAGCTCTAAGGTGCAAGAGATGGCGACTAAGGAAGAGACGTACCACCACGGCGACTTGGCGCAAGCGCTCGTCCACGCGGTGCTGGACATCGCGCGCGACGGCGGCCCGGCGCAGCTGTCGTTGCGCGCCGTGACCCGGCTCGTGGGCGTCGCCCCCAACGCCGCCTACCGCCACTTCGAGGACTTCCATGCGCTCACGGTCGCGGCCGCGCTCGTGGCGCAGGACCGACTTGCGGCGGCGATGCGGGAGCAGATAGCCGCGCTCCTCGCGGAAGGGAACGCGGAAGGCTCCCCCGCCGGCGCATCGGCCGATGCGCGGGGTGCGGCCGATGCGGCCCTCTCCCGCCTGCGCGGCGTTGGCCTGGGCTACATCCACTTCGCGATCGCCGAGCCCGGCTGGTTCGAACTCGCGCTGATCACCTTCGACCCCAACGTTGGCGGGGAGCCCGGAGTCACAGTCGACGCCCAGGTCCCGGCGCCGTTTCAGTTATTGCTCGACGCGCTTGACGCCATGGTCGAGGCGGGGGCGCTGTCCCCGGCGGAGCGCGAGCACGTCGAGTGGGCGTGCTGGTCGGCGGTGCATGGCTTCGCGGACATGGCCACACGCGGGCCCCTCAAGCACCAGCCCTCCGACGTGCTGTCCGCGCTGGGCGCTCACGTGGTGGACCGCATCATCGCCGGGCTGCGCCGCGAGCGCTGAAGGACGGCGTACGACCAGGCGCGCGGGGGGCGTGTGAGCGGAGCTCTTCTCGAAAAGTGCCACACAGCAACGCCCAATGCAACCCCGCGGTTGCAGCGAATACGTACCAGTGCAACACTGTGGTTGCACATCCTGGAGCGAAGGAGCGCCACCATGAGTTCCCCACACAACCCGCCAGCCGAGATCGACGAAGGCGCCTTCACGGTCTCGCGGACCATCACCATCGCGGCACCGATCGAGAAGGTCTGGGCTGCCATCACCGAGCCCGAGCACATCGAGCGATGGCACGCCTCTGCGGCGACGCTCACGGCGCTCGAGCCCGGTGGGACAGGCGCGTGGTCCTTCGAGGGCTACGAAGACTTGCCCATTCGCATCGAGGCCGTCGAGCCGATGCGGTCCGTGACCTACGCCTGGGGAGGCGAGGGAGAGAC
>JBKBNW010000120.1:0-6057 GCA_046295115.1 Demequina sp.
AGGTGGTCGAAGTCCGTGGTCGCGACGAACGGGCCCTTGGCACCCTTGAGCTTCTGCGTGACGTACGGCACGCGCGGCTCCTCATCCGGGTAGAGGAACTCGTGCTGGTCGGCGTCGAGCGCGTCGCGGCGGAGCTCGTTCCACGAGGTCACCGACCACACCGTGGCGCGCACGCCGTAGTGGGCGGCAAGCAGTTCCTGCGCCTCGAGCGCCCACGGCACCGCGACACCGGAGGCGATCTGCGCCTCCGGTCCGTCACCCTCCGGGGCCTGTGCGAACTTGTAGATGCCCTTGAGGATTCCTTCGACGTCGAGGTCCTCGGGCTCCTTCGGGTGCTGGATCGGCTCGTTGTACACCGTGAGGTAGTACATGACGTTGGGGTCGCGGCTGTCGTCGGGGCCGTACATCCGCTCGATGCCGTCCTTGACGATGTGGCGAATCTCGTAGCCGAAGGCCGGGTCGTACTGGACCACGGCTGTGTTGGTGCCCGCCAAGATCGGGGAGTGCCCGTCGCCGTGCTGGAGCCCCTCGCCCGCGAGCGTGGTCCGCCCGGCGGTTGCGCCGATGATGAACCCACGGGTCATCTGGTCGCCAGCGGCCCAGAACTGGTCGCCGGTGCGCTGGAAGCCGAACATCGAATAGAACACGTAGAACGGGATCAGCGGCTCGCCGTGAGTCGCGTACGAGGTGCCGACCGCCTGGAACGCGGCGGCCGATCCGGCCTCGTTAATGCCCGTGTGCATGATCTGCCCGGACTCGGACTCCTTGTAGCTGAGCATGAGCTCGCGGTCCACGGGCAAATAGTTCTGCCCGCGAGTGTTGAAGATCTTCGCCGAGGGGAAGATCGAGTCGAGACCGAAGGTGCGCGCCTCGTCCGGGATGATCGGCACCACGCGGTGGCCAAAGTTCTTGTCCTTGACGAGGTCCTTGAACAGTCGCACGAAGGCCATCGTCGTGGCGATCTGCTGCTTGCCAGAGCCCTTGGCGAGCAGCTCGTACGCCTTGTCGTCCGGCATGTCGATCTGCAACTTGTTATCGCGCCGCTCGGGCACGAACCCGCCAAGCTCCTTGCGGCGGCCCAGCATGTACTTGATCGCCGGGTCGTCCATTCCGGGGTGGTAGTACGGCGGCTGGAACGGGTCTTCCTCGAGCTGCTCGTCCGTGAACGGGATGTCAAACGTGTCGCGCAGCACCTTCAGGTCGGCGGCGGCAAGCTTCTTCATTTGGTGCGTCGAGTTGCGCGAGGCGAAGTTCGCACCCAGGCCGTAACCCTTGATGGTCTTCGCGAGGATGACGGTGGGCTTGCCGTTTTGGCTGGCCGTGGCCTTGAGGTACGCCGCGTAGAGCTTGCGGTAGTCGTGGCCACCACGCTTGAGCGCCCAAATCTCGTCGTCCGTCATGTCCTTGACGAGTTCCTTGGCGCGCGGGTCGCCTCCGAAGAACTGGTCGCGGATGAACGCACCGGACTCGGCGCGGAACGTCTGGAAGTCGCCGTCGGGGACGGTGTTCATCAGGTTGACGAGAGCGCCGTCCTCGTCGCGGGTGAGCAGCGGGTCCCAGTTGCGGCCCCACACCACCTTGAGGACGTTCCAGCCGGCGCCGCGGAAGTACGCCTCGAGCTCCTGGATGATCTTGCCGTTGCCGCGCACCGGCCCGTCGAGACGCTGCAGGTTGCAGTTGACGACGAAGGTCAGGTTGTCGAGCCCCTGGTTCGCCGCGAGCTGGAGCATGCCGCGCGACTCCGGCTCGTCCATCTCGCCGTCGCCGAGGAACGCCCACACGTGCTGCTGAGAGGTGTCCTTGATGCCGCGCAACTGCAGGTAGCGGTTGGTCCACGCCTGGTAGATGGCCGATGCGGGGCCCAGTCCCATCGACACCGTGGGGAACTCCCACAGTTCGGGCATGAGCCGGGGGTGGGGGTAGGAGGGCAGGCCGCGACCGGCAGCCGACTTCTCCTGACGGAACGAGTCCAGGTCCTCCTCGGACAGCCGTCCCTCCACGTACCCGCGGGCGTAGACGCCGGGGGCGGCGTGGCCCTGGAAGTACACCTGGTCGCCGCCGCCGGGGTGGTCCTTGCCGCGGAAGAAGTGGTTGAGGCCCACCTCGTACAGAGTCGCCACCGAGGCGTAGGACGAGATGTGGCCGCCCACTCCCTTGTCGCCCGCCTGGGCGCGGGTCACCATCACGGCCGCGTTCCAGCGGATCCAGCCGCGGTAACGACGCTCGATCTCCTCGTCGCCGGGGAACTCGGGCTCGTTTGCCACGTGGATCGTGTTGACGTACGGCGTGTTGAGGCTCAGCGGCACCGACAGCTGCTTGGCCGCGGCGTGCTCCACCATGCGGTCGAGGATGTACTCGGCTCGCGACTCCCCCCCGGCTTCGATGAGTCCGTCCAGAGACTCGAGCCATTCGCCGGTCTCGCTGGGGTCCTTGTCAAGCTCGCCGTGTGATGCCACCGGTGACCTTCCTGTCGGGCGCGGGGTTGTGCGCCGATGATGCGTGGGATGGGGGCGGGTGTGCCGCCGCTCCCGCCATTCTTGCCATTTCTTGACCGAATGTCACGCTGGCTCCTCGCCGGTGGAGGCCGCACTGTCGGTACCAGGCGTTGCCACGATCTATCGGCGGGCCGTACTGTGAGCCGTGAGCGCGCATCTGCGCGCAGCGACGACGAAGGGAGCAGCGCCGCCGTGGCGACAGAAGACGGTGCACGCACCGTGGACACTGGGATCATTGACCGATTCGGACTCGAGCGGGGCACGGTCCTACAGGAGTTCGGCTACGACGACGATGCGGACGACGCTTTGCGCACCGCCATCGAGGACGCGACGGGTGAAGAGCTCGTCGATGAAGACTTTGGCGACGTCACTGACGGCGTACTGCTGTGGTTCCGTGACGGGGACGACGACCTCGCCGACCTGCTCATGGACGTGCAGTCGCTGCTGGACGACGGGGGCACCGTATGGCTGCTCACGCCTAAGGCGGGAACCACCGGCCACGTGATGCCCGGGGACATTCAAGAGTCGTCCTCCGTGGCCGGCTTGCATGCGACCTCGACCTTCATGGCAGGCGAGGGGTGGTCGTGCACGCAGCTGGTCGAGAAGGGCCGGTCCAAGTGACGGGTCCCCTCGCCGGCACCGAGGCCCCCGATTTCACCCTCACCGACCAGCACGGACGTCGCGTCGCGCTGAGTGATCTGCGCGGCACGCCGGTGCTGTTGGTGTTCGTGCCGTTCGCATTCTCGGACGTGTGCACCAACGAGTTGGTGGACCTGCGGGACGCGCCGGACCTGACCGAGGGGCGGGCGCTCGAGATCGTGGTCGTCTCGTGCGACTCGATCTACACGCTCAAGGCGTGGGCCGATGCGCACGCGTACACCGCGCCGCTGCTCAGCGACTTCTGGCCGCATGGCGAGGCGTCGACGGCGTACGGAGTATTCAACGAGGACAAGGGGCTTGCGACGCGCGGCACCTTCCTCATCGATGCCGCCGGCACCGTCGCCTGGTCCGTGGTAAACCCCACGGGAGAGGCGCGCGACGTCGACGACTATCGCGCGGCGATCAGCGCACTGTCGTAGGCCTCACGCTCGGGTCAATGCCACTCGGCGTGGCTCACCTGGTAGCGCAGGTGCTCGGGCACGCGCGAGTTGAGCACATCGCTGAGTTTCACCCCGCCGCGCCACGCGGCGGGGTGAACCAGCATGCCCTCGCCTGAGCGCGTCGTGACATCCCACATCCCGCACTCGTCGCAGTGCCCAGCCGCCACGACCTCGTCCCAGCGCGCCTCGATGAGGCCCTCTTGCGGGACGGCCCAGGTGATGCGCTCGAGGTCCACGATGAGCTGCTGACCGCGCCTGCCCTTGAAGGGCTTGGGGTCAAAGCTGGAGACCGAGGACGACATCAACGCTTTGAACATGGCAGGGCCGGACATCGCCTCGTAATGCCCTTCCGGCCCGCGTGCCCATGGCAGCGCGAACTGATCGCTGAGCGACTCGGGCGTCGCGTCCGTGTCGAAGTCCCCCAAGGACAGCAGCATTCGATCAAGGCTGGCGGCGATGGTGTCGCGGATCTCCGCGGGGGTGATCTGCTCCAGCAGACGATGGTCGAGGGACGTAGGAGGCTCTGCGTCACGGATGAGGTCCACCCCCGCGTCCACCAGCACGGAACTGAGAACCTCGGAGTCCTCCTCGGCGTTCCTTGTCTCCTCGACCATCAGGTTCCATTCGTGGGCGGTGGGGCCCTCGTGCGCGAGCGAACGGAGTTCTGCCAGTGCGCACTGTGCGGCGGTGAGGATGTGGTGGCGAGGAGGATCCAGCACTATCACCGCAGTGGTGGTGTCGGGAGAGACCACGCTCACGTGGCCATCGACCGCGTAGATCAACTGCCGCTCGGTGCGGAGCACACGCCTGAACCGCTCTCCGATGACTCTGCGCGCGGCAAACCTCGTGAGGCGCTGAGGAGCCGTCAGATCGAGCGTGATCGCCACCGGGGCGCTGCCACCCGCGATCCATCCGTGGAGGCGGTGGGGTAGGGGCGTCACCTGCTCACCGGCTGGGCGCGGGCCGCGGTCGGGGAGGTTGATGTTCAGGTCCTCGGGCGGCGGGCCGGTGAAGGTGAGGACCGCATTGCCGCGCGTGAGCCACCGTTGCGCCCATGCGACGACGTCTGTCGCGACGAGGGACTCGAGCGCGGGGGAGCCGAGGTCTAGTAGGCCGAGCGTGGCAGCGCCGTAGCGCTCGAGCAAGGGACCGTGACCCGTGCGTTGGAACCCCTCCCCGAGCTCCGCCGCGATGATGCGGTGCTGCGCGGTCACCTCCGCATCGGTCACCGAGTGAAGCGAGTTGACAGAGGCGCCGACGCTGTGGAGGAACTCCTTCACCCGATGGGCGGATCCTTGCGCGTAAAAGGTGATCCTGTCGTCCGTGGTCTCCGCGTTGTGGGCGATCGAGACGTCGCCGACTCGGCTCATGACCAGGTGCTCCACCAGGTGGGCGATGCCCGCTGTGCGAGCAGTCTCGTCAATGATCCCGATCCCAAAGGTCAGCGACCCGCTGTAGGTGGTGCGGATGTCCGACCACAGCACGGGGATGCCGTGATGGTCCTCATGCACGATCTCGGGAGCTGTCATGAGCAGATTATGGGGTCTACGTGCCTGGTCACGCGGGACCTTGGGCTCGCGTGACCAGGACGATGTGGTGCCCCGATTTCCCTCTGGCCGCTGGAGTCGACACAATGGCCCCCGGGCCCTTAGCTCAGTTGGTTAGAGCACTGCGTTTACACCGCAGGTGTCGTCGGTTCGAGTCCGGCAGGGCCCACCACAGTGCAGCGGGTGGACACGGAGGTGAGTTTGTCGCCATGTCAGGCCCCCAAGGTTTCGCCTACGCCGTGCGCGGCGACGACGTTGTCATCACTCACCATGGCCGGCACGCGACGACCCTTCGCGGACGCCGGGCCGCTCAGTTCCTTGCCGACGTGAGCCATGGCGATCCGCAGGCGCTGATGGCGCGGCTTACTGGGAACTACCGCAGGGGAAACGAGCGGGTAGCACGCCAGCACCCCCGTAACCGCGCGACATAGCCGGCCGGGCCGCGCGCATCGGCCGATGGTTTGATGGGCACCCAGGCACATGCATCACGATTCTGACTGAGAGGAGCCGCGGCGATGGCCGAGCCGATGGGCAAGAGGTACGACTCCTACGCCAAGCGCGCCGACACCTGGATGGCTGTGCTCGCGATGGTGTTTCTCGTGGTGTGGTCGGGACGCATCATCTTCTTCGACTCGCTGCCGGTGGGTATCCGCAACACCACCCTCGTCATCCAAGGCTGGATCTGGCTGGTGTTCCTGGTGGACATCATCATCCGCACCGTCATCTCGAAGCGTTCCTGGCGCTACCTGTGGACGCACCCGCTCGACGTGATCGCGGTGCTGATTCCCGCAGCACGCCCGCTGAAGGTGCTCACGGCGTTCACACAAGGCGCGGCCTTCTCGAGCGCGCGCGGCCGCATCAGAACCATGCAAGCGGTGATCATCTCGGTGGTGCTGTTGTTGTGGATTGGGTCGG
>JBKBNW010000121.1:0-6052 GCA_046295115.1 Demequina sp.
CGAGTGCACGTCTGACGATGAGGTCATCGACCTCGTGCAGGGCGGCCAAGGGGTATTCGGCATCGCACTGGGCAAGGTGTGGCGAGAGCTCGAAGGCTCGCTATCCGCACTGCCCGCAGACCGGGGCGACGCCCCCGCATCGGCCGCTACCCAGGCCGACGAACTCGCCGACCGCCGCGCCAAGCGCTCGACAGCGAGCTAACCTCCTGCGCCCTCGGCCGCATCGGCGGCCTTGCTGACGCGCACCCGCAAACAATGGCAAGATAAAGCCACCTTCGAAGGGAAGTCAATGTTTTCCAAGGTCCTCGTCGCCAACCGGGCAGAGATCGCAGTACGCGCCTTCCGCGCCGCCTACGAACTGGGTGCCAAGACCGTGGCGGTGTTCCCTCACGAGGACCGCATGTCCGAACACCGCGTGAAGGCGGACGAGTCGTACGAGATCGGCGAAGAGGGCCACCCAGTCAAGGCCTACCTGGACATCGACGAGATGATCAAGATCGCGAAGCACTCCGGTGCCGACGCCATCTACCCGGGCTACGGGTTCTTGTCGGAAAACGTTGAACTTGCGCGCCGGTGTGAGCAGGAGGGTGTGACCTTCATCGGCCCTCCGCCCGAGGTGCTGGCCAAGGCTGGCGACAAAGTCGCCGCGCTCAAGGCCGCGAAGGCCGCCGGCGTCCCCGTCCTTAACTCCTCCGAGCCCTCCAAGGACAAGGATGAGCTGGTCGCCGCGGCGGACGAGATCGGCTTCCCCATCTTCGTCAAGGCGGTCGCCGGTGGCGGTGGCCGTGGCATGCGCCGCGTCGAGGAGCGCGAGGGCCTTCCCGATGCGCTCGCCGCGGCGATGCGCGAGGCCGACAACGCGTTCGGCGACCCCACCGTCTTCCTCGAGCAGGCCGTGCTCGGCCCGCGCCACATCGAGGTGCAGATCCTCGCGGACAACGAGGGCAACATCGTTCACCTGTACGAGCGTGACTGCTCGGTCCAGCGGCGCCACCAGAAGGTGGTGGAGATCGCCCCGGCCCCGAACCTCGACCCCGAGGTCCGCAAGGCGCTGTGCGCCGATGCGGTGAAGTTTGCTCAGTCGCTCGGCTACGTCAACGCGGGCACCGTGGAGTTCCTGCTCGCCACCGAGGGCGAGCGCGCGGGACAGCACGTGTTTATCGAGATGAACCCCCGTATCCAGGTCGAGCACACGGTCACCGAAGAGGTCACCGACCTCGACATCGTGAGCGCGCAGATGCGCATCGCGGCGGGGGAGACGCTCGAGCAGATCGGCATCCGTCAGGAAGACGTGCGCACCAACGGCTTCGCCGTCCAGACGCGCATCACCACCGAGGACCCCACCAACGGGTTCTTGCCCGACACCGGCCGGATCGTCGCATACCGGTCGCCGGGCGGCGCGGGCGTGCGGCTCGACGGCGCGACCGGCATGGCCGGCAACTCCGTCACCGGTCACTTCGACTCGCTGCTCGTCAAGCTCACGTGCCGCGGCCACGACTTCGAGACCGCCACCCGCCGCGCGTCTCGCGCCCTCGCCGAGTTCCGCATTCGGGGCGTCACCTCGAACATCCGGTTCCTGCGCGCCGTGATCGATGACCGCGACTTTCGCGCCGGGGCTGTGACCACCGCGTTCATCGACCAGCGCCCGCACCTGCTCGAGGTCCCGGAGAGCCAGGAGCGGTCGACCAAGCTGCTCAGTTTCCTGGGCTATCAGACGGTCAACCGCCCCAACGGCGAGCCCGCGGACGTTGCGCTCCACCCGGCCGTCAAACTGCCCAAGATCGACCTCGACGCCGAGCCGCCGGCCGGGTCGCGTCAGCAATTGCTGGAACTGGGCCCCGAGGGCTTCGCCCGCCAACTGCGCGAGGCCAAGCAACTCAAACTCACCGACACCACCATGCGGGACGCTCACCAGTCACTGCTGGCGACCCGCGTGCGCACGTACGACCTGCTGAAGGCGGCCGGCCACGTGTCGCGCATGACGCCCGAGCTGTTGTCGATCGAGTGCTGGGGCGGCGCGACGTACGACGTCGCGATGCGGTTCCTCTCGGAGGACCCGTGGCTACGCCTGGCGAACCTGCGCGAGGAGGTGCCGAACGTCGCGCTGCAGATGCTGTTGCGCGGTCGCAACACCGTGGGCTACACGCCGTACCCCGACGAGGTCGCGCAGGCCTTCGTCGAGGAGGCCACCGAAACCGGCATCGACATCTTCCGCATCTTCGACGCGCTCAACGACGTCGACCAGATGCGTCCTGCCATCGAGGCGGTGAGGTCCACTGGCACATCGGTCGCCGAGGCCACGCTGTGCTACACGGGCAACATGATCTCTCCCGACGAGGATCTGTACACCCTTGACTACTACTTGAAACTCGCTGACCAGCTGGTCGAGGCGGGCGCGCACATCCTGGCCATCAAGGACATGGCGGGCTTGCTGCGTCCCGCTGCCGCATACACCTTGGTATCGGCGCTGCGTGAGCGGTTCGACGTCCCCATTCACCTGCACACTCACGACACCGCTGGTGGCCAGATCGGCACGCTGCTGTCCGCCGCGGAGGCGGGCGTGGACGCCGTGGACGTCGCCAGCGCGGCGATGGCGGGCACCACGTCCCAGCCGCCGATGAGCGCGCTCGTGGCGGCGCTCGAGCACACCTCGCGCGACACCGGCCTCTCGCTCGCGGCGGCGCAGGACCTGGAGCCGTACTGGGAGGCCGTGCGCAAGTTGTACGCGCCGTTCGAGTCCGGCCTCGCCGGCCCCACGGGCCGCGTGTACCGGCACGAGATCCCGGGCGGGCAGCTGTCCAATCTGCGCCAGCAGGCGATCTCCCTGGGGCTGGCCGACCGGTTCGAGCAGATTGAGGACACGTACGCCGCGGCGGACCGCATCCTCGGCCGGCTGGTGAAGGTCACCCCCACGTCGAAGGTGGTCGGCGATCTCGCGCTGCACCTCGTGGCCAAGGGCGCCGACCCTGACGACTTCGAGGCCAACCCGGACAAGTACGACCTGCCCGACTCCGTCATCGGCTTCCTGCAGGGCGAGCTCGGCGACCCGCCGGGCGGCTGGCCCGAGCCGTTCCGCACCAAGGCGCTCGAGGGCCGCTCGTCGACCCGGGAGATCACGCCGCTCACCGACGAGGACCGCGAGGCCCTCGCGCAGCCCGGCCAGGTGCGACGCCGTCGGCTCAACCACCTGCTGTTCCCGGGCCCGGCCGACGAGTTCGACGTGGCCGTCGACAAGTACGGCGACATCTCGGTGATCGACACCTTCCACTACCTTTACGGCCTGACAGTCGGCAGCGGCGAAGAGGTCAACGTCGAGCTCGACAAGGGCGTGCGGATGATCGTCTCGCTCGAGGCGCTCGGCGAACCCGACGACCACGGCGAGCGCACGGCGATCTTCAACTACAACGGCTCGATCCGTCCCGTCCAGGTGCGCGACGAGGCGGCGTCGGTCGACGTGGTCCGGCGCGAGCAGGCCGATTCGTCCAAGCCCGGCCAGATCGGTTCGCCGTTCTCCGGCGCGGTTGCGGTGACGGTGTCCGAGGGCGACGTCGTGAAGGCCGGCCAGACGGTGGCGCTGATCGAGGCGATGAAGATGGAGTCCGCGATCACCACACCCGTCGAGGGCACGGTGACGCGGATCGTGCTCGACGGCAACGAGACCCTCTCTGGAGGCGACCTGATCCTCGTCGTCGAGTAGCGCGCGTTTCGCGTCGGTAGCGAGGTTCGGGGACATAGGTCCCTATCCAGCGCCGATGCGCGGGCTCAGACTGGTGGTACCCAGTCAGGAGGTCGTCATGAAGGTTCTCGTCACCACCGGTTCTAAGTACGGTTCCACCCGTGAGGTGGGCCGCGCGGTCGCCGATGAACTCATCGCGCTCGGTTTCGAGGTCGATTTCCAGGACGCCTGCGATGTGCTCGGCGTGCACTTCTACGACGCCGTCGTGGTCGGCAGCGCCGTCTACGGCGGTCTGTGGCGCCGCGACGCGGCTGAGCTGGTGCGTTCCCACGTGATCGACCTGCACGAGCGCGAGGTCTACATGTTCTCCGTCGGCATGGAACCGATCGTGCGACCTGGACAACCGCTGGACGAGGCCGAGGCCTTGGCGCGCGACGTCGCCGCCAACGAGCATGTGCGGTTCCCCGGCTGCCTGCAGTGGGATCGCTTGAATGTGGGGGAGAAGGCCATCATCCGCGCCCTCAACCCGCCCAAGGGCGACTTCCGCGACTTCGACGAGATCCGGGACTGGGCACAGCGCGTGGGTGCCAAGCTGAGGACCGTCGCCGCGGTCTAGACACCCCCACGCGAAACGATTCGTGCGCCACAAATGACAGGTCGTGCGATGCGTGAATCACGCCGGCCGCGTCTTGATTGACTCGTGTCCCACCCGGCATCGCGCCGGCTGAGGACCAAGGAGCCCGACCGTGTCACGCCGACGCCCCCTCACGCACGATCTGTTGCGTGCGCCCCGCATGCCCGAGCGGCTGTGGCGTGCACGGGTGCGGGCGGCTGGGTGGGGCGCTGCGCTCTTTGCGCTCGTCGCTTCCATGGCCGCGGCCCTTCCCGCGTCGGCCAACAGTGATATCGCCACCTGGCCGGCGGGGGAGGAGCGGTACGTCACGTACCCCTCCGAGCAGTCTTTGCTGCCGGGAGGCCAGCACCCACTGGGCGTCTTCCTGCCCGCGGGCTGGGACCCGGAGCGCGCCGAGCCGTACCCGCTGTTGGTGCTGTCGCACGGCGCCTACGACGACCAGACGGCGTGGTTCGACAAAGGCGCAGCAGTCACCACTCTTGACCGGGCCATGGCGGACGGCGCGATTCCGGCCACGGTGGTGGTGACGACCTCGTTCGAGAACCTGACCACCGCGGCAATGGGTGAGCTGGCGTTCTTCGACGCGTACGCGGAGGAGCTTCGCGACGCTGTGTTGCCATTCGTCGAGAGCGAGTTCCATGTCAGCGCGGAGCGCGCCGACCGCTCGTTCGGCGGGCTGTCGATGGGCGGGGCGCTGGGGCTCTCGATACTGAAGGATCACCCCGACCTGTTCGCGCACTACGGGATATGGTCAGCGGCCGCGGATCTGGGCGCCGACTCGGTCGCCGTTCCGTCTCAGCAAGAGCTCGAACGGATGGGCCTTGCGCAGAGCATTCACATGGGCACCGGCGTAGACGACGAACTCGAGGGTATTGGCGCACGTTCTCAGGAGCGGGCCGTCGTGTACCGGGACCTGGGGCTGCCGGTGACCATTCACGACATCGACGGCGGGCACACGTGGGAGGTGTGGCAACAGCAACTCGAACACTTCGTGCACCATGGCGGCATCGCCGCCGCAGAGCCCCAGCGTCGCTGGGGATGGATCGGGGTGCTCATCCTGGCCATGGTGGGGGCAGGCGTGGCGATCGCGGCAGTGCGCCGGGGGTCCGAGATCGAGCAGTCCTGACAGCGCGTGAGCGCAGTGGCAGACGGTGACCCGGGCGACCGGTTCCACCCGCATCCCACGGCGTTAACCGCGCGGCGATCTCCCTACGGGGTGATACTGCGGTCGACAGGAGGCGTGCGATGAAAGCCATGGCTTACAGGGGGCCCTACAAGATTCGGGTGGAGGAGAAGCCAAGCCCGGTCCTGGAACATCCCGGCGACGCCATTGTGCGGGTAGACCTTGCGTCGATCTGTGGCTCCGACCTGCATCTTTATCACGGGATGATGCCTGACACGCGAATCGGTCATACCTTCGGGCACGAGTTCATCGGCACGGTCGAGCAGGTTGGCTCCGCTGTGCAGAACGTCCGCGCAGGGGACAAGGTCATGGTGCCGTTCAACATCTACTGCGGCTCCTGCTTCTTCTGCGCACGGGGGCTGTTCTCGAACTGCCACAACGTGAACCCGAACGCAACCGCCGTGGGGGGTATCTACGGGTACTCGCACACCACGGGAGGTTACGACGGGGGACAGGCCGAGCTGGTGAGGGTGCCGTTCGCCGACGTGGGGCCGGCGGTCATTCCAGAGGGGATCTCGGACGACAACGCGCTGCTCTTGACGGACGCTTTCTCCACCGG
>JBKBNW010000122.1:0-6035 GCA_046295115.1 Demequina sp.
ATGTACGACGAAGTGGACTTCAGAAAGGCGAGCCGTCGGGTCGATCCCCGGGACCTCATGTACTGGGAACACCGGATGGGGGCGTGGCACGGACAGGTGGTGCTCGAGTCCGATATCGCCTTCGAGACGGTATCCCTATACAACTCGAGGTTGGTGATTTCGGCGCTGATGAGCGTGCGGATCGATCAGCGGATGGACGATGTGCATATGCGGCGCCTGATCGATACCGCCCCAGGCGACCTCAACCGGTTCCGTTTCAACCCCGGTCCCAAGAGAGTGATGTCCGGTCGCGATGGAGAGACAGTTCTCGCGGAGGAGGCGGCGAGCCGGCGACCATGGTCGCGGCTCGTCCAACGCTGAGCCAGCGTGGCCGGCAAAAACCGGTCAAACCACATGCACCTTGTAGCATGGGCGGGGTTCGCAGTGAGGTGGGGGAAGCCCCGTCGACACTGCTTCGGTCGATCCCCGGGGCGGGAAATTGGAGTGAGCACAAGTGAGCAAGTCGTCGGTGCGATCGCACGTGAGAAGCCGTATCCGGGCTATTGCGCCAGGTTACGCGGCCAATCTGCGCGAGCAAGGGCTCCTGAGCGGTACAGGTTCGACGTTGCGCACGAGGGCAGCGAAAAACGGGCCGCGTCAAGAGGCCGTGCTGCGGGACGTCGGTTCTCGCGTTCGAGTACGGGCCGCGCTCGACATGGCAGAGGCGCTCGCCAAGGAGAACGAGGCGGGCCTCGCGCTCGCGTTGATTGAGGGTGCGCTTGACCGCTACCCGCGGAGTTCGCAGGTCTTCGTGGCTCGCGCCGTCACTCGCAAGCAGTTCGGGCGACACGGCGTTGCCGATGACCTTGTCGCCGCCTGCGCGGGTGATCTCCGGAGCATTGGTCTCGACGGGATCGCAGGCGCGGCACTGACCGTCCTAGACGTCGCGGAGCTCGATGCCCTTGAGACCGCGATACGTGGCGCGGCGCGCGGCCCCGACTCGGGGCAACAAGCTGCCGTCGCCTTTGAAGTGCTTCGCATTGCCGAAGGCTATCGGCGGGGTGAGCCGCTCGAGCTCGATGCCGGCGGCGCGACCCTGCCACGGGAGGCGCTCGTCGCGTTCGCGACGTGGGCTCGCCGCGACCTCCGCTGGGACGACATTGACCGTCTCATCGACGAACTCGGGAGGCGCGAGTCAGCGGGATATCCACTGGAACGACTGAGAGTGCAGCTCGCCGAGATGGTACGCGCTCGGGGCGACCTCACTCAGTCACTCGAGCTCATCCAGCCGGTGGCAAAGCGCTCACAGAGTTCACGGAGCGTCCGTTTGGTGAACCAGAATCTCGTCGACCTGGGCCTGCTCAAGAACGGATGGCCCACGCCCATGTCCGTGCCGAAGGCTTCAGCCGCGGACGGTGCTATGGCGTACTTGCTGCACAACTCTCTGCCGTACACCAGCGGCGGGTACGCCACGCGCACCCATGGTTTGCTCGCGAGCATGGCACGGCGCGGTTGGCGCGTGGATGCCATCACGCGACCTCAGTACCCCGCCGACCGCCCCGAAGGTGCCAGCCTCTCCAAGCGCGAGCTTGAGGCCGGTTCAGTGATCGATAGGGTGCGCTACTCGAGGATCTTGGAGGGCTCTCCGGAGCCAAACACGGAGGCACACATCGATCACTTTGCACGCTGTGTCGCGCAGCGCGCTAGACGCGAACAGTGGGGAGTGATTCACGCCGCGTCGAACCACTTCGTCGGGCTCGCTGCGGTGGAGGCAGCCGCTCGGGTCGGGGTCCCTTCTGTCTATGAAGTGCGAGGGCTGTGGGAGATCACTCGGAAGTCGCGCGAGCCGCACTACGAACTGACGGAGCGCTACGCGATGACCGCGAGGCTCGAAGCCGACGCATGTCGTCACGCCGACCACTCCTTCGCAATCACCGAAGGACTCCGATCGCTCATGATCGATCGCGGCGTCCCTGAGGACCACATCTCGCTCTTGCCGAACGGTGTGGACGTCAACAGGTTCACGCCTTCGCCCCCCAACGAGGAGTTGCGCAAGCAACTGGGGCTCGAAGGCAAGATCGTCATCGGGTACGTGGGTTCGGTACTCGATTACGAGGGCATCGAGCTGCTGGTTGATGCGGTGCGACTGCTGGTCGACGCGGGCCTGCCTGTGGCTCTCCTCATTGTCGGCGACGGCAAGGCGTTCGACTCCGTGAAGCGCCGGGTCGTGGAGGCCGGAGTCGGCGACCACGTGGTACTTCCAGGGAGGGTCCCGCACGCTGAGGCCGAGGCGTACTACACGCTCATCGACATTGCGCCCTTCCCACGGTTGCCGCTGACCGTCACGGAACTGGTGTCGCCACTCAAGCCTTTCGAGGCGATGGCCATGGGAAAGCCGGTGGTGGTCTCAAGTGTCGCGGCGCTCACCGAGATTGTGTCGGATGGCGTGAACGGCCGAGTCTTTGTGAAGGGTGATGTCGAGAGCCTCGCGGCGACCTTGACGCACCTGGTGGAAGACGAGGACGAACGGTCTCGGTTGGGAGCCGCTGGCCGTGAGTGGGTGGTGGCCAACCGCTCGTGGGACACACTCTCCGCACGCATCGTGGACACCTATCAGGCGCTTGGGGTGCCGTTTCCCCGCGCTGATCGCGCCTGAGGCCGGAATGCGCGGCGGTCGTCAGGGCTCGTCGACGCTGCGGTCGCTGTAGGCGTCACGCCGTAGAGTCTCGACCGCGGCGATGAGCCGCCGTTCGGACTCGGCGACGCGCTGGGTGAGGCGCTCGAGCTCGACTTGGGTGATGTCTCCCTGTGTCGGGGTCCGTTCCCGGCGCTCGCGCGACGGCATGAGTAGCGTGTGCAATTGCGCATGGACGGCCCACAGCAGCACTGCGATCAGCGCAACGGCGAGCCCGGCGGTCGTGGTCGCAGCCCGGAGGGCCCCAAGCAATCCCAGCAACGCCGTCACTATGCCGAGCACAACGACGGCCGCCGCTAGGCGGAGGGGTGACAAGTGGCGGTGCATGTGGCAAACCTCCTAGTGAGCGTGCTCCGAGTGTAGGCAACGTCTAGGCGGGACTTGTCCGAACAGCGGTGCCTCCTCGAGGCGTGGGGCTGGCGAGGTTAAGATGACGGTGTGCTTCATGCCCCAGTTCCGGACGTCAACGAGGGGCCCATCGAGTCCCTCCTGCGCGATGTCCGGCTGCGGTATGGCTCCGAGCGCGACTCTGCTCGAGAGGCGGCGGATCTCGCCATTCGGGACCGCTCCGCCGCCATGCTTGGCGTGCTCGCGGCCGCAGCGATGCCGTCTGCCCACTGGGACGATGTGGGTGCCGCCGCTCAGCAGGAGCCAATCCGTGTCCCCCCAGGTGTCGACGCGGCGCGAGCTCCCTGGTGGGCGGCGCTGGGACGGGTGACCTCGGCTCTCGCCACTGATGTCGCGGATACACGGCTCGCCGCGGGCTTCTTCGACGTTGCACGCACCATCGATCCCGACCTGCTTTGGAGTCGGGCAGACGTCATGGCGTGTGCTCAGGCGTATTGGGACACCGGCCGGGGCTCCGAGATCGAACAGATCCCCGTCGCGCCCCGGGCGCTTGAGTGGAGAGAGGGGGGACTTCTCGCCCTAAACGCGCTCGCCCACCGCGAAGGAGCGGAGTCCCCCGCCTGGCTCGAGCTCGCGAACCGCACGCTGCTGGAACCTTATGGCCTCGCACCAATCTCGGTTCGCACGGGGAAGGGCGACCCCTTCGACCGCTTGGTTGCCGGCGTAGGTGCGGGCACGGAGCGCGGGCCGTTGATCAGCGTCATCATGTCCACGTTCCAGCGTGGTGCCACGCTCCTCACGGCTGTTCGCTCTGTGATCGCTCAGACGTGGGCGGACTGGGAGCTCTTGGTCATCGACGACTGCTCAGGCTACGAGTACCGAGAGTTGCTTGACGAGGTAGAAGCCCTCGACCCACGCATACGCGTGGTCCATCAAGAGGTCAACAAGGGCACCTACGCCGCTCGTAACCGGGGTATCTCGCTCTCCCAGGGCTCATTCATCACCTTCCAAGACGACGATGACTGGTCGCATCCCGAGCGCTTAGCGCGCCAGGTCTCGCCGCTCCTTGGGAACCCAATGACGCACGTCACGATGAGCTACGCGTTACATCTCACAGATCAGTTGCACGCCCAGTTCGGGGGTCGTCGCACCCGTGTGCTCGGCTCCTCGACGCTGATGGCGCGGGCGGCAGACCTCCGGGATATTGGAGGCTTTGACGAGGTGCGCAAGGGGGCCGACACGGAGTTGATTCGCCGTCTCGACGTAGTTGCACCCAACAGCAGGGTCGTGCTTCGCGAACCACTAGCCTTCATGCGCCTGACCGAGAACTCTCTCTCCCGTTCGGAGATCCGGCCCGGTTGGGTGCATCCAGCGAGGTCTGAGTATGCGGAGGCTGCATCGTGGTGGCATCGGGGCCTTGGTCGAGGCACATGGGAACAAGCGCGCGTTGGTTCCCCGCGGCCCTTCCCCGCTCCGGAGCGGATGCTCCACCCCGCCGAAAAAACCACGAGGCACTATGACGTCGTCATCATCGGAGACTTCTCGCGTGAGTTCTACTACCTGTCACCTGCTGCACAACTCCTCCGTTCTGCGCTGACCTCCGGCGGGCGGGTCGGCATTGTCCACCTCGACACTCCGTACCGCGGGGCGGCGGGCAAGCGCAGTTTCATCGACGATGACGTGCGGCGTCGTTTAGACGGCGTGACGCTCCGGCGAGTGCTTCCTGGAGAGTCCACTACGACGAGGCTCGCCGTGATTGCGAGCGCCGAACTCATGCAGTTCGCGGAGCGCACAAGATGGGATATCGAGTGCTCAGAGGTACTGCTCGTCAGCGATGACGCGCCGGTAGAGGCCGTCAGTGGCGGACGGTGGAGCGCCGTCGACTGTGTCGCTGCGACGGAGAGTCTCGTGGGCGCGGTACCTACGCGCCTGATGGTCCCTCAAGCTGACATGGCGCCTCAGATTCGTGCCTGTGGGCTGTTTGACTCGGTCGAGGTACTGCCCATCACGGGCGACACGGTCACTCCGTCGATCGCTCCACGCCCTCGGCACCACCTGCCAGTGGTGGGGCGCATCGGCAGCCACCTGCCCTTGGCGTGGCCCGGTACAGCGGCGGACACTGCGGCGACGTATCCCGAGGATGGCGCCCTAGACGTGCGGGTGCTGGGTCACTTGGGGCCGGCAACCCAACAACTCGGGAGGCAGCCGCGCCGCTGGTGCATGTTCAGCCACGATGAGATATCGATCCCAGTCTTCATGCAACAGCTCGACTTCTACGTTGTGGGACGCGCCGGTCCGCTGGACGCAACGGAGCATCGGCTCATCCGTATGGCGATGAGCTTCGGCAGGGTGGTCATTTTCGCAGGACCGCCCCCAGGCGCTCTCGGCGACGCGGTAGTGACATGTACGCCTGTGGAGGTGGTGCGCGTCGTGAGGGAACTCGGTGCGGACGACGAGGCATTTGCCCGCCAGACGGCCCGTGCGCGCCTCTGGCTAGACAAGGAGCACAGCGCCGCTCAGCGACCTGCCACGCCCGCCCCATGAGAAGATTGCCCCCATTCGGATGCCTCGCCAAGGGCGAGCGGCGCTCGCCAGATCGAGCAGAGTGCCACGTCCACCCGTGCCGACCGCCATTGCGAGAGAAGTGATCATTGATCGAGGCTGAGTTTTCCGTCGTCATCCCCGCCTATAACGTCCAGGGGTACCTGCGGCAGGCCGTGATGTCGGTAGCCTTCGACGATCGCACCGAAGTCATCGTTGTAGACGACCGATCGACTGACGGGACCTCAGCCCTTGCGGACGAGCTGGGAACGCTCTACGAGAGCGTAAGGGTCATTCGGCCACCAGCGAACATTGGCCTCGGGCGCGCGCGGAACCTGGGACTTGCGCACGCGCAAGGGGAGTACGTTGTTTTTCTCGATGGAGACGATTATCTCGCGGCAGGCGCGCTGGACAGGCTTCGCGCGGTGGTCGGGGACCAAGCCCCGGACTTGGTCATGTACGGCTATAAGCG
>JBKBNW010000123.1:0-5980 GCA_046295115.1 Demequina sp.
CCGCCAACTCGATGACATCGCTGCCATCGGTCACCAACACTGCCGCGCCCGCGCGAATCAGCTCGTGGCAGCCCGCCGAGCTCGCGCTCGTGACGGGGCCCGGGACTGCTGCCACCGGCCGAGCGATCTGTGCGGCGCGGTTCGCGGTGCTCAGCGCGCCCGAGCGGCCCGCCGCCTCGATCACGACGGTGGCGGTCGCGCACGCAATGAGCCGATTGCGCGTCAAGAATCGCGACCGATGCGGGGCCCACCCCGGAGGCACCTCGCTCACCACGGCCCCGTGGTCGAGCACACGAGCCAGCAGGTCGTGGTTTCCAGCCGGATACAGGCGGTCCACTCCACCCGCCATGACCGCGAGCGTGCGACCGCCGGCGGCAAGGGCACCCCGGTGGGCGGCGGCGTCGATCCCATACGCGCCGCCGGACACCACCGACCAACCGCAATCCGCAGCATGCGCCGCGATGGTGCCCGCGACGTGCTCGCCATAGGACGTGGACGACCGCGCACCCACGATCGCGATCGAGTGCCGGAACAGGGTGGCCAGCGGTTGCGTCCCGCGTACCCACAACGCGAACGGGGCCTCGATCCCCCATGAGTCCACCCCCTCCGGCCATTCCTCGTCACCCCTGACCACCACCCGGGCACCGCACTGCGCGGCGCGTTCAAGCAGGTGGGAGGCTTGCGCGCCATCCCGCCTGCGCGCCCATCTCTCGCTCGCCCGGACCACCTCGGTGAGGGTCGCCTCGGGCGCACTGCCGGCGAGCATGAAGGTGGCCGATACGACATCGGTCGCCGCCACGTCCAGCCACTCCCGAGCGGCATCGGGGCCGAGCGTCTCGACGAGCCAGCCCGCCGCCTTATCGGCGGGTTCCGCCAGGGCGCTCCATTCGATCCAGGCGTCGGCGCTCACGCGGCGGTCCCCCGCGAGCGCAGCGTCATGGCCTGCGCGACGTCATCCGCACCAGGCTCCTGGGCGCCCCGCAGGTCCGCCAGCGTCCAGGCCAATCGCAGAGCGCGGTCAGCCCCCCGCGCCGAGAGCGCGCCGGTATCCAGCGCTCGCCACACCGGCGCCACTGCAGAGCCGGGGGTGTGGCGGCGCAGCCACGCGCCCGAGGCCTGGGAGTTGAGCGTCCACCCGTGCACGGCAAGGCGCTCCTGGGCCCTCTCCCGCGCGCTCGCCACCCGCGCGGCCACGGCCGCCGTGCTCTCGCCCGGCTGGTCCGCGCCGCGCTTGACCGGATAGACATCGACCTGGATGTCGACCCGGTCCAGCAGGGGCCCTGATAGTCGGCCAAAGTACCGACGCCGAATGATTGCGCTGCAGGTGCAGCGCTTGCCGTCGCCATAGAAGTGGCCACAGGGGCACGGGTTCGCGGCGAGCACCAGCTGGAACCGGGCGGGATAGCGCGTCGCCCCGCTCGCCCGGTGGAGCACGATCTCGCCGCTTTCGAGGGGTTGGCGCAGCGTCTGCAGGACCCGCGCCGGGAACTCGGGCGCCTCGTCCAGGAACAGCACCCCGGCGTGGGCCCGGGAAATCGCGCCCGGGCGAGCGAGGCCGCTGCCCCCGCCAACGATCGCCGCAGCAGATGCGGAATGGTGCGGCGCCTCAAACGGTGCCCGGCGCATCAGCCCGTTGGAGACATCGAGCGACCCGGCGAGCGAATGAATCGAGGTGGCAGCGACCGCATCGGCGTCCGCGAGGGGCGGCAGCACTCCGGGGAGCCGGCACGCCAGCATCGTCTTGCCCGCTCCCGGCGGGCCGGTCATGAGCAGATGGTGCCCGCCCGCGGCGGCGACCTCGAGCGCCCAGCGCGCCTCGCCCTGGCCCCTGACGTCGCTGAGGTCGACACGGCTGGCAGTGACCGGCGGGCGCGCGGGCGCGGCCACCGGCTCGGTAGCCGTCACCACCGCATCGGCGCTGCCGTACGCCCGCGCGAGTTCGGCGAGCGACGACACCGCACGTACCTCGGCCCCGGGCACGAGCCGCGCCTCGTCCGCATTGGCCCACGGCACCGAGACGGATGTCAGCCCCGCCTCGACCGCCGCTGCAACCGCCGGCAGCACCCCGGCGATTGGCCGGACCCGCCCGTCGAGCCCGAGCTCGCCCAGGTGGGCGCCCGCGGCGGCCCTCGCCGGGTCGATCATGCCAGCCGCCGCGAGTACCGCCACCGCGATCGCGAGGTCGGTCGCCGAGCCGCGCTTGGGCAGGGAGGCAGGCGACAGGTTCACCGTGATGCGCCGCTGGGGCCAAGACAGCCCGGAGCTCGCGACAGCGGCGCGCACGCGGTCCCGTGCCTCGGTGAGCGACGCATCGGGCAGTCCCACGATGGTGAAGGCGGGCAGGCTCGACCCGATGTGCGCCTCGACGTCCACGACGTGGCCGTGCAGGCCGGCGAGCACGATCGCGCGCGCCCGGCCGATCACTCGACGCCCCTCACGTGTTCGAGCCGGGCGGCGCCCGCGGCGGGCAGGGTGACGGCCACCACGTCGATCCGAACGGCGTCGAAGGTGCGCTCTTGTTGCGTGAGCCACGCCGCGAGCAGCCCGCGCAGGCGGGCGACCTTGGCCGGGGTCACGGCCTCGAGCGGCGAGCCGCACGCGTCGGTGCGGCGGGTCTTGACCTCGACCGCGACGGCCGCGTCCCCGTCCACCGCCACGATGTCGATCTCGCCGCGCGCGGTGCGCCAGTTACGGGCCAACACCTCCCAGCCGTCGTCCACCAGAGCCCGCGCCACCACGTTCTCCCCGTGCTTGCCGACCGCGTCCTTCGCCGCCATGTCCCACCTCCGGGGACCACGGTGGCGGGGTCACCCGGCCGATGCGCGGGCGGGCTCGAGCGGCTGGGGATCGGCGGGGTGCGCCGCCGGTTGGGGACGGCACACTGGGGCGCGGACAGCACCGCGGGATTGACACGGTTGCGCCCTAAGACCGCCGCGGGGCTTGCGGAACCGTGACTCCCGCGCCCGCCGGCTTTGCGGCATCGTCGAGAGCGTCTGCTGCCACCGCCACGTCCGACTCGTCGGCCGGCATGTGCGCATCGGCGCTCAGCAGCAAGCGCGCGGCAAGCAGGGCGACCAGCACGGAGGCCCCACCACCCACGAGGTACGGCAACTGCAGGTCGATGCGCGCCGCCCATCCTCCGAGCAGGCTCGCGATGGGCATGAGCCCCCACGCGATCGTGCGTGCGGCGCCGAGCACTCGACCCAGCATGTGACCGGGGATGATCGCCTGGCGAAGCGACCCCCACGGAACGTTCCACATCGCGATCCCGTACGCGCTCACGGCGTAGGCGATCACGGCGAGCCACGCATTGGGTGAGAGCCCCACGCCGACGAGGCCCAGTCCGCCCGCGATCACCGCCCCCAGCATCGTCCGCCCGCGACCCAGGCGGGCAACGACCGTGCCGGCCGTCAGGGCCCCCGCCACTCCCCCGAGCCCGATGCCCCCGGTGACGAGGCCGACCAGCTGCGCCGTGACACCGTAGCGCTCCACGAAGAGCAGCACGGTGATCGCCTGGGCGAAGGCCAGGAACCCGCCCACGAGCGACGTGACCATCACCATCGAACGCAGGTACTGGTGATGCCAGAGAAAGCCGAGCGCGGCGCGCAGCGGAACCGGAGCGTGAGGCTCGGAAGGCAGGCCGCCGTCCCGCGCATCGGCCGAATGCACGCCGGACCGGCTCGCGCGCGCCGCCGCGACGGGCAGTAGCAGCACGAGCGCTCCGGCGATGAGGTAGCCGGCGCCGCTGACGATCATCGGCAGGACGACGGCGACTGAGAACAGGATGCCGGCGACGGGCTGCGCGACGAACATGTCCACGCCCACCTGCGCGGCCTGGATGCGCCCGTTGGCCTTGTCGAGCCCGTTGCGCCGTACCAGCGACGGCAGCACGGCATTGGTGGCGTTGTCGAAGAGCGTCTCACCGATGCCGAACACCACGACCGCGGCACCGAGCACCAGCAGGGTGATCTGGTCCGTCGCGATCGCGAGCGCCACCGCAGCCGCCGCGAGCACCCGCAGCCCGGAGGCGGCGGCCATCGCGTAGCGGCGGTCCACGCGGTCGACGATCATCCCCGACGGCACACCGAAGAACAGCCACGGCACGTACGCAAGCGCCGTGAACACCGAGATGGCGACCGGGTCGGTGGTGAGCGTGACGGCGGCCAGCGGAATCGCGAGCCGCGAGATCCCGTCCGCGAGGTTGGAGCCGATGGCCGCGCCCCACAGCCGCTGGAAGTCCTTGCCAAGTGCGGCCGGCTGCGCCGGGGCGCCCTCGGGGGCGCTCATTCGGGCGTACCTCCGTCGAGACCCACCACGGGGAAGGCGTTCACGTGAAGTGCGACGACTTGGCTCTGACTGGGTTCGTCACGACCGCGGTACGGCGCCAGCTGGTCCTCGACGAAGGCCTCCACAGCCGTGCTGAGTTCGTCGAGTTCCGCGCGCGTCAAGCGGACGGTAGCTGAGCTCAGGATCGAGGAGTCGACCCACTCGGACCCGAGTTCGGCCTCCCCCTGACGCAAGAATCGGTCGATGTGCCGGGCCCGCTGGTCCGCGAACTGGCGTGCAACGAGCATCGTGGATTCCATCGCCGCCCTGTTGCCCCGCATCTCGGTGGCGGCCAGGGTCACTCCCCCCGGCACCATTCGCCACCACCGCTCACGTCCGGTGCCGCGGTCCGGGTCCTCCTCCACGAACCCATGTCGGGCGAGTTGGCGCAGGTGGTAGCTCGTCGCGCCGGAGGATTCGCTGAGCCGCTGCGCGAGCAACGACGCTGTGGCGGGGCCCGCCATCACGAGGCTGTCGAGGATGTCCACGCGCAGCGGGTGCGCGAGTCCCTTGAGTGCGGCGGCGTCGAGGCGGCGCTGAGGTGCGGTCATGAGTGCCACCGTAGACTTGCAAAGAACTCTTTGCAAGTGTTTCTTTTCAACTTGGCGTCGGGGTGCAGAGTAGTGGGGTTCCTACAGGGGTGGTCGGGCGGGTGCCGTGAGTACTGAGGTTCCTACAGGAGGCGTGGGGCCAGGCCAGAGAGTACTGAGGTTCCTACGAGGAGGGGCGGGCGGGGACCAGGTCCGCCTCGCGGTTGGCGGCACCGGAATGCGCCTGGGCGTCGGGGATGTCCGTCGCGACCTCGCGCTCGATCCGCGTGGCCAGCGGCACCTCCTTGACGAAGAACAACAGCAGCAGCGACAGCAGGGCCAGCGGCACCATCAGCAGAAACACCGGCGTGAGCGCGTCGTTGTACGCCCCCACGATCACGTCGCTCAGCCCCTCGGGCAACTGCTGGACGAGCGCGGGCGTGAGCGAGTTGGCGCCACCCTCGATGCCGACCCCACCCGCGGGCAACCGGTCACCAAGCAGTCGTACGAGTCGCTCCGTGAACAGCGCACCCACGATCGCGGTGCCGAGCGACGCGCCAATCTGACGGAAGTAGTTGTTCGAGGCGGTGGCCGTGCCGACCATGGAGATCGGGAAGGTGTTCTGCACCACCAGCACCAGGATCTGCATGGACAGGCCGAGCCCCGTGCCGAGCACCGCCAGGTACGCGCACACATGCCAGAGTGCCCCGTCCGCACTCAGGGTCGACAGCAGGTACAGGCCCGCGGCGATGAACACCGAGCCCACGATGGGCAGCGTCTTGTAGCGGCCCGTCCGCGTCACCGCCCGCCCCGCAGCGATCGAGGTCACGAGCATCGCGCCCATCATCGGAGCCATCAGCAGGCCGGCCGCGGTCGCGCTCACCCCGGCCACCATCTGCAGGTAGGTAGGCATGTACCCGAGCGTGCCAAACATGCCCACCCCCACCAGCAGCCCAGCGGCGGTGGGAATCACGAAGTTGCGGCGGCGGAACAGCGTCAGCGGCATCACGGGCTCAGGTGCCCTGCGCTCGACGAAAACGAAGGCCACCCCTGCCACCACTGTGATCGCGATGAGCCCGATCACCTGAGGGGATGCCCACGCGTAGGTGTGTCCGCCAAAGCTC
>JBKBNW010000124.1:0-5978 GCA_046295115.1 Demequina sp.
GACGTCCTTTTGTTGCATGGCCAGTGGTGAGTAGAGCACGCCGTCGAACCGCGACCGGTAACTGCCGTCCAAGACCCGGAACTCCCGGTCGCGCTCGTCGTTGGTCTGCTCGATGAGCACCGTGAGACCGACCTTCGATGCTTCGTGCATGACCGCATCGGCAAGTTCGGCGAAGTATGCGGCCCGTAGGGAAGGAAGGACCAGCGCGATCGCACCGGTCCTACCGCGACTCAGGTTCCGCGCGGAGACATTCACGTGGTATTTGAGTTCGCGGATGGCGTCGTCCACGCGCTTTCTGGTCTCGGGCCGGATGTACTGGTAGCCGTTGAGAACGTTGGAGACGGTCTTAGCTGAAACGCCTGCTCGTTGCGCGACGTCGCGGATCGTTGCCGATCCGTTGCTCTTGCGTGCCACCGCCCTGTTCACCCCTCGTCGAGTCGTTGATCAGGGTACAAGACCTCCCGGCGGCGACGATGAGGCTCGGCCGGGAGTTGGAGCGAGACTCGAGTGGGTTCGGGCGTGCGCGCATCGAGGCACTCGTGGAGACCGTGGCCGACGCGCGTGGGAGGCGCGACAGGGTAGACTGTCGAGGTTCCTCGGCGAGGGAGGCCTTCAGGGCTCTCCGTGATCGACGCGGCAGATGCCTGTTTGCGCCTGCCTTGCCCTGGCCACACATCTGACCGATCCCGAGGAGAACCCCATGTCTGACAAGTTGACGCTCGCAGCCGAGCACCGCACCGAATTCGGCAAGGGTTTCGCGCGCCGCATCCGTGCCGCGAACAAGATCCCCGCCGTGCTCTACGGCCACGGCACGGAGCCCGACCACATCGTGCTCCCGGGCCACGAGACCATGATGGCGCTGAAGAACCCCAACGCCCTGCTGACCATCGAGATCGACGGTGAGAAGACGCTCGCGATCGCCAAGGACGTGCAGCGCGACCCGATCAAGCCGCTCATCGTCCACGTGGACCTGCTGATCGTGAAGAAGGGCGAGAAGATCATCGTCGACGTGCCCGTGCACCTCGAGGGCGAATCCGCCCCCGGCACCATCCACGTGCTCGAGATCAACTCGCTGCAGATTCTCGCCGAGGCGACCCACCTGCCCGAGTACATCACCGTGTCGATCGAGGGCATGGACGACGGCGACAAGCTGCTGGCCGGCGACATCACGCTCCCCAAGGGCTCGGAGCTGGATGGCGACCCCGAGCAGCTGATCGTGCACATCTCGGTGCCCCGTACCTCCGTCGAGGACGAGGTGGCAGACGCCGCCGTCGCCGCCGAGGTGGAGGACGCCAAGCGCACCGCCGAGGACGAGTCCTCGGACAACGAGAACTAAGTTCCGCACATGCGAGGCGCCCGTCACCCCTGGTGGCGGGCGTTTCGCGTACAGCACGCACCGACGGGGGAGAGCATGAGTGCGCTCGTAGTGGGCCTGGGCAACCCGGGCGAGGAGTACGCCGCCACCCGCCACAACGTGGGCCAGATGGTGGTGGAGGAGCTCGTCCGCCGGGGCGCGGCGTCGCTGTCGGTGCACAAGAAGACGCGCACCCGCTCGGCGAACGTCCGGCTCGCGGGAGAGGCCGTGGTGATCGGCGTGCCGATGTCGTACATGAATGTGAGCGGCGGGCCGGTGTCGGCGCTCGCCAAGTACCACTCGGTCGAGCCCACCTCCGTGATCGTCGTCCACGACGAACTCGACCTCCCGTTCGGGACCCTGCGCCTCAAGCGCGGCGGCGGTGCGGGCGGCCACAACGGTCTGAAGGACGTCGCCAAGGCGCTCGACACCCCCGACTACGTGCGAGTTCGGGTCGGCATTGGCCGTCCACCCGGTCGCATGGACCCGGCCGCCTATGTGCTCAAGCCGTTCACGGCCGCCGAGCGCAAGGAACTGCCGCTGCTGATTGACGATGCGGCCGATGCGGTCGAGGCTATCCTCGGCGGCGGCCTTGAGGCCGCTCAGCAGCGCTTCCACACCAAGCCGTAGCGCCGCTCGTTCAGATACCCAATGGGCGCACAATGGACACATCTCCGCCGCCCCGTCACTACTATCAGGAGTGCCGGTGGCAGGCTCCGCCGTCATGCCCGCGCCATACCGTTACTGAGCACCGCATGAGGGAGAACGTGTGACCACGATGCACCACGCCTGGGCCATCCCGCAGTGGGAGGACCGCCGCTTTAGCGCCGCGCTGTTCGACCTCGACGGCGTCCTGACGCCCACCGCCGAGGTGCACATGTCGGCCTGGCGCCGCATGTTCACGGATTACTTCACGGCTCACGGCATCACGCCGGAGTACTCCGACGCCGACTACTTCGCGTACGTGGATGGCAAGCCCCGCTACGACGGCGTGCGCGCGTGTCTGGCATCGCGCGGAGTCCTCCTTCCTGAGGGCAGCCCGGCCGATGCGCCAGGCACCGAGACCATCTGCGGAGTCGGCAACACCAAGAACGACGCCTTCGCGGCGATCCTGCACGAGGAGGGCGTCGACGCGTATCCCGGATCGGTCGCGCTCATGGACCGGCTCGAGTCGCTGGGCGTGGCGATGGCGGTCGTGTCGAGTTCGCGCAACGCCCCTGCGGTACTGGCGGCGGCCGGGCTCGCGCACCGGTTCGAGGTCGTGGTGGACGGCAACGTCGTCGCGACCGAGGGCATCGCGGGCAAGCCCGCCCCGGACATGTTCTCCCTCGCCGCGCGCCGACTCGGCGTGGCCGACGAGGACTCGGTGGTGGTGGAGGACGCACTGTCGGGGGTGCAGGCGGGCGCCGCCGGCGACTTCGGCCTGGTGGTCGGGGTGGACCGCGGGGCGGGCGTCGACGCGCTCATCGACAACGGTGCCGACCTCGTGGTGAGCGACCTCGCGGAGCTGATCGAACAGTGAAGGCCGCGAAGCGCACCATCGGCGACACCAGCGCCCCGAACTACCTGGATCGCCTGCGGTTCCCCGTCGACCCGTGGCGGCTGGTCGAGACCGAGTTCTCCAAGAAGGACATCGGCGTCACGGAGACGCTGTTCGCCGTGGGCAACGGCTACCTGGGACTGCGCGGCAATATCGAGGACGGCCACGACGTGCACGCGCACGGCACGTTCATCAACGGCTTCCACGAGACCTGGAAAATCCTCCACGCCGAGGAGGCCTACGGCTTCGCGCGGACCGGGCAGACCATCGTCAATGTGCCCGACCCCAAGATCATCCGGCTGTACGTCAACGACGAGCCGCTGCTGCTGTCCGTCGCGGACCTGGTGAGTTACTCGCGCGTGCTCGACATGCGCGACGGCGTACTGTCACGCGACCTGCTGTGGCGCACCCCTTCTGGCAACCGCGTGCGAGTGCGCTCCCGCCGCATGGTGTCGTTCGCGCAGCGTCATCTCGCGGTGATGACCTTCGACGTCACGCTGCTGGATGAAGAGGCGCCCATCGCGATCTCGTCCCAGTTGCTGAACCGCCAGGCCGGCCTCGATGAGTACCGCGCCAACCCGGCCCCGGACGTCATCGCCGACCCCCGCAAGGCGGGCAAGCTCGAGGCACGCGTGCTCGAGCCGCGGCTGCACCACGCCGAGGGCGACCGGGTCCTGCTGGGCTACGAGACCGCGAGTTCGAGGATGACGCTCGCGACGGCGATGGAGCACTGGGTCGACTTCGAGGACGAGTACGACCGCGTCACCGAGGTGGAGCAGGACTACGCCAAGCACGTGTTCCGCGCCCGCGCCAAGCCCGGCCAAACCTTCTCGCTCACCAAGGTGGTGAGCTATCACACCTCGCGAGGGGTGCCTGCGCGCGAGTTGGCCGACCGATGCAACCGCACCCTCGACCGCGTGCGGTCGGAGGGGATCACCGCCCAGTTCGAGGACCAGCGCGAGTGGCTGAGCGACTTCTGGGATCGCTCGGACGTGGAGATCGAGGGCAACGACGGCATCCAGCAGGCCGTGCGCTGGAACCTGTATCAGCTCGCGCAGGCCGCCGCCCGCGGCGACGGCCACGGCATCGCGGCGAAGGGAGTCACGGGCTCCGGGTACGGGGGGCACTACTTCTGGGACTCCGAGATCTACGCGCTGCCGTTCTTCACGTACACCTCACCGGTGATCGCGCGCAACGCGCTGCGCTACCGCTACCGGATGCTCGGCTTCGCTGAGCGTCGGGCGGGTGAACTCGCACAAAATGGTGCGCTCTACCCATGGCGCACCATCAATGGCGAGGAGGCCTCCGCCTACTACGCGGCGGGAACCGCGCAGTACCACATCGACGCCGACATCGCCTATGCGATCGACAAGTACGTGCGCGCCACCGGCGACGACGACTTCTTGGCCCGCGAGGGCATCGACATCCTGGTGCAGACCGCCCGCATGTGGGCGGACCTGGGGTTCTGGCGCCGGGTCCCCGGCAACGGCGAGTCCTTCCGCATTCACGGGGTGACGGGACCCGACGAGTACACCACCGTCGTCAACGACAACCTGTATACGAACGTGATGGCGCGGTTCAACCTGCGCTGCGCGGCCGAGAGCGTGCGCAAGCTCCAGGACCGGTGGCCGGACCAGTACTCACGCCTGGTGTCCCGCCTCGAGGTTTCAGAGCAGGAGGTGCGCGAGTGGGAGCGGGCTGCGGACGGGATGGCGATCCTGTGGGACGAGCAGCTGGGCATCCACCCGCAGGACGCGCTGTTCAACGAGCGCGAGGTCTGGGACCTGGCGAACACTCCGGCGGAGAAGCGGCCGCTGCTGCTGCACTTCCATCCGCTGGTGATCTACCGCTTCCAGGTGCTCAAGCAGGCCGACGTGGTGCTCGCCCTGTTCCTCCAGGGGGAGGACTTCACGGCGGAGCAAAAGAAGGCCGACTTCGACTACTACGACCCCATCACTACCGGGGACTCGACGCTGTCCGGTGTGGTGCAGTCGATCATCGCCGCGGAGGTCGGCTACCACGACCTGGCGCTGCGCTACTTCTGGGACAGCCTGTACGTGGACCTCGGGGACCTGCACTCCAATGCGTCCGACGGCGTGCACGTCGCGTCGACGGGCGGGGTGTGGTCGGCGCTGGTGTACGGCTTCGGCGGGTTCCGCGATCAGACCGATGTGCTCAAGTTCGACCCGCGCTTGCCCGAGGGCTGGGAGTCGCTCACGTTCAAACTCAGCCAGCACGGCACACGCGTGCGGGTGACGGTGCGTCAGGAGGACGTCACGTTCACGGTCGAGGAGGGGCCTGGGCTGTCGGTGGAGGTGCGCGGCGAGCGGTTCTCTCTCACGCAGTTGCGGCCGCTGATCGTGCCGCTCGACGGGCAGGGCCCGCACCTGCCGGGCGCGCCCGACGCGACCGCCTACCACGGTACGGTGCGCGCGGACGGGACCGTCATTCGCCCGTCACTGCCCGCCAACGTCAACGATGATGTCGCCCCCACGCACGAGATCGACCTGGGCGACATCCAGGAGTCGATGCGGGACTGATGACAGTGCGCTAGCGGCGCATCACGCGCGACAAGAACTCACGCGTGGCATCCTCCCGAGGGTTGTCGAGCACCTGCTCGGGCGTGCCCTCCTCAAGGATGCGTCCCTGGTGCATGAACACGATGCGATCGGCGACTCCGCGCGCGAACGACATCTCATGCGTCGCCATCAGGATGGTCGACCCGGCCTCCTTGAGGCTGCGCACCAGGTCCAGCACCTCGCCCACGAGCTGCGGGTCGAGCGCCGAGGTGATCTCGTCGAGCAGCAGCAGCTCGGGGTCCGTGAGGATGGCGCGCACGATCGCGACGCGTTGCTGCTGGCCTCCCGACAGCCGGTCCGGGTAGTCCTCGACCTTGTCCCCAAGCCCGAACCGGGTGAGGAGGTCGATGGCCTTCGCCCGCGCATCGGCCGCGGTCAAGGCGGTGCCCGCAGTGGCGCTGCCCGGTCCCGGTGAGGACGAAGGCACGCTGACGCGTTACGAGGGTGGTTTCGCGCATTGGACCTCGTCGGGTGCCGAGCTCGAGACGTGGCTCACCACGACGGT
>JBKBNW010000125.1:0-5886 GCA_046295115.1 Demequina sp.
TCCGCGTCATCGGCGTCCGGCGCGATGGGCATCAGCGGTCGCGTCTGGTCCAACGGCGCGTCGTCCTGCTCGGGGCGCACTGCGCTGAGGTGCCGCCGAGGGATCGGCACGTCGAGCAACTCCGTCTCGGTGAGCCAACGCGACTCGTCGTCCTGAGCGGTCACGGCGCGCACGGTGTGGTCGAACTCCCACAGGGCGCGCACGTTGCGGCCGTCGACGGTGAAGTCCACGGCGACGAGCCACGGTTCGTCGACCTCGCGCCAGGCGTCCCACACCACGGCCTCGGGATCGACGCCTCGACTCGCGAGCCTGTCCGTCACGAGGTCAGCGAGCACGGGGGCTCCGCTGTCGCGTCCGATCCTGGTGGCGCGGGCGAGCTCCGCAATGTACGCACGTTCGGCGAGCACGGGCGGCTCGTAGCGCTCCAGCGCCTCGTAGGGCTCTCCGGTCAGTTCGGCCAGTTCACGCGCGTCGAGACCGCTGCGGATGCGCTGCTGGATCTCCTTGGGGCTGAGAGAGCTGGCGGTGCGCTCCTGGTCGTGAGGGTGGTTGGCCCGCACGCGGGGACGGGTGAGGGCAACGGTGCGGCGCAGGTCGTCGGTGAGAGGCAGCTCGAACTCTTCGCCGGACTCTGTCGCGACGATGAGGTGGTCACCTTCTTCGCCCGCGCGCACCAGGGACAGTCGAGTCATGGCCTCAGCCTGCCACGCACGCCCACGCTTCGCAGGACGCCGCGCCCGGCGCGCCGCCGGTGCACGAGGGCCCTCGCCGCACGCGTGCGGCACGATGGACGTCATGACCACACCCGAGTCCCTCATGCACGTCGCACGCGCCATCGCGGCCGAGACCGCCACGCTCATCATCGACGGCCGGGACGGCGCTGAGGTAGCGGCCACCAAGTCGAGCCCGATCGACATCGTGACTCAGATGGATGTCCTGGCCGAGCGGCTGCTGCGCGAACGGCTGGCCGAGTTGCGCCCCGACGACGCGATCTTGGGGGAGGAGGGCGACGACGTTCCGGGCACGTCAGGGATCACCTGGGTCTTGGACCCGATCGACGGCACGGTCAACTACCTCTACGGTCTTCCGCACTTCGCGGTGTCGGTCGCGGCCGTCTCCGGCGAGCCCACGCCGCGCGCGTGGACTCCGTTGGCCGGCGCGGTGCGCGACGGGTCGGGGACGCTGTGGTCCGCGTGCAGAGGTGGGGGAGCGTGGCGCGACGGCGAGACCCTGCGGCGAACCTCGGCGCCCGGGCTCGACGGCACGCTGTTGGCGACTGGGTTCCAGTACGTGGCGGAGCATCGCGTCCGCCAGGGCGAGATCGTCACGGGCATGTTGGGGCGAGTGCGCGATATCCGCAGGCTCGGGGCAGCGGCGGTTGACCTGTGCCTGGTGGCCGCGGGGCAACTGGACGCGTATTACGAGCACGGGCTGCACCCGTGGGACTTTGCGGCGGCGGCCCTGATCGCCCAAGAAGCAGGGGTAAGAGTCGCGGGAATCGATGGCGGACCACCCGACCAGCGGCTGACGATCGCGGCGATGCCACAGGTATGGGAAGACCTCAGGGACGCCCTGGTGGAGGCCGGCGCCGACCGCTCGTGGGACGGCGCGCGGGCCTAGAGTCGCTTTCCCACGAAAATTGGTGCAGAATGCGTGCGCTCGGAGGGAACAAAACCACCGGCATGAGCATTGAGTACTCACACACCACCGGTGAAGGGATTACTGCCTGATGGCAACCGACTACGACGCACCTCGCAAGACCGACGACGAGGTGTCGGCCGACTCCATTGAGGAGTTGAAGGCCCGCCGCAACGACAAGACGTCGGGAGTCGTCGACGAGGACGAGGCCGAGGCGGCCGAGGGATTCGAGCTGCCAGGCGCCGACCTGTCAGGCGAAGAGCTCTCGGTGCGCGTTCTCCCTGCCCAGCAGGACGAGTTCACGTGCATGTCCTGCTTCCTCGTCCACCACCGCAGCCAGCTGGCTACGTTCAAGGACGACCAGCCGATCTGCTCGGAGTGCGCGGCCTGACGGTCGGCTCACGATGACTTCGCTCGACGTGCTCGTCAGCACGACGGAACCAGATGTGCCGCTGCCGGCGTACTCCCACCCGGGAGACGCCGGCGCCGACATCACCACCCGTGTCGACGTGTCGTTGGCCCCAGGCGCGCGCGCCACGGTGCCAACCGGGCTGCGGATCGCCCTACCCGCCGGGTATGCGGCGTTCGTTCACCCTCGCTCCGGGCTGGCAGCCCGGCACGGCGTGACAATCGTCAACGCTCCCGGCACGGTAGACGCGGGCTACCGCGGCGAACTTGCCGTGACCCTGCTCAACACCGACCCGCACGAGACGGTGACGCTGCGACGCGGCGACCGCATCGCACAGCTGGTGATT
This sequence comes from Demequina sp., assembly GCA_046295115.1. Classification (GTDB taxonomy): domain Bacteria; phylum Actinomycetota; class Actinomycetes; order Actinomycetales; family Demequinaceae; genus Demequina. The sequence continues at coordinate 2,394 of JBKBNW010000125.1, forward strand.
CAGCGGGTCGAACACGCCTCGTTCGTCGCCGTCGAGTCCCTTCCAGGATCCCACCGCGGCGAAGGCGGGTTCGGGTCGACCGGCACCGCCGCGGCATCGGGCTCCCCCGCAGCATCGGGCCCCGTCGAGGCATCGTGATCGACAAGGCGACCCCCATCTCCCAACTGCGGCCACGCGACATGGCTGCCGTGTCGGGACGCATCGTGTCGATCCAGGTAGAGCCGCGCGATGCGGCACCCACCCTGACGGCACGTGTCGACGACGGCACCGGCCGGGTTGAGGCGGTGTTCATGGGCAGGCGCGCCATCGCGGGAGTCGAGCCCGGCGCCCGGATACGTCTCGAGGGCCGAGTCTGCCCTTCAGACGCGCTGCTGAGGCTGTACAACCCACGCTTTGAGCTCGGCTGATGGCTGAGCCGAGGGACGAAGACCTCCGCGTGAACCGACTCGACGGTCTGACCGACGGTGGCTCACCAGGGGACGAGCCCAGCACTCCCGTCCCAGCCCAGGCCTCGCGCATGGGCCAGCTCATCGGCGGCGAAGAGTTCTCGATGGCCGATGCCATGGGCGGCTGGCGAGGCTTCGTCGAGTCCGCGGCGCCCGGAGTGGTGTTCGTGGTCGCCTACCTGGGCTGGGGAGGATTCCGCATCCCCGTCATCGCCTCGGTTGTCACGGTGGTCGTACTCGTCGCGGTGCGCCTGGTTCAACGTTCGAGCATCCAGCAGGCTCTCGCCGGGGTGCTAGGCGTGGGCATCGGTGCGATCTGGGCATGGCGTTCGGGTGACGCCGGCGGCTACTTCGTGCCAGGGCTGTGGGCCAACGCCGCCTACGCTGCGGCGGCGCTGCTGACCATGCTCGTGGGGCGGCCGTTGGTGGGCATCATCGTGGGGATGTTCAAGGGCTGGGGTGCGTCGTGGCGACAGGATCCGCGCGTCATGCGCACCATGCAGTGGGCCACCGCGCTGGTCGCGGGCATGTTCCTGCTCCGGCTCGCCGTGCAGCTGCCCCTGTATCTCTCCGGCTCGATCGCGGCGCTAGGAACCGCCAAGCTCGCGATGGGTGTGCCGCTGTTCGCGCTCACTCTGTGGGCGGTCTGGCTCCTGGTGCGGTCCGCAGCACCTGATCCAGGGCCTCTGGATCCGCCTCAGCCGACACAATAAACAGCAGTTCGTCGCGCGCCTCGAGAGTGTCGGCCGGCGACGGCGCGATCGTGCGGTCGCCGCGCACGATGCAGGACAGCACAGTCTCACCCGGCCAGTCGATCTCCCGCAGAGTCGAACCGACCACGGGCGAGTCGGTGGGCAGGGTGACCTCGATGATCGAGGCCCCCGACTGGTGGAAGGTGAAGACCTTGACCAGGTCGCCGATGGCGACGGCCTCCTCGACCATCGCGGTCATGATGCGCGGCGTGGACACGGCGACGTCGACGCCCCACTGTGCGTCGTACATCCACTCGTTGCGGGGGTTGTTCACGCGCGCCACGGTGCGCGGCACCCCGAACTCAGTCTTCGACAGGAACGACACCACAAGGTTCACCTTGTCGTCGCCGGTGGCGGCCACGACCACGTCCATGCCCTCTGTCGCGGCCTCCCGCAACGCCGCCATCTCACAGGCGTCCGCGAGCATCCACTCGGCCTCCGCCACCTGAGCGACGCGCATCGCCGATGGGTTGTGGTCCATCAGCATCACCTCGTGACCATGATCCAGCAGGTCCCGTGCGATGGAGCGACCCACCGAGCCGGCTCCGGCGATCAGTACCTTCACGATTCAACTCCTGGGGCGCGCGACAAGACGCGCTGAGCACGGGTGCCGACGGCGTCTGGCACGACAAAGTAGATCTCGTCGCCGGACTGCACCGGCGACGTGGGGGTGGGCAACACTCCCTCTGAAAAGCGCACCACGTAGGCGACCCGCGTCCCGGTGGCAGCCTCCAGCTCCTTGACCGGTCGCCCGATCCAGGCGGCGTGGTAGGCCAAGCGGCGCACGGCGACGGCGGCGGAAGAGTCGACGTAGACGTCGTCGGAGCCGCCCGGCAGTAGCCGCGACACGATCTGCGCACTGGTCCATGGCACTGGCGCGACGGTGGGGATTCCGAGCCGGCGGTACACCTCCGCACGGCCCGAGTCGGAGATTCGCGCGACCACGTTGGCGACCCCGTAGGTTTCCCGCACCACGCGGGCGGCAAGGATGTTGGAGTTGTCTCCGGAGGACACGGCGGCGAACGCATAGGCTTCCTCGACACCTGCGGAGGTCAGAGTTTCGCGGTCGAAGCCGATGCCGGTGATCTTCTGGCCCTTGAAGTCCGCGGGGAGGCGTCGGAACGCGTCACCCAACCTGTCGATCACGGCAACGGAGTGGCCGCGGGACTCGAACTCGGACGCCAGCGCGGAGCCGGTGCGGCCGCAGCCCATGATCACAATATGCACGAGACCCCACGCTATACCCGTCCGGCCTAGGATGGTGCGACGTGCGACGTATTCACGAAGGACTGCGCCGGCTGGTGTTCGGCCAGCCGATCGCCACCGACTCCATGGCGCCTGTGCCGCTGCGGACCAGACTCGCGTTGCCGGTGTTCGGGGCGGGCATCCTTTCCGCAGTGGCCTATGCGCCCGATGCGGTCGTCGACGCCCTGCGCCAGGGCGGTCAGCAGGGCGCGATTCCGTTCGTGGCCGGTGGCGTCGTCTTCATCATGCTGCTGCTCGGGCTCGCGTATTGGTCGAACGTGCGCACTCGTCCGGACGCGCTGGGCGACTACGGCACGGTGCGGGACCTGCTGGGGCGCAAGGCCGGCGTCGTCACTGGCGCGGCACTGCTCGTGGACTATCTGTTCACCGTGGCGGTGTCGGTCGCCGCCGTCACGCAGCTCGTCGCCTACCTGGTGCCCTCGGCGCGTGAATGGGTCTCGCTGATTGGCGTCACCCTGCTGTTGATCATGACGCTCGCGGCGCTGCGGGTTACTCGAGACCGCGCTCGCGTGTTGCTTGCCGTGTGGTTCGGATTCCTGATTGTCGTGGCGCTGATGCTGGCGTTCGGGGTCGCTCGTCTCACCACGGAGCCCGCCAACCCCATCTCCGCCAACCCGCCGACGACCTGGGCGATTCTGGTCGCCTACGCGGGGGCGATCTCCTCCGGAGCCGTGATGGTCACCGGCATCGAGCACCTCGCCTCGGCGGGACCCAATCACGCCGAGCCCCGCGGGCGCCGGGCCGGCCGCACCCTGGTGATCGCCGTGGCCGCCTCCGCCGCGGCGTTCTTCGCGGTCGCGCTGCTGTCATGGATGTACCGCATTACCGGCTGGGCCGACGGCCCGATCCTGTTGCAGACGGTCAACCAGGTGTTCCAGCAACCGTGGGTGATCTGGGCTGTCGCATTGTCCGCGGGAGCGCTGCTGTACGCCGCCGCATCGGCCGTGTTCCGTCGTTTTTCGAACCTCGCGTCGAGCCTCGCGAAGGACGCCTACCTGCCACGCCAGCTGTCGATGAAGAACGACCGTC
>JBKBNW010000126.1:0-5879 GCA_046295115.1 Demequina sp.
CGTGGGCGAGGGCCTGTGGCGCCAGACGGCGGACGATGCCCGCCTCGCGCTCGAGCTCCCGGCGCCGTCGTTCGTGGTCGCGCACCCCGACCTCCCGCTGCTCTACGCGGTCAGCGAGACCGAAAGCTCCGAGGTCCACGCGATCGACGTGAGCGACCCCGACCACCCCTCCGTGGCCGGCACCGTGCGCACCGAGGGAGCCTCGGGCTGCCACCTGCTGCTGAGCGCCGACGCCAGGGTGCTTTACGTGTGCCACTACGAGAGCGGCGACATCGCCGTCGTGTTGCTGGGCGAGGACGGGCTGCCCACGCTCGACGAGCCCGCCCAGACCTTCGGTCACGAGGGCTCCGGCCCTCGAGAGGACCGCCAAGAGGCTCCTCACGCCCACTTCGCCGGGTTCGGCCCGGGCGGCCACCACGTGCTGGTGTGCGACCTCGGCACCGACGAGCTGCGCCGCTACGCGATCCAGCCCGGCGGCCTGCTCGAGGACCACGGCGTCGCCGCCACCCTGCCTCCCGGCGCCGGCCCGCGCCACTTCGTCGTCCGCGGTGAGTGGATCTACGTGCTGTGCGAGCTCGATCACCGGCTGCGCGCGCTGCGCTGGGACGCGGCGACCGGCACCGCCGAGGTCGTCTTCGACATCGCGAGCACCACCGCCCCGCACCGCACCGGTACCACCATCTACGACTCTCACGTGCTGCTGGCAGGTGGCGACACGCTGCTCGCTGGCGTGCGCGGGTGCGACGTGATCTCCGTCATCGACCTGTCGCCCGAGGGCGAACCCCGTTACCGCGGCTGCTTTGACGCCGGTCACTGGCCGCGTCACTTCGCCGCCGTGGGGGACCGCCTGCACGTGGGCGCCGAGAAGGGCCACGAGGTGCGCACGTTCGCCCTCGCGGACGTGCTGGGGCTGCCGCCCGAGTCCGAGGTGGGTCACATCGCCCAGCTGCCGTACTCGACCGCGCCGCTGCCGAGCCCGGCCTGCGTGGTCGCCCACCCCACCTCCTCCCACCCGGCCTGACGCCCCCCGCTCCGCCCCGTCCCCCCGCCCGCCCTGGCCGTTCAGCACCCCGCCGCCCAAACTAGGAACCTCACGACTCTTTTTCGCGACCTGACGCGCCCTGTAGGAAACTGAGTACTCATCGGCACCCTTCCCGGGGGGACTCGCACCTCACGGGACCGATGGCCCACAGCCCAGGCCGCGCATCGGCGCTAGGGTGTTTTCATGACCTACACACTGATCCTGCTCCGCCACGGCGAGAGCGAATGGAACGCAAAGAACCTGTTCACCGGCTGGGTCGACGTGCCCCTCAACGACAAGGGCTGGGGCGAGGCCGTCCGCGGCGGCGAGCTGCTGAAGGCCGAGGGCGTGCTGCCCGACGTGGTGCACACCTCGCTGCTGCGCCGCGCGATCATGACCGCCAACCTCGCGCTGGACGCGGCGGAGCGTCACTGGATCCCCGTCAAGCGCGACTGGCGCCTCAACGAGCGTCACTACGGCGACCTGCAGGGCAAGAACAAGGCCGAGACCCTCGAGCAGTTCGGCGAGGAGCAGTTCATGACGTGGCGTCGCTCGTACGACGTGCCGCCGCCGGAGATCTCGGACGACAACCAGTACTCGCAGGCCGGCGACCCCCGCTATGCCGGTGAGCCCACGCCCAAGACCGAGTGCCTCAAGGACGTGCTCGAGCGCGCCCTGCCGTACTGGGACGCGGCCATCGTGCCCGACCTCAAGGCCGGTAAGACGGTCATGGTCGCGGCGCACGGCAACTCGCTGCGCGCGATCATCAAGTACCTCGACGGCATCGGCGACGACGAGATCGTCGGCGTCAACGTGCCCACCGGCATCCCGCTGGTCTACGAGCTCGACGAAGAGACGCTCAAGCCCATCAAGGCCGGCGGCACGTACCTGGACGCGGACGCCGCAGCGGCGGCCATCCAGGCGGTCGCCAACCAGGGCAAGAAGTAACGCGCTAGACGCTCGGTCAGCCTCTCATCGCCTGGCCGGCACAGCAGGGCCCTCGCCATTCGGCGGGGGCCCTGTTCTGTTGCAGGCGGCCGATGCGCGGGCTGGGCTGGAACGGCGGTCGCGGCTTAGAGCCGGCCGCGGTCCCCATCGAGATCGCCGGTGACCAAGTACACGATGCGGCGCGAGATGCCCACGGCGTGGTCGCCGAACCGCTCGAAGAACCGCGCGAGCAGGCTGATGTCGAGTGTCTCCTGCGCGGTGCCGGTGTAGTCGGCAGCGAGCATGGTCTTGTACGCCTGGGCGTGGAACTCGTCAAGGGTGTCGTCGTCGGAGACGATGCCGGCTGCGACATTCAGGTCCCGCGTCTCGAGCAGGACGAGCACCTCGGCAGCGGCCTTCTTCGCGGCCTCGGCCATGCCGGTGAAGATCTGCTCGTGGCCCACCGGAATCGCGGATGCGGGATAGGAGCGGCGGGCGGCCTCCGCGATGTGCTGCGCGAGGTCTCCCATCCGCTCCAGGGCGGCAGAGATCCGTAGCGACGCGACGATGGTCCGCAGGTCCAGGCCCACGGGCTGCTGCTGCGCGATGAGCAGCACGCAGCGCTCGTCGACCATCGCCTCGAGTCCGTCGAGCTTGGCGTCGTCGGCAATGACCTGCTGCGCCAGCTCGACGTTCTGGGTGAGCAGTGCCTCCGATGCGCGGGTGATCGCGGATTCGACGTGCCTGGCCATCGTGGACAGGTCGTCTGCGAGCTCCGACATCTCTGCCGTGAACAGGGTGCGCATAGTTCTCCTATATCAGTGTGACGTCCCCTTAGTGTGGCATCCGCCAGGGTCGGGGTGGAAGGATCGCCGTTCCGAGCCGGTGAACTTTGGGTGGCTTCGCTGAACATTGGGTGAACCCTGGGGTAGGTGGCTACTGTGACCCCATGACCCCCGAGATGTGGCTGGTCGCCCTGGTGGCGCTCCCCGTCGGAGCCGGCATTGGCGCACTTGCGCACAAGCGCCAGGCACGCAGCCAGGCGATCTCCGAGACGCTGGTACCCCACCGCACCCGTGAGGTGTTGTCGGTGTTGCAGTCCGGTGCCGTCGTGGTCCGCAGAGACCGGCGCAGCGCGTTCTCTAACAACGTCGCGGCGGCCCTAGGGGTGGCGCGACCGGACGGCGCGCTTCACTCGGGGATTGCCGACCTTGCCGAACGGGCGTGGCGCACCGGCGAGCCGGCCGAGAGCGAAGTGGAGATCAGGCGCGGCGTGCTGGGCTCGTCGAGCATCGTCCATGTGCGGGTCACGCGCCTGAACGAACACCTGGCGCTGGCGGTCGCCAACGACAACACGGAGCAGCGCTCCGCCGAGCAGACCCGGCGCGAGTTCGCCGTCAACGTCTCGCACGAGCTCAAGACCCCGGTGGGGGCGCTGTCGCTCCTCGCCGAGACCATCGAGGACAATGCCGACGACACGAAGATGGTCCGCGACTTCGCCAAGAAGATCCGCAAGGAGACCCGCCGCCTCACCAAGCTGATTCAGGAGATCGTGGAGATCTCGCGCCTGCAGGGCGGGGAGTCGGTGATGGAGTACGAGCCGGTGGACGTCGCCGACATGGTCGCGGAGGTGCTCGAAGGCATGCGAGTGGCCGCAGACCAAAAGCGCATCGAGATGGTCGCCGACCTGCGCGTGCAGCCCACCGTGATGGGTGACCGCGACCTCTTAGGCATGGCGGTGCGCAACCTCATCGACAATGCGGTGAACTACTCGGACGAGGGTTCCAAGGTGGCCATCACCCTCGACTCGGTGGACGACGTGGTGAGCATTGGGGTCATCGACCAAGGAATCGGCATCTCGCCCGAGGATCAGGACCGCATCTTCGAGCGGTTCTACCGGACCGACCCGGCCCGGTCGCGAGAAACCGGCGGTACAGGTCTGGGATTATCAATCGTGAAGCACGTGGCCCTGCAACACTCGGGAACCGTGGAAGTCTGGTCGCAGCCGTCGGTGGGCTCGACCTTCACCTTCCGGCTTGCGGAGCACGAGAGCTCCGTACAGCCGGCAGGCAGGGCACAGGAGGAGAAATGAGCGAGGCACGAGTACTGGTCGTCGATGACGAGGAGTCCTACCGGGACTCGCTCAAGTACCTGTTGGAACGCGAGGGCTTTACGGTGCTGCTGGCGGACACCGGACCCAAGGCCGTCGAAGTGTTCACCCGTGACGGCGCGGACGTCGTTCTGCTGGACCTGATGCTGCCTGGCATGTCCGGCTCCGAGGTGTTCCAGGTCATCCGTGCGCGCTCCGACGTGCCGGTCATCATGGTGACTGCCAAGGACGACCAGGTGGACCGGATCATCGGCCTCGAGCTGGGCGCGGACGACTACGTGACCAAGCCGTTCTCAGGCCGGGAACTCGTGGCGCGCATCCGCGCGGTGCTGCGCCGTCAGCTGCTGGGCGCGGCGGGGATTCTCGACGAGCCCGAGCGCCTCACCGTCGCCGGGCTCACTCTCGACCCGGAGCGGCTCACCGTCACGCGAGACGGCACCGCACAGTCACTGCCGCCCAAGGAGTTCGCGTTGCTGCATCTGCTCGCGCAGAACGCGGGCCGCGTGTTGCCGCGCCAGGTGATCATCGACCGGGTGTGGGGCGCCGACTACTTTGGCGACACCAAGACGTTGGACGTGCACATCAAGCGGGTGCGCGGTCGCATCGAGGCCGATCCGTCGCACCCCGCACTGGTTCAGACCGTCCGCGGCGTCGGGTACACGTTCGAGGCTTAGCGTGTCCGTGTCGCCACGCACGGCGCCCCCCCGGCGCGCTCGCGTGTTCATACAATGTTCACCTAGCGTTCAGATTCTTGCAAAAGTCCGTTACCTGCCGTGGCTACCGTGGAGGATGTTCGGCAATCAGTCGGGCCCATCGATCACGTGAGGACACTCGACTGTGAAGTTCGCAACTCGCGCCGGAGCCGTTGTCGTGGCTACCGCGATGTCGCTTTCGCTCGCGGCCTGTACCCCCACCAACGAACGCATCGACCTGTCCGGGCCGGCCGCCAACTCCACACTGGCAGGCTCGATTAGCGGCGCCGGTGCCTCGTCGCAGGAGGCCGCGGTCGCCGCATGGCGTGCCGGCTTCGAGGGCGCCAATCCCCGTGCGACCGTCAACTACGACCCCATCGGCTCCGGCGGCGGACGCACCCAGTTCGTCGACGGCGCCACGTCGTTCGCGGGTTCCGATGCGCTGATGGACGCCGAGGAGTATGCGGACGCCGTCGAGGCGTGCGACGGCGACTCGGGCGCCGTCCACCTGCCTCTTTACATCGCGCCTATTGCGGTGGTCTTCAACCTCGAGGGAATCGACTCGCTCAACATGACCCCGTCGCTCATCGCGCGGATCTTCGACGGCAAGGTGACCTCGTGGGCCGACCCGGCCATCGCCGAACTCAACGAGGGCATCGACCTGCCGTCGTCCCCCATCGTCCCGGTGTACCGCGCCGATGAGTCAGGCACGACGGAGAACTTCGTCGAGTACCTGCACGAGGCGGCTCCCGACGACTGGACCTACGAGCCCTCGGGGGACTGGCCGGTCAACGTCGGCGAGTCCGGGCCCGCGACGTCAGGCCAGATGCAGATCGTGCAGGACACCCCCGGGTCGTTCGCGTACGTCGACGCCTCGCGTGCCGGCTCGCTCGGCTCAGTCGCCGTTGAGGTGCGCGGTGAGTTCGTGGCGTACTCGCCCGAGGCCGCCGCGGCGGTGGTCGCCAACTCGCCCCTGGCAGACGGCGCCAACGGCGAGAACGACCTGGCCTTCGAGATTGACCGCACGCCCGATGCTCCCGGTGCCTACCCGATCGTGCTGGTCTCGTACCACATCCTTTGCCAGCAGTACGATGACGATGCCGAGCGAGCCCTGGTCACTGGGTACCTC
>JBKBNW010000127.1:0-5860 GCA_046295115.1 Demequina sp.
CGAAGGAGGACTTCGACGGACGGCCCGAGTTCACCGAACCAGAGATTCTGCGCACGTCGCTGGCATCGGTTCTGCTGCAGATGATCTCCGTGGGGGTCGTGACGGGCCCGGAGGACATGGCGCGCTTCCCGTTCGTCGAGCCCCCCGACACGCGGTCGATCCGAGACGGCGTGCAGCTGCTGACCGAGCTCGGCGCGCTGGACACCGGCGAGGGTGGCCGCACCCGGCTCACGCCGATTGGCCGCACCCTGTCACGGCTGCCGATGGACCCACGCCAGGCGCGCATGATCGTCGAGGCGCAGCGGCACGGCGTGGCGCGAGAGGTCGCGATCATCGCCGCTGGCTTGAGCATTCAGGACCCCCGCGAGCGCCCCGCGGAGGAGCGCGAGAAGTCAGACCAGCTGCACCGCCGTTTCGCGGAGCCCGGGTCTGATCTGCTGTCGTACCTGAACCTGTGGGAGTACCTGCGCGAGCAGCGCCACGAACTGTCCAGCAGCGCGTTGCGGCGCATGTGCCGTGCCGAGTACCTGAACTTCTTGCGCGTGCGCGAATGGCAGGACGTGGTCGAACAGATCCGCCTCACCGCGAAGCCGCTCGGCATCGAGATGGCGCGCAAGCAGGCCCGGCCCGTGGCGCCTGCGGCCGGCACGGACGCCGAGGGCACCACGGGCCATGCCGACGGCCAGCCGCACCGCTACGTGTGGGACTCAGACGCGATCCACCGCTCGATCCTGGCCGGCCTGCTGTCCCAGCTCGGCATGCAGGAGACGGGCGACCCGAAGGCGTCCCAGTTCGCACACCTGCGCGGTGGCGCCAGGGAGTCCGCCATGAAGCGCGCCAAAAAGCAGGCGCGCAACGACTACCTCGGCGCGCGCGGCGCGCGGTTCGCGATCTTCCCCGGCTCTCCCCTGGCTAAGAAGCCGCCCGCGTTCGTGATGGCAGCCGAGCTCGTCGAGACCAGCCGGCTGTGGGCGCGCGACGTCGCAGCCGTCAAGCCCGAGTGGGCCGAGGAGCTCGCGGGCGACCTCGCCAAGCACACCTACGCGGACCCGCACTGGTCCAAGAAGCGCGGTGCCGCCGTCGCCACCGAGAAGGTGCTGCTGTACGGGATGCCGATCGTGGCCGACCGCACCGTCCTGTGGGGCCGGATCCAGCCCGCCGAGGCGCGCGACCTGTTCATCCGGCACGCGCTGGTGCAAGGCGAATGGGAGTCACACCACAGCTTCTGGAAGGACAATCAGCGCCTGCTCGCCGAGGCCGAGGAGCTCGAGGCGCGGTCCAGGACCCGCGGCTTGCTCGCGGACGACGACGCGCTGTTCGACTTCTACGACGAGCGGGTGCCGGAGTCAGTGGTCTCCGCCCGGCACTTCGACCGGTGGTGGAAGGACGAGCGGCGGCGCCATCCCGAGCTGCTCACGCTGACGCTGGACACGGTGGCGCCCGAGCACGAGGCCGTCGACACCGCCGCCTTTCCCACCGTGTGGCCACAGGGCGACCTCGAGTTGCCCCTGACCTACCAGTTCGAGCCGGGTAGCGACGCGGACGGCGTGACGGTGCACATCCCCGTCGCCGTGCTGCCGCGCGTCACCCCGGACGGCTTTGACTGGATGGTGCCGGGCCTCGCCGACGAGCTCGCGACGGCGACCATCCGCGCGCTTCCCAAGCCCGTGCGGCGCCTGCTCGTGCCCGCCCCAGACACCGCCCGCGACGTCGTGGCCTGGCTCGCTCGTAAGGCGCCCGCGTGGAAGAACATGGCGCGCGCCGGCGACATGGCGGAACGCTACCGGGACGCGTTCACCCGTGCAGTGCGGGACACACGGGGCATCGACGTGCCCCCAGCGGCCTGGGACGGGCTATCCGACCGGCTCCCCTCTCACCTGCGCATCACCTTCCGCGTCGAGGACGGCGACGGTACCGTCGTCGACGAGTCCACCGACCTCGTGCGGCTGCAGCGCACGCTCGCGTCGCAGTCGCAGGCCGCCGTCAGTTCGGCGGTGCAGCGGGCGGCCGATGCGGCGGCGGCGCGCGGTCAGGGCGCCCTGGCCAGCTCTGGCCAGCGGGGCACCGCTGGACAGCGGCACGCAGCTGCCGACCCGCTCGGACGCCACCCACGCATCGGCGATGGGGACCCCGCGGACACCCAGGCCGCCACCACCCGGCCCGCCGCGGCCGCCCTCCCCGAGCAGTCCGGCCTGACGACCTGGCCCGATCTGCCCGGCGGCGTGCTGCCCGACGAGGTGTCGGGGACCGTCGGCGGCGCCGTGGTGCGCGGCTACCCCGCTCTGGTCGACGAGGGCGCCGCCGCGCTGCGGGTGCTCGCCGACGCATCGGCCCGGCGCACCCTCCACGCCGCCGGCGTGCGACGACTGCTCGCGACCGAGTGCGCGCTGCCCGTCAAGCGCATCACGACCCGGTGGGCTCCTCAGCAGTCGCTGACACTCGCCGCGTCGCCGTACCGCAACACCGAGTCGCTCGTCGCCGGGATTCAGGGCGTCGCGATCCGCGCGCTCACCTCCGGACCCGAGATCGACGCGGCGGAGGTACGGGACGCGAAGGGGTACGGCCACGCGCGCGACCACGTGCGCGCACGGCTCGAGGACGAGGTCTTCCGCATCGCGGGCCTGGCCTCCGACGCGCTCGGTGCCCACCGCGACCTCGACGGCGCACTCACGGCGGCGACCAGCATGGCGCTGCTGGCGGTCGTGACAGACATTCGGGCGCAGGTGGCCGACCTTGTCGGCGACGACTTCCTCGCCCGCACTCCGGTGGATCGCCTTCCCCACCTCACTCGCTACCTGAGGGCCGCGGCGCTGCGCCTCGACAAGGCCCGGACGGACCCGAACCGTGACGCGGCGACGGTCTGGAAGGTGCGCGAGGTCGCCAACGAACTCACGACCGTGCGGCAGGCCTACGACGCCGGCCGGCCTGACCCCGAGCAGGCGGCGCGACTCGAGCACGCGCGCTGGATGCTCGAGGAGTTGCGGGTGTCATTGTTCGCGCAGCAGTTGGGAACGAGCGAGCCGGTGAGCGAGAAGCGGATTCGGAAGATGCTCGCGGGATCGAGCGGGCACGGTGCGCGTTAGTCTCAGGGCACACCTCACCCGGGTCTCACGCCGGAGTGCGAAAGGGGGAACGCGGTGCCCAAGATTGATGCTGCGACGGTAGCCGAGCACCGCACGGCACGGCGCGCTGCCCTGCTCGATGCCGCCGTGGCCCTCCTTCACGAGCACCCTGAGACAGTCCCAGGGCTCGCCGAGGTGGGACGCCACGCGGGCTTGTCACGCTCGGCGGTCTATCACTACTTCGGCTCGAGCCAGGACCTGCTGACGGCTGTCCTCGAAGACACCTTTCCGCGCTGGCAGCGCCGCTTCGACAGCGCCTATGCCGCGTCGTCGACCCCGGCGGACTGCGTGCGCGCCTATGTGAGGGAGAACCTTGCGCTCGTTGCCGAGGGCGAGCACGCCCTCGCGCGCAGCCTGACCGCAGTCGTACCTGACAGCGAGATGGCCTCGCGCTCCGCGGCGTTCCATTCGCGGCTGATCGAGCCGCTCACGAAGGCTCTCGGAGACATCGGGGACCCCGCCCCCGAGCTCACGACCGAGTTGGTCAATGCGCTCGTGTTGGCAGGCGCGCGCCGGCTCGAAGCCGGCGTCGCTCTCGAGGACGTCACGGCCGCGGTGTCGCGGCTTGTCGAGCCCTACCTATCGCGCGCCTGACGCGTCCCACACTCGGAGCCGATTTGCCCCGGACCGCCGCCTGACCTTAGAGTCGAGGAAGTTGTCGACACTCTGTCGATAAAATGTGTCCGTCCCGAAAGGACTCCCATGTTCCTCGCCCTGCGATCGCTGATGTTTCAGCGCGGCCGCTACGCGCTCGTCGGACTGGTGATCGGGCTCTTGTCCCTCCTCACCGTCATGCTGTCGGGGCTCTCCGTCGGGCTCGTCAACGACGGCGTCTCTGGTCTCAAGAATTTGCCCGTCACCGCGTTCGCCTTCGAGTCCGGCACCAAGACGGACAACGCGTTCTCGCGCTCCACGGTCGACGATGGGCAACGCGAGGTGTGGGCCGGCCAGCCCGGCATTGAACACGCCGAGCTGTTTGGCGTGTCGATCATCAATGCGCGCACCGACGCCGGCGAGGCCATCGACCTCACCCTGTTTGGCTTCGAGCCCGGCGGCTTTCTCGAGCCCGACCTGGGCGACGGCGCCTCGATCGGTGACCCGGCGGAGATCGTGCTGAGCGCGACCCTTCAGGACGATGGCGTCGCGATAGGCGACACGATCACGCTGGATCGCGTCGACACGGAACTCGTGGTCGTCGGCTTCACTCCCGGCCAAGCCACGTTCGGGCATGTGGACGTGGCATATGTGCAACTGCCCACGTGGCAGTACGTGGCGTCGGGCACCTCGGCGCCTGGCCTGCCAGACGACTCGCGGATCGCGCAGGGTTCAGTCGACACTGCGAGCGTGGTCGCGCTCCGTGCGACCGACGGGGACGCCCTCGAGACTGCAGGGGTCGACATCGCCGCCGCCGACGATGCCGCCGACACCACGACCATGACGCTGTCCGAGTCGTTCGGCGCCTCCCCCGGCTACACCGCAGAGACCATGACGATCACCTTGATCCAATGGTTCCTGTACATCATCACCGCGCTAGTGATCGGGGCCTTCTTCACCGTGTGGACCATCCAGCGCCAGCACGAGCTTGCGGTGCTGCGTGCCGTCGGCGCCCCCACCGGGTTCCTGCTCAGGGACGGAATCATGCAGGCCGCGGTCATGCTCGTGGGCTTCACGGCGATCGGCGCGGCAGCCGGCGTAGGGCTCGCAGCGATGATGCCCGCCACCGTGCCGTTCGCCATCGAGGCCGGCCCGGTCGCGGGTGCGGCGGCCCTCACGGTAGTGCTCGGCCTGATTGGCGCAGCCCTCGCAGTTCTGCGCATCGCCCGCATCGAACCCGCGACCGCTCTTGGAGGCAACCGATGACCGCCCCTGTGACCCCGACCCGCCCCGAAAGCCACCCCGCGGCCGGACCCGCTGGTGTCGGCATCGACATGCGTGCGGTGACCCTGACTCACGGCGACGGAGACCGCACCGTCCGCGCCCTCGATGACGTCAGCCTCACGGTTGCCCCCGGCGAGCTCGTCGCGATCATCGGCCCATCCGGCGCGGGCAAGTCCAGCCTGCTCACCATCGCCGGGGCGCTTGCGCAACCGACATCCGGCACCGTGACGGTTCATGGTCGCGACCTGGCCACGTTGTCGCGCCGCGAACAGGCACGCTTTCGACTCCACGAGATCGGCTTCGTGTTCCAGAGCGGAAACCTGGTGCCGGCGCTCACGGTGGCCGACCAGTTGCGACTGGTCCACCGGCTCGCTGGTGGCCGCGGATTCGACCCGCTGCCGCTGCTAGAACAGGTGGGCGTCGCCCACAAGGCCGACCGCCGCCCGCACGAGCTGTCAGGCGGTGAACGCCAGCGCGTTGGCATCGCCCGGGCGCTCGTCAACTCGCCCACCGTGCTGCTGGTCGACGAGCCCACCGCATCGCTGGACCGCCAACGGAGCCAGGACGTGGTGGCGCTGCTGCGCGAGGAGACTCACGCCTCGAATGTCGCGACGATCATGGTGACGCATGACCACGATGTGCTCCACCACTGCGACACGCTGCTCCGCATGGAGGACGGCCGCCTAGGCCCGCACGACGGTTGACTCGCCGTCAATAGTGACCACGTTGGGCCCAGCATCGACCCTCAGGTCGTCACAGTGACCAACCTTTGGGGGGTCAGGCCGTGAGGTCCTTGTACGCGTCGTGATGCCTGATGCCCTCGTCGAGATAGCCGTCGCCGTAGGGCGTGTAGCCCAGCC
>JBKBNW010000128.1:0-5830 GCA_046295115.1 Demequina sp.
GGCTGAACGAACTCGACCTGCCGTACGTGGTGGACGTGGAGAGCCGCGGCGCCACATCGGTGGTGACTGTCCAGTGGCGAACCGAGGAGCTGCGGTGGCGCACCCTGCTCACGCGGGGCTCTCGGGTCAGGCGGTGGCGGATGGTGTTGAGTCTCGACGCCTCGACCGGCCGGTACACCTTCTCCGAGTACACGTCGTGGTCCACGCTCGTGGGCTCCGGTGCGAGCACCTCGCTGACAGGCGGCAAGGGATGGTCCCGCGGCAAGTCGATGGGGGCGGGCACGGTGTCCCGGGTGTGGGCGGTCGGCCAGGTGGAGAGCCCGGACGGCATCGGCCCAGCGGGCGCCATCCGCATCGTCCCCGCGGACGCGAAGGTTCCGGTGTTCCGCATCGTGCGTGCGCACGGCTGGAGGCCTCGACGCGCCGGCGACATCTGGCGGCTGTGGGAGTACTAGGCCAGCCCGCCGCAGCGGGCGATTGGTCCGCCGGGGTGGTGCAGGCCCACCGGGAGGCAGGTCCTCGTGCGAGGAACCATGCTGCTCGCGCCGGAGGCTGTGCGTAACCGGACCGTCATGTGGCGGCCTTAGGGTGGCCGTATGACCAGGGTCAATGTTGACGTGCTGGCCGCATGGGTGGCTGCCGTCGTGCCGGAAGCGGCCTCCGCGCCCCTGGCGTCCTCCGAGCCCGCACTGACCGCCCGCCTCGCCTCGATACTCGCCGACGACCACCCGGACGGCGCCGCCAGGTTCGCCGCGCTGGCCCGTCGCATCACGGTGGCTGACGCCGTCGCCCGCCAGGACGATCCCGACGTGCGTTGGTTTGCGACGCTCGCGGCGCGGGTGCACTTGGCCGACTCACGCGCGTGGCGCGACCTCGGATGGCGGCCCTCACCCCTGTCCGTGCCTGACGGCTCCGACATCGCCGACGAGGTGATGGCGTCGCTGGTGGGTCACGAGCACCTGCAGTCCCGCTACGACGCCATCGTCATCGGCTCGGGAGCCGGGGGCTCGGTCGCTGCTCAGGAGTACGCCGAGGCCGGGCTGCAGGTACTGCTCGTCGAGCGCGGCGGGGCGCCGCCGACCCACGCGCTCGCGCGCGACCACCTGCGCAACGCTCGCGCAGATGCCGGGCTCGAGGTGCTAACCGGCCCGCCCGCCGCAGGCAACCCCCGAGTGCTCGAGGACGGCACGGTCGTGGTGTCCGCGGATGCCCGCTGGGGCAACAACGCCATGACCCTCGGCGGTGGCACGCGGGTCTATGGCGCGCAGGCGTGGCGGTTCACCCCGGCGGACTTCCGCATGGCCTCGACCTACGGAGTCCCGCCGGGAAGCGCCCTGGCCGACTGGCCCATCGAGTATCGAGACATTGAGCGTTACTACGCCCACGCCGAGTTCGAGTGGGGGGTGTCGGGCGCCCCCGGTGACCCGGCGACGGAGGGGACGCGGTCGAGTCCGTATCCGTTGCCGCCCATGCCGCGCACGCGCGGCGCTCAGCGTCTCAAGGAGGGGGCCGATGCGCTGGGCTGGGAGACCCTGCCCGTGCCGCTGCTCGTGAACTCGGAGCGGTACCGGGGCCGCGCGGCGTGCGTGCGCTGCGCGCAGTGCGTGGGCTTCGCGTGCCCCGTGGGCGCGAAGGCCGGTGCTCAGAACACCACCTTGCGTCGCGCGGCCAGGACCGGGCGGCTCGCCATCGTGGTGGGCGCGCAGGCGGTCAGGCTGGTCGCCGACCGTGCCGGCCGCATCACCGGGGTCACACTGCGCAGCGCGGACCGCGCGGCGCGCTGGGAGGCCGGCGTCGACGCCGACCAAATCGTCCTCGCAGCCGGGGCCGTCGAGAGTGCCCGGTTGCTGCTCGCGAGCGCGCACCCGCTCGAGCCGTCGGGAGTGGGTAACGGTCACGATCAGGTGGGCCGGCACCTGCAGGCGCACGTCTACGCTGGCGCACTCGGCATCTTCGCCGATACGGTCGAGGACGGCACCGGCCCAGGTCCCGCGATCGCAACCAACGACTTCCGCCACGGCAACCCCGGCGTCTACGGCGGCGGGATGCTCGCCAACGACTTCGTCCCCACGCCCGCGTCGGCGTTGGGCTACCTCCAGGACGCCGGCCTGTTGCCGCATGCCGGGGCCGGAGTCATGGCCGGGCTGCGAGACCTGGCGCCCCGCATGCAGCGAGTGGTGGGGCCGATCCAAGAGGTGACGACGGCGGGCTCCCGGGTCACGCTGGATTCCCGAGTCACGGACCAGGCGGGCATGCCCGTCGCGCGGCTGTGGGGAGACGTGCACGCCGAGGACCTACGCGCACAGCAGTTCCTTACCGACCGCGCCGAGGAGTGGCTGCGTTCGGCTGGGGCGACGACGGTTGTGCCGATGGGCCTGCGCCGCCCCGGCACGGGCCCGAGCGCGGGCCAGCACCAGGCGGGCACGTGCCGCATGGGCACGGAGCCGAGCGGCTCGGTCGTGGACCCGTGGGGCCGGGTCTGGGGCCACGACAACCTGCGTGTCGTGGACGCCTCGGTTCACGTCACCAACGGGGGTGTGAACCCCGTGCTGACGGTGATCGCGAACGCGTACCGGATCATGGACGCGGCGGTCGGCGTGCGGGAGGCGGACGAGGCCTACGCGCAATGAGCCGCGCTGTGGAATCGCACGGTGGAATCGCACGGTGGAATCGCGCGGCGGCGCCCCGCGTTGCCCCGGCCATGACTGACAACTCGGCCGCCGCCATCCGCGTCGATACCTGGGCGGACATCGTGTGCCCCTGGTGCTACGTGGGGGAGGCGCGCCTGCGGGCCGCCGCGAAGGCGGGCAGCGCGCCGGTCGAGCTGGTGGTTCACGCGTTCCAACTGGATCCGTCGCACGCCGCTCCCGAGCGCGTAGCCGACATGTTGTCGCGCAAATATGGCACCTCGCCGGAAGACGCGGCGGCGATGGACGCACGCGTGGCGGAGCTTGCGCGTGCTGAGGGCCTGCCGTACTCCTCGGACCGTGTCACGGCGAACACCTTCGACGCCCACCGACTCATCGCCGCCGCGGCCGAAGACGGGCGCGGGCTCGAGGTGCGCGGGGCGATTCAGCGCGGCCACTTCGACGGCTCCGTGGACATCTCGGACCCGGCGGCGCTCGCCGATGCCGCCGCGACCGCCGGCATGGACCGCGACCGCGCCATGCAGGTGCTGGAGGGTGAGGACTACGGCGATGCGGTGAAGGCCGATCAGCTCCACGCGCGTGAGCTGGGGGCGACCGGCGTGCCGTTCACCGTCGTGGCTGGTCGTTTGGCGATCCCCGGCTGCGTCGAGACCGCGCAGTACGCCGCGGCCATCGAGAGGGTTCGCCGGGCATAACTGCACGTCTAGGTGGGTTGCCTGACGTATGGCAACCATCGGATTCCATGCTTCCCACGAGCAGATCTCTCCCAAGCAGTTGCTCGCTGACGTGCAGCACGCCGAGCGTGCCGGCTTCGAGTCGGCGATGTGTTCGGACCACTTTGCCCCGTGGTCCGCGCGTCAAGGAGAGTCGGGCCACCCGTGGCCGTGGCTGGGCGCCGCACTCGCGACGACGTCCCTGACCTTCGGGATCGTTAACGCCCCCGGTCAGCGCTACCACCCCGCGCTGATAGCGCAGGCGAGCGCGACGCTCGCCCAGATGTTCCCTGGCCGCTTCTGGGCTGCCCTCGGCACCGGCGAGTTCCTGAACGAGCACATCACGGGCGAGCGGTGGCCCGCTAAGGAGCAGCGCAGCGAGCGGCTGTTGGAGTGCGTGGACATCATCCGCAGACTGCACGCGGGTGAGCGCTTCACTCACGAAGGACACGTGAAAGTGCACGACGCCCAGCTGTACACGCTGCCCGACCCGGCACCCGCGCTGATTGGCGCGGCGACGTCGGTCGAGACCGCGCAGTGGTGCGCGGAGTGGGCCGACGGTCTGGTCACGGTCGGCATCGAGCCCGACGACGTGGCGGAGGTCCGCAGCGCGTACCTAGACGCCGGCGGTGCCGGCCCCGTCACTTTGCAGCTTCACTTGAGCTACGCGGCATCGGAGGACAAGGCGCTCGCGATCGCGCACGATCAGTGGCGCTCCAACGTGTTCTCTTCCGCGCTCACGTGGGACCTGTGGACCGTCGAGCAGTTCGACGAGGCCGCCCGGTTCGTGAAGCCCGAGGACCTGCACGGTGCGGTCCGAATCTCGGCGGACCTCGACCAGCACGCCCAGTGGATCCGCGAGTACGCGGACGTGGGCTTCGACCAAATCATGCTCCATCACGTCGGTCAGCAGCAGGGCGGCTTCATCGACGACTTCGGCGCGCACGTGCTGCCCCAGGTCAAGGCGGACGCCCGATGACGGCCTCACACATGGCCGACCTGTGGTGGAAGAACGCGACGTTCTACTGCCTGGACGTGGAGACGTATCAGGACTCCAACGGGGACGGTATCGGTGACTTCGTCGGCCTCACCAACCGTATTGAGCACCTCTCCCGCCTGGGCGTGACGTGCCTGTGGCTCATGCCGTTCTACGAGAGCCCCGGCCGCGACGACGGCTACGACATCTCCGACTACTACCAGGTGGACCCGCGGTTGGGCACCCTCGGTGACTTCGTCGAGATGGTGCGCACCGCACGCTCGCACGGCATTCACGTGATTGCGGACCTGGTGGTGAATCACACCTCAGACCAGCATCCGTGGTTCAAGGAGTCTCGCTCGTCCAAGACCAACCCCAAGCGCGACTGGTACGTGTGGCGGGACGAGCCGCCCAAGGACGACGACAAGGAGATCTTCTTTCCCGACGAAGAGGACAGCGTGTGGGAGCGAGACGGCCGCACCCGCCAGTACTTCATGCACCGCTTCTATAAGCATCAGCCCGACCTCAACATCACCAACCCGGAGGTGAGGGAGCAGATCTCCCGCATCATGGGCTTCTGGATGGAGCTCGGGCTGTCTGGATTCCGTGTTGACGCGGTGCCGTACCTCATCGAGACCGGAGACGAGCTGCACGATCCGGACGTGCCAGACGCGCATGACTATCTGAGGTCCTTGGCCTCCTTCATGGCGCGCAGGAGGGGCGATGCGATCATGCTGGGCGAGACCAACCTCCCGTATGACGAGGTCATGCGCTACTTCGGCGACGACGGCCCCGAGTTGATGCTGAGCTTCGACTTCCTCGCGATGCAGTCGATGTTCCTTAGCCTGGCCCGCGAGGACGCGACCGCATTGAGGGACATGCTCGCCTCGAGGCCAGCCCCGCCGCGGGAGGCGCAATGGGCGAACTTTGTGCGCAATCACGACGAACTCACCCTCGACAAGCTTTCCGAAGACGAGGTGCAGGAGGTCTTCGATGCCTTCGGCTCTGACCCGGACATGCAGCTGTGGGGCAGGGGGCTGCGGCGCCGCCTGCCGTCGATGCTGGGTGGCGACGACGATCGGATCCGGATGGTCTACTCGTTGCTGTTCTCCATGCCGGGTGCGCCGGTGCTGTTCTACGGCGAGGAGATCGGCATGGTGGAGAACCTGGACGTCCCCGGCCGCAAATCGGTCAGGACGCCGATGCAGTGGGGCCCGGGCGAGACGGGTGGCTTCACGACCGGATCCGCCGACGACATGCCGTTGCCGATGCCGAGCGGCCCGCTCGGCCCGCAGCATGTCAATGTCGCAGCGCAGCGGGACGACCCGAGTTCCCTGCTGACATTCATGCAGATGCTTGTTCACCGGCGCCGTGAGACGCCGCACTTTGGCCTGGGTGAGTCCCGGTGGCTGGACACCGGGCATGAGGCGGTGCTGGCGCAAGCGGCAAGCCTCAATGGCTCGGTGGTGCTCGCGGTACACAACCTCGGGACT
>JBKBNW010000129.1:0-5820 GCA_046295115.1 Demequina sp.
ACCGGAGTCGCGGTGCCCGGACTGGTGCGTCCGCATCAGGGGATCGTCACGCGCGCCCCGCATTTGCTGTGGCGCGACGAGCCGGTGGCACGAATCTATGCGGAGGCCTTCGGCGTGCCCGCTGCGGTCGACAACGACGCCAACACGGCGCTCGCGGCAGAGACGCTGTTCGGCGCGGGCCGCGAACGCGCCAACCTGATCTACCTCAACGGGTCGACCTCCGGTATCGGCGGAGGGGTGCTGGTTGCCGGCGCCGTGTTGCGCGGCGCGGACGGGTTTGCGGGCGAGCTGGGTCACACGCTGGTCACCCCCGGTGGGGACCAATGTCACTGCGGGAGGGCGGGCTGCCTCGAGACCGAGGTCAACCTTCAACGCCTCGAGGCGGCCGCCCGTCCCGTCGCTCTCGACCATGGCGACCTTGAGCGGGCCTTGGCGGGCGACCTGCCCCCTGCGCTCGGCGAGGAGATTGACCGACAGGTCGACGTGCTCGCGCGTGCGATCGCCTCATTCGTGTCCATCTTCAACCCCGAGTCCGTGATCTTGGGCGGGTTCCTCGGCACGCTCCACGCGCTTCGCACCGAGCGGCTCGAGTCCGCCGTCGCCGCGCACGCTTTCGCGCCTTTGGCGGACGGCCTGCGCATCGAGCGAGCGGCGTTGCGAGACGAGCTGCTGATGGTGGGCGCCGCAGAGCTTGCCTTCGCCGCCTTGCTGGCGGATCCGCTGGGCGGGCGCTAAGGCCTCCCTCGCCCGCGCATCGGCCGGCCTCTGGCACGCTTAAGCCATGACGACCGGTCGAAGGCGACGGAGCGCATCGTGCTGACCGTCCTGGCGGCGTTGCCAGTGGCGGCAATCTTGGTGCTCATGGTGGGCGCGAAGTGGTCCGCGTCGCTGGCGGGCGCGACGGCAGCATTCGGCGCAATCGTGCTTGCAGTGACCGCATTCGGTTTTGGCGTCGACGACTCGTTTGGCCCCGTCGAGGGCGTGGTGGGGGTGCTGGCCCGCGCGGCGTGGGTGGCGTTCACGGTGATGCTGATCATCGGCCCCGCGCTCGGCATTCATCACCTGCAGCAGCGGACGGGGGCGACGGCGGCGCTCGAGGCAGGGCTTGCGCGCATCACCCCCGACCCCCGGGTCGCCGCGCTGCTGATCGTGTGGTTCTTCTGCCTGCTGATCGAGGGGGCCGCCGGGTTCGGCACGCCAGTGGCGCTCGCCGCGCCGTTCCTCGTCGCCGCTGGCTTCAAGCCCGTGACGGCCGTAGTGGCGGCGATGGTGGGCCACGCCTCCGCAGTGCCCTTCGCCGCCGTCGGTACACCCACACTCGCGCAGCTCGCGATCGTGGACTACGGACCGAGGGAGCTAGCGTGGGCGGTCGCCCCGTACATGGCGGCGGTTGGGCTCGTGCTCGCGTTCGTGGTGGCGCGCCTGGTGGGAACGCTGGTGCCGACCTCGGGCCCACCGTGGATGTGGATGGCGGTCGCCTACGTGGCGTTCTTTGTGCCGAACCTGCTCATCGCGCGGTTCGTCGGCCCTGAGCTTCCGTCTCTCGTGGGTGCGATCGGCGGGGCAGTTGTGTTCATCCTCGTCGTCAGGTGGGCGGTGAACCGGCGCACACGCGGGGACGCGATGGGCACCGGGCCCGCCATCGACGACGCAGAGATCACGGCCGAGGAACAGATGCGCGAGAGCGCGGAGCAGGCGATCGAACACTCTGAACAGATGCGTGCGGCCGATGCGCGCCCGGGGTTGCCCGCGGCCGCCCAGACGGTGCGCCGCGAACCCCATATGAGTGTGCTGACCGCGACCGCGCCGTACCTGGTGCTCGTCACTCTGGTGCTGCTCACGCGCATGGTGCCGCCGGTGCGCGAGGCAACCCAGTCGTGGGAGGTCCGGTGGGAGCTGTTCGGGCACTTCTCCGAGGCCATCATGCCGCTGTATCACCCGGGGCTGTTGCTCGCGTTGGCCTTCGTGGCTGGCGCGCTGTGGCAAGGCGCGGCGGTGAGGGACGTTGGCCTCTCCTTCGAGAAGGCGACTTACCAGGTCATCCCGGTGTTCATCGCCCTGGTGACCATGGTGACGGTCGCCTTCACCATGTCCGAGGCCGGCATGACGACACAGCTCGCGGTGGCCGCAGCGGGGGCGGGGGCGGCGTGGCCGCTGCTGTCGCCCTTCGTCGGTGCGCTCGGCACGTTCATGACCGGCTCCGCCACCGCATCGAACATCCTGTTCACCGAGTTCCAGGACCAGACCGCGTTGACGGCGAGTCTTGACCCGCTGCCGCTGATGGGTGCGCAGGGCGCGGGAGCGGCCATCGGCAACCTCATCTGCCCGCACAACGTGGTGGCGGCCGCCGCCACCGTAGGGCTCTCGGGACGCGAAGGCCAGGTGCTCAGGAGCGCGTTGCCGATCGCCGCCGTGTGCCTGGTGATCATCGGCCTGATGGCCTGGGTGATCGTTTAGCCCCGCCCCCCATGTTCGGCACTCACGGACAGCGGGTGCCGGACAGGAGATGGGGGTGAGGCCTCCGCGGCGGTCAGGCGGTCAGACGCGCCGCGAGCAGCTCCGCGATCTGCACCGCATTGAGCGCCGCGCCCTTGCGCAGGTTGTCACCGACGATGAACAGCGCAAGCCCGCGGCCGTCGTCCACGCCGTGGTCCTGACGGATTCGGCCCACATAGGTCGGGTCCGCGCCTGCCGCCTTGAGGGGCGTGGGTACCTCATCCACCACGACCCCTGGGGCGTCAGCCAAAATCTCGTATGCGCGCTCGGGCGACAAGGGGGAAGCGAACTCGGCGTTGACCGACAGCGAGTGGCCGGCGTATACGGGCACCCGCACACACGTGCCACTCACGCGCAGGTCGGGAAGCCCCAGGATCTTGCGCGACTCGTCCAGGAGCTTGCGCTCCTCCACGGTCTCGTTGGAGCCGTCGTCGAGCAGCCCGCCGGCGAGCGGCAGCACGTTGAACGCGATGGTGTCGGTGTAGACGGACGGTGCAGGGAAGTCCACGGAGCGGCCGTCCCTGGCGAGCGCATCGGCCCCATCCGCGACCGCACGCACCTGAGAGCCCAACTCCTCGACCCCGGCGATGCCCGAGCCGGAGACGGCCTGGTAGGTCGAGACGATCAGGCGCACGAGCCCGGCCTCGGCGTGAAGCGCCTTGAGCGTGGGCATCGCGGCCATCGTGGTGCAGTTGGGGTTGGCGACAATGCCCTTGGGGATGGTGTCGAGTGCCTCGGGGTTGACCTCCGACACGACCAGGGGCACCTCGGGGTCCATGCGCCAGGCGCTCGAGTTGTCCACGACGATCGCGCCTGCCGCGGCGAACTGGGGCGCGTACTCGGTCGAGGGCCCCCCACCTGCGGAGAAGATCGCGATGTCGATCCCGGCGTAATCGCCGGAGGCGATGTCCTCGACCGTCACGTCGCTGCCACGGTGCTCGAGCACCTTGCCCGCGGAACGCGACGAGGCGAACAGCCGCACATTGGCGTCCGGGAAGCGCTCCGCGACGAGCTCGCGCATCACCGTGCCCACCTGTCCGGTGGCGCCCACAATGGCGATGGTCAAGGTCATCGTCCGCTCCCTCCGTAGACCACGGCTTCGCCCTCGGTCGAGTCGAGCTCGAAGGCGGTGTGGACGGCGCGCACGGCGTCGTCAAGGGTCTCGGATCGGGTGACCACCGAGATGCGGATGTCTGAGGTCGAGATCATCTCGATGTTGACTCCCGCGTCCCGCAGGGCCGCAAAGAACTTGGCGCTCACGCCCGAGTTGGACCGCATGCCCGCGCCGATCAGCGAGATCTTGCCGATCGTGTCGTCGGTGCGCAGTTCCGCGTAGCCGATGGCCTCGCGGTCCGCCTCGATCGCGGTCGTCGCGCGCGGGATCGACTCCGCGGGCAGCGTGAAGGAGATGTCGGTCACGCCCGTGACGATCGCGGAGACGTTCTGGACAATCATGTCGATGTTGACGTCGGCACGGGCGACGGCCTCGAACAAACGCGCGGCGGAGCCGGGCACGTCGGGGACGCCGATGACCGTGATCTTGGCCTCGGAGCGGTCGTGTGCGACGCCTGCGATGATCGGGTCTTCCATGTTGTCTCCCTCGTCAGTGTCCCCCGTCACCCAGGTGCCCTCAAGGCCTGAGAAGGACGAGCGCACGTGGATTGGCACGTCGAATCGACGCGCGTACTCCACGCATCGCGGCATGAGGACCTTGGCGCCCGAGGCGGCCAGGTCGAGCATCTCGTCGTATGAGACGCGGTTGAGCTTGCGTGCGGACGGCACGATGCGCGGGTCCGCGGTGAATACTCCGTCCACGTCGGTGTAGATCTCGCACACGTCGGCGCCCAGGGCTGCCGCGAGCGCGACGGCGGTGGTGTCCGATCCGCCGCGGCCGAGCGTGGTCACGTCCTGCGTTTCAGGGTGCAGTCCCTGAAAGCCCGCCACGATCGCGACGTCGCCGTCCTCGACGGCCTTCTGCAACCGCCCGGGCGCGACGTCGATAATGCGTGCGCGGCCGTGGTGCTCGGTGGTGATGACCCCCGCCTGAGGCCCGGTGAAGGCTTGCGCCCCCACGCCCAGCTCCCGGATCGCCATCGCGAGCAGCGCCATCGAGATGCGCTCGCCCGCGGTGAGCAGGATGTCCATCTCGCGCGGGGCGGGGTCGCGGGTGACGGCGTTAGCGAGGTCGATCAGGTCGTCGGTGGTGTCACCCATGGCGGACACGGCGACCACCACATCGTTGCCCGCACGGCGCGTCTCGACGATGCGGCGGGCGACGCGCTTGAGCGCATCGGCGTCCGTGACGGAGGATCCTCCGTACTTCTGCACCACGAGAGGCATGCGGGAACTCCAGGAGTGTCTGTGTGGGTTGCCCGTGCCCGTGCTCGGACACAGCGCCTCATTCTAGTAAAGCGAGCTCTATTCGCCTATTCGGGCAGGCCTTCCCCGACAGTACGAACCATCGGGATCACGACACGCCGCGAAGGTCGGTGCCGCGATCGGTTCCAACGGGGTGTCGCCGCCCAGTTTGGTTCGTGCTGTCGGGAGGGGAGGCGTTCTTGGGGCCGATGCGCGGGTCGAGTGCGCGGCTAGCATGAGCGGGTGCGACTCGCTGAGGATCCGATCGTGACCACCCAGGGCGGACGCGTGCGCGGACGCTGGCGCTCCCGCACCGATGCGCGCGGCGTGACCACGACGTACGCGACGTTCCGGGGCATCCCGTTCGCGGCGCCGCCGGTCGGCGAGTTGCGCTTCGCGCCGCCCGCCTCCGCGCTCGGGTGGGACGGAGTCCGCGACGCAGCCGAGTTTGGCCCCACGCCGCAGCGCGAATCGCCGTACGACCCGCCGCGGATCCCCGAGCCGTCCATTCCGGGCGACGATGTGTTGTCCGTCAACGTCACCACCCCCGACCCATCGTCCGCTGCTGGGCTCCCGGTCCTGGTGTGGATCCACGGCGGCGGGTTTGTGGGCGGATCCCCGGCTAGTCCCTGGTACGTGGGTCAATCCTTCGCCCGCGACGGCGTTGTCACCGCGACGCTGTCCTACCGCCTGGGCTTCGAGGGGTTCGGATGGATGGAGGACGCCGTCCCCAACCGAGGCGCGCTCGACTGGATTGCGGGCCTCGAGTGGATTCAGCGCAACATCGCCTCGTTCGGCGGCGACCCGAGCCGCGTCACGATTGCCGGCCAGAGCGCCGGCGGTGCCGCCGTGATGCGCCTGCTCACGTTGCCCGCCGCTGATCACCTATTCGCCCGTGCCATGGCGATCTCGCCGGCGGACGCCTCGGCTTCCGTGGACCGCGCACGCGAAGCGGCACGCGCGGTG
>JBKBNW010000130.1:0-5814 GCA_046295115.1 Demequina sp.
CCCGATGCTCCCGTGCTGCCGTACTCCCTGATGGGGGGAACGGACAACAAGCATCTCGCGGCGCTGGGCATCACCGGCTACGGTTTCGCACCGCTGCAGCTGCCGCCCGACCTGGACTTCCCGTCTCTGTTCCACGGCATCGACGAGCGCATCCCCGTGGAGAGCCTCGAGTTCGGCGCCCGGGTGCTGGAGCGGTTCCTGCGCGACTGCTAGGCCCTTAAGGCACAGTGAGTGCCGGACAGGGGAGTGGGGGAGTCAGGCCGCGTCGGTGCGTTGCACGCGCATCACGCGCCGCCGCAGCCACACGCGCCTGTCTCCGCCGTACAGGATCTGTGAGCGCGCGAGCTCCCACCGGCCGTACTCGGCCTGTTCGGTCAGTAGCGCCCGGGTGTCGGCGCGGGGGACATCGCGAGGGATGTCGATCACGCGCCACTCCACACGGCTCGAACCCGGGGTTCGGCCGCGCGACGGGGTGACGACGTGAGTGGCGTCGGGTGCGATTTCTCTCATGACCCCTCCCATTCAATACGAACCACGAGTACCGTCATGACCATGAGCGCAGACTCGACCGAGGCACTGAGGCGGCTGGTGGCCACCCTTGAGGAGCACCTCGAGGCTGTCGCCATGCGACGTGGGGACACCGACGCTGCGGTGGACGACGCGTACGAGGCCGTCGCCGCGGAGTTCGAGCGATACGAAGAGATGCTCGACTCCGAGTTCGGCGAGAGCCTCCCGATAGTCCTCGAGGATGTGGACATCGAGGAGTACGACGACGACACGGGCGAGGATGAGGTCCCGGACGGCATCGCGCTCGACTCCCACGCGGTCGAGGACGATGACGACATGGACGACGACATCGACGCCTTCGACCTGCGGTAGCGCCGCGAGCGCATCTCCAGCATCGCCTTATCTCCGCTCGGGATAGCCCACGTGCGGCGCTGAGATCTCGTCGAGCGCATCGGCGATAGCCGCGGGCAGGTCGAGCGCCGCGGCCGCGAGCGAAGGGCCGAGCTGAGCGGCAGTGCGCGCTCCCACGATCGCCGAGCTCACGCCGGGACGCCCGAGGACCCACGCCAGCGCCACGGCCAGTGGGGGCTCGTCGAGTCCTTGAGCAGCCGTGGTCAGCGCATCGACGATTCCGGCGGCCCGGTCGTCGAGGTACGGGGCGACGAACCCTGCCAGGTGGTCGGATGCCGCGCGGGAGTCCGCAGGGATGGCGTCGCGGTACTTGCCCGTGAGCACTCCCCGCCCCAGGGGTGACCATGCCAGCGCGCCCACACCCAGCGCATCGGCCGCGGGCAGCACCTCGCGCTCGATCCCGCGCTGCAGCAGCGAATACTCGGCCTGGACCGCCGTGATGGCCGGTCGCGTGGCGAGCGAGGCGATCTGCGCGGTCGCCCAACCGGGATAGTTGGACACCCCCACGTAGCGAGCGCGACCCGAGTTGACGGCGATCTCGAGCGCGTGCAGGGTCTCGTCGACGGGCGCCACGGGATCGTATGCGTGCACCAACCACAGGTCGACGTGGTCGGTGCCCATGCGCGTCAAGGACGCGTCGAGGGTGTCGAGCAGCGTGTCCCGCGAGGCGTCGATGAGGCCGCCGTCGCCGGTGCGCCTGATGCCGGCCTTGGTGCAGATCTGCACGTCTGCGCGCGAGATCGTGCCGCCGAGCATGGTGCCGATCAGCGACTCGGCGCCTCCGCCCGCGTAGGACGCCGCAGTGTCCACGAGGGTGCCGCCGGCGTCGAGGAATGCGTCGAGCTGGGCGCCAGCCTCGTCGGGGCCGGTGTCGCGGCTCCACGTCATGGTCCCGAGCGCCAGCGTCGACACCACCAATCCACTCGTGCCGACCCGTCTGCGCTGCATGCGTGGAACGCTACCCGTCGGTGTCGCGCGTCCCAAGGTGCGACGCGCTGACGCTAGCCTTGCCGACATGAACTGGTGGGAAGCCGTCGTACTCGGAGTGGTGCAAGGAGTGACTGAGTTCCTGCCGATCTCCTCGAGCGCGCACGTTCGCGTCGTGGGTCCGCTGCTGCCGAGCGGGGGTGACCCCGGCGCGGCCTTCACCGCGATCATCCAGATCGGTACCGAGGCCGCGGTGCTGCTGTACTTCTGGAAAGACATTGTGCGCATCGTGTCCTCGTGGTGGCGCGCCCTGGTGGGCAAGGACGGCCGCGATCGCGCGTCGCGACTTGGCGCACACAACTCCGATGCCCGATTGGGCTGGTGGGTCATCATCGGCACCATCCCCATCGTGATCCTGGGCCTCACGTTCCAGCACTACATCGAGAATCACCTGCGAAACCTCTATCTCACCGCGGCGGGCCTCGCGATCTTCGCGCTCGTGCTCGGCTTTGCGGACCGCATCGGCGCGAAGCAGCGCGAGCTGTCGCAGTTGCGCGGCAAAGACGCCATTCTGCTGGGTCTGGCACAGGCGGCAGCGCTTGTACCAGGGGTATCGCGCTCGGGAGGCACCATCTCGATGGGCCTGCTGCTGGGCCTCACGCGTGAGGCGGCCGCCCGCTATTCGTTCCTGTTGGCGATCCCGGCGGTGGTCGGCTCAGCGCTGCTAGAGCTCTTGACCAACTCGGAGGAGATCACCCAGACGGGCGGACCCGGAGTCGCCAACACCGTGATCGCCGCGATCGCGGCGTTCGCCGTCGGCTACGTGGTCATCGTGTGGTTCTTGAAGCTCGTCACGCGCCACACCTTCTGGCCGTTCGTCTGGTACCGGATCGCGCTCGCGCTCGCGATCGTGGTGATGCTCGGCGCGGGTGTCATCCCCGCGATGGGCTGACCGCGAGCGGCCCGCGGTCACACGGCCGATGCGGCCGATGCGTTAGTCGGGGCGTTTGGGCCCGCCGCCATCGCGCCGGCGCAGGAACTTCTCGAACTCCTCGGCGATGGCGTCGCCTGAGGCCTCCGGCAGACTCGTCTCGTCCATGAGCGATTCCAACTGCTCCACGTGGGCCGCGATCTCGTCGTCGTCCTCCATGAGTTCGTCGGCGCCGCGCTGCCACGCCTCCGCCTCGTAGGGGAGGTCGCCCAGGTCGATCGCGGCACCCAGCAGACGTTCGAGCTGGCCGAGCAGGGTGACGGTGGCCTTGGGGCTTGGCGGGTGCGCGATGTAGTGCGGCACCCCGACCCACAGGCTCAGCACAGTGAGGCCCCGCAGTTGAGCCTCGTGCCCGAGCACTCCAACGATGCCGGTGGGGCCCTCATAGTCGGACGACTCGAGGCCGTACCGCGCCCGCGCCACGTCGCTGTCGCTCGTGATGAAGGTCGGCAGGGGCCGCGTGTGCGGCACGTCGAGCAGCAGGGCTCCGCAGGTCACCAGCGTCGTCACGCCCAGATCCTCCGCCGCATCGAGCACCTCGGCACAGAAACTTCGCCAGCGCATGGACGGCTCGATGCCTCTGGCGAGTACGACGCGCGCCGCCTCGGCGGGCGGGCCCGGCGTGGTCGAGATGATGGTTCCGGGCCAGGACACCACCCTGTCGCCGGAGGGCAGGCGCGCAATGGAGGGCCGCGCCACCTGAAAGTCGTGGTATTCCTCGGGGTCCAAGGTGCTGTGCTCGGTCGAGCCCCACGTCTGCGCAATGTGGTCCAGCGCCGCAGACGCGGACGAGCCCGCGTCGTTCCATCCCTCGAAAGCCGCGACCATGACGGTCTCGTCGGCGGGAATCGCCGAGTCGGTCTGGTCCATGTCCATCACGCCAGCCTAGACTCTGGCCACGTGAATGCGCATACGCCCGACCCCGCCGCTGTCCTGTGGGACATGGACGGCACGCTGATCGACTCTGAGCCGTATTGGATTGCCGCGGAGACGGCGCTGGCGGAGAGATTCGGCGTCGACTGGACGCACGAGGACGGGTTGTCGCTGGTGGGCCGTCCGCTCGAAGTCAGCGGGAGGATCCTGCACGAGCGCGGCATCGCGCTGGAGGTCGACGAGATCGTCGCCACGATGGTGGCGGCCGTTGCGGAGCGGGTCCGCGCGCACGTCCCGTGGCAGCGCGACGCCCAGTCGCTGCTGGAGAACGTGGTGGCGGCGGGCATCCCCTGTGCGCTCGTCACCATGTCCTACTCGAGGCTCGCCGACGCGTTCCTCGCGCAGGTGCCGGACGCCTTCGCGGTGGTGGTGACGGGGGACGAGGTGGCACACGGCAAGCCTGACCCAGAGGCGTACCTGACGGCTGCCGCGCGGTTGGGTGTCGACCCCGCGCGCTGCGTCGCGATCGAGGATTCCCCCGCCGGGATCGGTTCGGCACTGGGCTCGGGGGCGCGCACCATCGGGGTGCGTCGGCTGGTGCCGATCGAGCCGCAGCAAGGCCTATCAAGGCTGAAGTCGTTGGACGGCGTGTCGGTGGATACCCTCCGCGAGATCGCCGCCGGACGCACCATCGACGACTTTGGCCCATCCGAGGCCTGAACCCTGCCGGTCAGTCGGGGCCCGTCACGCCTCGCGGGGCGTGACACCGAAGGCGCGCTCGACGCTCGCCGCGACCAGCGGCGGTGGCTGCCCGCCGAACTCGGGGCACAACGCTTGGAAACTGCACCACCCGCACAGCTTCGACGGCGAGGGCCGGAAGTTGCCCGTCCGCGCGGCATGCAGGATGTCGTCCCATAGCTCGCGGATCTCGTGCTCGACCTGCTCCAGGTCCTGCGCAGTGGGGTGCATCACGACGGTGCCGCCGTCGCGCAGGTACAGCAACTGCAGCAGCGCGGGCCGGCGCCCGCGGAGCCGCTCGACCAGCAAGGCGTAGAACCGCATCTGGAATTTGGCCGCCTGCCCGTACTGCGGGCGCGGCGCCTTTCCCGACTTGTAGTCGACAATGCGGATCGACCCATCGGGGGCGATGTCGACGCGGTCGATGACACCGCGCAGCGACGGCCCATCCTCGAGCTGGAGTTCCAGGTACTCCTCGCGCGCCGCCGGCTCGAGCCGCTGCGGGTTCTCCAGCCTGAAGTAACGATCCACCCGGTCGCGGGCGTCGTCGAGCCACAGGCGTTCGGCCGTGGCACCGGCGTGCAGGGCGGCCAGTGCCGGGTCCTTGTCGAGCATCGCGCGCCACTCCGGCTCCACCATCGCTGCCGCGGCACTGGGGGTGCGGCCGGGCGCCGGCAGGTCGTATAGGCGCTCGAGCACGGCGTGCACGAGGGTCCCGAGGGTTGCGGCGGCGGAGGGCGGCTCGGGGATGCGGTCCACCACGCGCAGTCGGAACATCAGCGGGCACTGGCGAAAGTCCGATGCGCGCGATGGGGAGATGCCGGGGGCGGAGGCCATACGTACCAGGGTAGGCGCGGAGGCCGACACCCACGCCCGGCGCGCGCTCCGGTGGCGCCGTCGCCGTCCCCGCGGACCGAGCCATCCGAGCGTCCGACGGGTGCCTGACAACCGTCTACCGTGGTGCCATGACCGCCGCCCAGCGCCCCACCCGGGGACTGTCCTTGGGACGCGCCTTCGGAGGGCGCATCATCGTCCAGCCCTCCACTGTCGTGATGCTCGCGATCCTGGCGTTCCTGTTCGCCACCAATGGCGGCGGCCAACTGGATCGCCGCTCCTTCACCGTCGGTTTGGTGCTGGCCGTGCTGCTGTTCGCCTCGGTACTCGTCCACGAGATCGCGCACGCGGCGGCGGCCCGGGCGTTCGGTCGTCAGGTCCACGAGGTGGTGCTCACGCTGTGGGGCGGGCACACGACATTCGACGCGCGGGGCATGACTCCGCTCGTCAGCGGCGTCACGGCCCTCGTGGGCCCGCTGGCGAACGTAGGTGTCGCCGGACTCGGTGCGCTCGCGCTGGGCTCGGGCGCTCTC
>JBKBNW010000131.1:0-5777 GCA_046295115.1 Demequina sp.
ACACCACGGCCCACACGATCTCCCCGTCGTTCAAGGTCATCAAGACCGCCCCAGGCGTGTCCATCGTGTCCTCGGTGTTCCTCATGTGCCTCGCCGACCGCGTGCTGGTCTACGGAGACTGCGCCGTCAACCCTGACCCGACCGCGGAGCAGCTCGCGGACATCGCGATCTCGTCCGCCGAGACTGCGCGCCAGTTCCACATTGAGCCAAGGGTCGCCATGCTGTCGTACTCCACCGGCTCCTCCGGCACCGGCTCCGATGTCGACAAGGTGCGCGAGGCCACCCGCATTGTCCGCGAGCGCCGGCCGGACCTGCTGGTCGACGGCCCCATGCAGTACGACGCGGCCGTGGAGCCGTCGGTAGCCGCCAAGAAGGCGCCGGACTCCCCCGTCGCGGGCCGGGCCACCGTCCTGGTGTTCCCCGACTTGAACACGGGAAACAACACATACAAGGCCGTGCAGCGCTCCGCAGGCGCAGTCGCAATCGGGCCGGTCCTCCAGGGACTGCGCAAGCCCGTCAACGACCTGTCTCGCGGTGCGCTGGTCCAAGACATCGTCAACACGGTCGCGATCACCGCGATCCAAGCCCAGGAGCTGGGCAGCGAGGAGAACCACGCATGAGTGTGAACTACGAGGGGATGGCACTCGTCCTCAACTGTGGCTCGAGCTCCGTCAAGTACCAGGTGGTCGACACCACCGTCGACGAGCCGTTGGCGGCGGGACTTGTGGAGCGCGTCACCGACCACTCAGAGGCGATCCGCCAGATCATCGACTCACTCTCCGAGCCCGGATCCGGAGTCGACCTCGAGCGGCTCACCGTCGTCGGGCACCGGGTGGTGCAGGGCGGGGCCGAGTTCTCCGCCCCCACCATCATCGACGACGAGGTCGAGCGCAAGATCGCGGTGCTGTCGACGCTCGCGCCGCTGCACAACCCGCCGAACCTGGCGGGCATCACCGCGGCCCGACAGGCCTTCCCGCAGCTGCCGCACGTGGCGATCTTCGACACGGCGTTCCACTCGACCCTGCCCGAGGCCGCCTACACCTACGCGATCGACCGCCACGTCGCGCACGAGCACGGCGTGCGTCGCTACGGCTTCCACGGCACCTCGCACAGCTTTGTCTCCCGCGAGGCGGCATCGCTCATGGGCCGCGCGGTCGAGGACCTGTCCATGATCGTGCTCCACCTGGGCAACGGCGCGTCCGCGACCGCGATCCAGGGCGGCAAGTCGATCGACACCTCCATGGGCCTCACACCCCTCGAGGGCCTGGTCATGGGCACCCGCTCGGGCGACATCGACCCTGCGGTCACGCTCCACCTGGCGCGCACTGCCGGCATGACCATCGACGAGGTCGACACGCTGCTGAACCGGCGCTCCGGCATGGTCGGGCTGACCGGGTACTCCGACATGCGCGACGTATGGCGCGAGGCCGACGAGGGTTCGCACGATGCGCGCCTCGGGCTGGATGTGTACTGCCGCCGGATCCGTGGGTACGTGGGGCAGTACTACGCGCAGCTGGGTCACCTCGACGCCGTGGTCTTCACCGCGGGCGTAGGCGAGAACGACGATGGCGTGCGGCTCGAGTCGCTGACGGGGCTCGAGGAGCTCGGCATCGAGATCGACCCCGAGCGCAATGCGGGACGCAAGAAGCAGCCGACCCTCGTGAGCACCGATGGGTCGCGCGTGCAGGTGTGGGTGGTGCCCACCAACGAGGAGCGCGAGATCGCCCTTCAGTCCATCGCTGCCGTGTCCTGATTACCTCCTCAGCACCTCACGGTGTGGGCCATCTCACACCGCGAAATGTTTCACGACGTGGGTCGCGGACATACGCTTAATGGAAGTTGCTCCCTTCCCCGCAGAGCGCAGAGAGTTCATGCCATCACCCCCCGCGGGACATCGGAACGAGGACCCTTGATCGACGTCACCGCATGGACAGCCCATGCCACGCGCGAGCCGTCGGACAACTTTCTCGCCGACATGGATCGCCGCTGGCGTGAGTCGCTCGCAGCGCCCCACTCCGACTGCGTCTGGGTCACGTCCGCCCTGCATGCGCTCGCGCTCGCGCACGCGGACCGGGCGACCCACCGCCGCCGCCTTCGGACTCTGTTCGTCGCGCACGGCACGTGCGAGATGGACAGCGAGGGTCACGGCTTCACGCCGATGTCGGACCTCATTCCTCACGACCCGTACGGACCCGAGACCATCGCCACCGAGCACACGGGCCAGGAGTCACCGCTCGCGCGCGCGCTGAGCGCCGCGAAGGCAGATCCGAACCTGGTCGCTGTGACGGTGTTCACCGAGGAGCAGTTCATCTCCGTCGATTCGTACGAGACGCACTCCGCGTCGCACCTGCTGCCGGAGGCGCACGGCGCGGTGATCCCGTTCCTGTACGCCTCGAGCGAAGAGTCGGAGGACGAGGCTCACGAGCGCGAAGACCTGCTGCGCGCGAACGGCTACGCAAGCTACACCGTCGACGTCACGTCCATCGAGACCGACCCCATCGAAGCCCACCGCGCTCTCGCCGTGGTGATGGAAGACGTGTGCGACGAGATCGCCCAGCTCAAGGCCGATGCCGCTGCTCACATCCTCACCCAGGACCCGTTGTGGCCGCTCGTCGTGATCCGCGCCGCGAGTCACTGGTGCCCGGCAACGAGCGCGACCTCCGACCACCAGGGCGCCGCCGCCGCCTAACGAGCGCGGAGGCTGGAGCACGCGGGGCCGACTACCCTTGATGGGTGGCTCACCTCCTCGGCGCTCAGGCGCTTCACCTCGACTTCGGAACCGGCACGGTGCTCGATTCCGTCACCGTAGGCCTTGACGACGGCGATCGCATTGGCATCGTCGGCGCGAACGGCGCCGGCAAGTCCTCCCTCATGAAGCTCCTCGCGGGCCGGCTCGAACCGCACGAAGGCAGCGTCACCACCTCGCGTGGCACGCGCGTCGGCGTCTTGGACCAGTCCGACCATGTCGACCCGGAGATCACTGTCGCGCAGGCCATCGTCGGCGACGCCGACGAGCACGAGTGGGCCTCGGACCCGCGCATCCGCGACGTCATGGCCGGGCTGGTGCCCGACCTTGCGGCCGATGCGGTGGTGGGCACCCTGTCGGGCGGCCAGCAACGCCGGGTCGCCTTGGCGCACGTGCTCGTGGACGACCACGACGTGGTCTTCCTCGACGAGCCCACCAACCACCTCGACGTCGACGGCGTCGCGTGGCTCGCGGAGCACCTCAATAGGCGCTGGGCCCGTGGCCGCGGAGCCCTCGCGGTCGTGACGCACGACCGCTGGTTCCTGGACGCGGTGACCACCCGCACGTGGGAGGTCCACGACGGCGAGGTCGAGGTCTACGAGGGCGGATACGCCGCATACATCCTGCAGCGGGTTGAGCGGGACCGCATCGCGTCCGCCACCGAATCCAAGAGGCAGAACCTGCTGCGCAAGGAGCTCGCATGGCTCCGGCGCGGGGCCCCGGCGCGCACCACCAAGCCCAAGTTCCGCATCGACGCGGCGAACGAGCTGATCGCCGACGTGCCGCCCATCCGCGACTCCATCAAGCTCAACCGTATGGCCGCCTCGCGACTTGGCAAGGACGTCGTGGAGCTGATCCGCTGCACGGTCCGCTACCCCATCAACGACGGCACCGACGGGGACGATGTCGAGGTCCTCACCGAGATCGACTGGAACATCGGCCCGGGCGAGCGCACCGGCATTCTGGGAGAAAACGGCGCGGGCAAGTCGACGCTCCTCAAGCTCATCACCGGCGACCTCGCGCCCACCTCGGGCCGCGTCAAGACCGGCTCCACGGTGAAGGTTGCGACGCTGTCGCAGCAGCTCGCCGAGCTCGAGGACCACGCCTCCGAGCGGGTCTCCGCCGTCGTGAAGCGGTTCTCCTCGGTGTCTCTGTCGGACGGCAGCGAGATGACGCCCACGCAGCTGCTCGAGCGGCTCGGGTTCACCTCGGTGCAGCTCAAGACGCAGGTGGGGCGCCTGTCGGGCGGTCAGCGGCGCCGCCTGCAGCTACTGCTCGTGCTGCTGACCGAGCCGAACGTGCTGGTGCTGGACGAGCCGACCAACGACCTCGACACAGACATCCTTGCCGCGATGGAGGACCTGCTCGACTCGTGGCCGGGCACCCTCATCGTGGTGAGCCACGACCGCTACCTCATGGAGCGCGTCACGGACCAGCAGTACGCCGTCGTCGACGGACGCCTGCGCCACCTGCCGGGCGGGGTCGACGAGTACGTCGAACTGTCGCGAGAGCGGCGCGCCAAGACGGGCGGCGTTGGCTCCTTCGGAGGCCAGACCTCGGCGACGGGGTCGGGCGGAGCCCCAGCCCCCGCATCGGCCGCCGCCTCTTCGCTGGATGGCGCCGAGAGGCGCACGCTCGAGAAGGAACTTGCCGCCGCCGAGCGGCGCATGGGCAAGCTGATGCGCGAGACCAAGGACGTGCACGCAAAGATGGCCGATCACGACCAGGCGGACTTCGAGGGCCTCGCGGCACTCACCGAGAAACTGCGTGCGAATGCGGCCGAGACCTCCGCGCTCGAGGAGCGCTGGCTCCATTTAGGCGACCGGCTCGGCAAGTAGCCGAGCCGACTGTTGACGTCGGCGTCCTTCCTGCATCATTTCTTGCGCAGCGCCTCCCTCAGCTTCACGCGGCCGCCCGTGTTGAGCACGGCCCCGGCGTAGACGCGGCCGGCGAGCCACGTCAACAGCGGGATCAGGAGCAGGCACAGCCCCACGGCCAGCGCGATCTCCCCGGTGCTGATGGCACCGAAGGCGGACCGCATGGGCACCATGAACGGCGCGAAGAATGGCACCTGGGTGAGGGCCATCGTGACGGTGCCGTCGGGGCTGCTAGGCACCAGGTAGAGCGCCAAGTACAGCGGCACCATCAGCAGCAGGATCATGGGGGTCGACACCGAGCCGATGTCCTCCTGGCGCGAGACCAGCGCGGCAAGGCCGCCGAACAGGATCGTGAACAGTGCGAAGCCAAGCACGAACCACACGCCGAAGTTCACGAGCAGGGTGCCTACCCCGACGTTGAGCTCGCCGAGGAACTCGAGGTGCCAGGCCGCGAACAGCAGCGGGAGCAGCATCGTGCCAGCTTGCACCAGCGAATACATTCCGACGCCGAGGATCTTGCCGCCCAGCAGCGTCGCCGGGCGCACCGTGGCGAGCAGGATCTCCACCACGCGCGAGGACTTCTCCTCGACCACGCCCATCATGATCACCGACGAGCTCTGGACGAGCACGAAGAACAGGATGAAGATCACGACGAGGCCTGAGATGAATGCCCCCGCCTCGAACTCGCCGTCGACGTCGCCCAGGGTGGTCACGGTTGGCATGGCCTGCGCGAGCGCCTGGCTGACCGCGGCCGGGTCTCCCCCGAGTGCGGTGACCTCCACGTCGAGCACCGCAGCCTGTGTCGCCGAGGCCACCACGGAGAACAGCGACTCCTGCATGCCTTCGACGAACAGCTCGGGCGAACCGACTGGGCCCACGATGAGCCCCGACGTGCCTTCAGTGAGCGCGGGCTCGGCGGGAGCGTCGACTTCCTCGAAGACGGCGTCGAAGCCTTGGGATGCGGCGGCGGCCTCCAGGTGCGGAATCAGCTCTCCCGCGGTCGCCGAGTCGACCTCGACCACGTCGGGCTCGGTCTCCCCGCCCACAATGAACGGCTTAAGGATCAGGGCGGCCGCCACGACGACCACGAGGATCAGCGCGGAGGAGATCAGGTTCGCCTTGGACAGGGTGCGGGTGCGGAACTCGCGCTTGGC
>JBKBNW010000132.1:0-5764 GCA_046295115.1 Demequina sp.
CGCCGACCACGAGGCAGAGATCGCAGATGCACTCAAGGGTTCCGACATGGTGTTCGTCACCGCGGGAGAGGGCGGCGGCACCGGCACCGGTGGCGCTCCCGTCGTCGCCAAGATCGCGCGCGACCTCGGAGCGCTGACCGTGGGCGTGGTGACGCGCCCGTTCGGCTTCGAGGGGCGTCGTCGCGCCGACCAGGCCGACGCGGGCATCCAGCGCCTGCGCGAAGAGGTCGACACCCTCATCGTGATCCCGAACGACCGGCTGCTCGACATCTCCGACAACGACCTGTCGGTGCTCGGCGCCTTCGCGGCCGCCGACCAGGTCCTGCAGGGCGGCGTTCAGGGCATCACGGACCTCATCACCACCCCGGGCCTCATCAACGTGGACTTCAACGACGTCAAGTCGGTGATGCAGGGGGCGGGAACCGCGCTGATGGGCGTCAGCTCCTCGCGTGGCGAAGGCCGCGCGCTCGCGGCGGCAGAGGGCGCGATCTCGTCGCCCCTGCTCGAGGCCTCCATCGAAGGCGCGCACGGCGTGCTGCTATCGATCGCGGGTGGCTCGAACCTGGGCATCAAGGAGGTCGAGATCGCCGCACGTCTGGTGCGCGAGGCGGCTCACCCCGAGGCCAACATCATCTTCGGAACCGTCATCGACGATTCGCTGGGAGATGAGCTGCGCATTACGGTGATCGCCGCCGGGTTCGACGGTGGATCCCCGACGGTGCGACACGACTCCGGCGCGCTCGGCACCGTGGACGGCGCGCGCGACGTGCGGTCCGCAAGCGAGACCGACCCTGTGGTGGCGCCCGTCGAGCACTCCACGATCCCGCAGGCGATCGAGGCGGACATCGACGCGCCCTCACCGCAGACCGACGAGATCGACGTGGTGCACGCGCGCCGGGACGCCGAGGCCCTCGACGTCCCCGAGTTCCTCCGGTAGTCCCGCAGTGAGCGACCTGCCGTGATCGACGCGGGTCTGCCGATCCACGCGTTCTTCACCACGCGCGAGGGTGGCGTGAGCGTGCCGCCCTACGAGTCGCTTAACGTGGCGTTTCACGTCGGAGACGAGCCCCGCGCGGTCGCGACCAATCGCGCTCGCGCGGGCGACCTCGCTGGCGCGCCCGTGTCGTTTCTCGACGCGGCGCACGGCATCAAGGTCGCGCGCGTGGCGTCGCCAGGAGAGGCGCCACCGACGGCCGATGCGCTCGTCGCCACGGTCCCCGGCGTCGCCGTCGCGACCATCGCCGCCGACTGCGTGCCGATCTTGCTGCACGACTCGGCCACGGGAGCGGTCGCGGCGGTTCACGCCGGCCGCGAAGGGGTGTTCTCTGGCGTCATCGACGCCACGGTCGCCCAGTTGCTTGACCTGCGCGGAGGCCGGGGGGTGCGTGGACGCATGCGTGCGAGCATCGGGCCCGCCATCTGCGGCCGCTGCTATGAGGTGCCGCCTGACATGCGCGAGCGCGTTGCCGCGCGCCATCCCTCAGCATTTGCCACCACCCGTGCCGGTACGGCGGCGCTCGACTTGCCGCGCGCGATCGAGGCGCGGCTCGGCCAGTTGGGCTTCCACGCCATCGTCCGCGTGCACGAGTGCACCGCGGAATCGCCTCGCCTGTTCTCGCATCGGCGCGATGGCGTGACGGGGAGA
Source organism: Demequina sp. (assembly GCA_046295115.1). GTDB lineage: Bacteria > Actinomycetota > Actinomycetes > Actinomycetales > Demequinaceae > Demequina. The sequence goes on from JBKBNW010000132.1 coordinate 1,646, forward strand.
TTTGCCGGAGTCGCCGTCTGCGAATGACTGTGCGGCGTGTCGCTCCGCACCGAGCCGCCGCGCCCGGCCTACCGTTCTAGCAACAGTGAGTTCACCATCGAAGGAGCCATCCATGAGCGCAATGCGCAAGGCGATTCAGTACCTCGGCTTCGACGTGAGCCAGCACGAGGAGTACGACTATGCGGATGAGGAGCTCGCGCCCGTGACGAACCTTCACGACGTCTCCGAGGTCCGCGAGAAGAGCGGCGCCCGCGCGGAGCGCCAGCGCACGCCAGCCAGTCACGTGGCGGCGACCGACCTGCGTCGCATCCAGACCATCAAGCCGCGCACCTACAACGACGCACGCCTCATTGGTGAGGCGTTCCGCCAGGGCGTGCCGGTCATCATGAACCTCACCGAGATGTCGGACGCGGATGCCAAGCGTCTGGTCGACTTTTCGGCTGGGCTGTCGTTCGGCCTGCACGGCTCGATTGAGCGCGTCACCACCTCCGTGTTCCTGCTGTCGCCGGCCCACGTCGAGATCGGCGTCGACGCCGAGCCGACCGCGCCGAAGGAGAGCGAGTTCTTCAACGAGCGCTGACGTCGGTTAGGCTCTCCCGGTGGAATTAGTCGTACAGGCCCTTCGCTTCGCGCTGTTCCTGTTCATGCTGGTGCTGTTCGGCCGCATGATCCTGGGCTTCGTGATGTCCTTCTCGCGCGAGTGGCGCCCTCAGGGCGCGATGCTGGTGGTGACGGAGGCGGTGTTCACGGTGACGGACCCCCCGCTCAAATTCCTGAGGCGATTCATCCCTCCGCTGCAGTTCGGCCAGGTGCGCCTCGATATCGCGTTCCTCGTGCTGTTCTTCAGTTGCTCGATTTTGTACCAGGTACTGTTCTTCGTCTGACGACGTGGGTTGGCCGATCGCTCGGGTTCCGTCCGATACGGGCTCAGGTGGGTGCCGATACCTATTGATGAGTACAGTGACGTTTATCGACGCGCTGGTCGGCTTCCGCCGACCACGATGAGACACAAGGTGGTTTGCACATGGCACTGCTTTCGGCAGAGGACGTGCTGAACAAGGCGTTCTCCAAGACGAAGTACCGCGAAGGCTTCGACCAGGATGAGGTCGACGACTTCCTCGACGAGGTCGCGCACACGGTTCAGTCGCTCACTGCTGAGCGCGACGACCTCGCGAAGCGCCTCGCCCAGGCTCAGGCGGGCGCCCCGGCCTCGTCGGACGCCCCCGAGTCCGCACCGGCGCCGTCGACCGAAGGCGGCCTGCTGGCCGCCGCGACCGACCCCACGCCGCCCAGCGCCACCGGCATGCTGGCGATGGCGCAGAAGCTCCACGACGAGTATGTGCAGGCCGGCGAGACCGAGCGTGACCGTCTCATCGATGACGCGAAGTCCAAGGCCGAGTCGATCGTCGAGCAGGCCGAGACGGACGCCAAGGCCCGCATGGACGAGCTCGTCTCGGAGCGCAGCGACCTCGAGGGCAAGATCGACGACCTGCGCCGCTTCGAGCGCGACTACCGTGCGCGTCTGAAGAGCTACCTCGAGAACCTGCTGGGTGACCTCGACCACGGCGGCAACGCCGAGTCGACGCACTCCGCTCCCGCGTTTGGTGCAGGCTTCGGAGCCGGCGCGAGTGAGACGGACGACTCCTCTCAGGAGTCCGATCAGTCCGGCTCGGTGCCGACGTTCGAGTACTCGTCGACCGATCGTGCGAACACCCCCGAGCCGTCCGCGCAGTCGGTGGCCGACGAGGACGACTCGCCCTCGGCACCCGCGAGCCCGTGGGCGCACGTGCGCTCGCACGAGGACTCTGCACAGGACGGTGCCGGTGAGCACGATGAGCAGCCCGCCCCGTGGGGTGCCTCCGCCTACCAGCCGTTGTCGGGACCCCCGAACAGCGACGTCGCGTCGACCTTCGGTGCACCGGCGCAGCAGGACAGCGACGACAAGAACGCCTAATTCGAGCCGCTTTCGCGGCCTCACGTGGAGCGCCACGCCATCGACCGATGGCGTGGCGCTTTGCGATGTGGCGAAAAGCGGATTACTCTCGCTCCACTGACCAGATTCGAGGATGTGTGATGAGCAGCACTGACGTGACGATCATCGTCGTGGACCCCGCGGAGCTCAAGGCCGCCGACGTCAAGAAGCTCGCGGTGCGTGACGGCGACGACCCGTGGAAGATCGCGGAGCTTCGTGGAATCGTCAAAACGCTTAACTCCGACGTGGAGCGCCTGGTTGCCGAGTACCGCGGCGCCGAGAACGAGCTCGACGATTTGTTGCACACGTCGGAGGGCGCCGGCGACGACCAGGCCGACGCCGGCTCGACCGCTCTCGAGCGCGAGCAGGAGATGTCGATCGTCAACAACACCCGCGACATGCTCGAGCAAAGCGTCGACGCGCTGCGCAGGGTCAACGCCGGAACCTACGGTGCGTGCCAGGTGTGCGGCGAGGGGATCGGCAAGGCCCGCCTCGAAGCGTTCCCGCGTGCCACCCACTGCGTCGCCTGCAAGCAGCGCGAGGAGCGTCGTTGACCTGGCGACCAGCCCTGTGGTTGGTCGCCCTCGCCGTTATCGCGCTTGACCAGGCCACCAAGCAGTGGGCGCTGACTGCGCTCGCGCCGGGTGAGCGCCTGCCCGTCATCGGCGACTTGCTGTCCTTGCAGCTCGTGTTCAACTCGGGCGCCGCGTTTTCCCTGGGCGAGGGCTATACCTGGGTGATGACGATCATCGCCGTGATCGTCACCATCGGCATCGTCTACTTTGCCCGCCGCGCCCAGTCTCGACTCTCCGTGGCGTTGCTGGGCATTGGGCTCGGCGGCGCGGTGGGCAACCTGATCGACCGCCTGGCTCGTGAGCCCGGGTTCGGCCAGGGGCACGTGGTCGACATGATCAATTACAACGGCTGGTTCGTGGGAAACGTCGCGGACCTCGCGATCGTCGGTGTGGCCGCGGTGGTGCTCGTGATGAGCATCACCAACCGCCCGCTGCTCGCCCCCGAGCCCGACCGCGCCGTACAGGCGCACCCGGCTGAGGCATCGGCCGGCGAGGAGACCCGTGGCTGACACCCGCTACCTGCCCGTTCCCGACGCCCTCGTAGGGGAGCGAGTAGATGCGGGACTCGCGCGCATGCTGGGACTCAGCCGCACCAAGGCCGCCGAGCTGCTCGCCATCGGAGCCGTCGCGCTGGATGGCCGCACTCTCGGCAAGTCCGACCGCCTCGCCGACGGTGTCCTCGCGGTCGACATTCCCGACGAGCGCGAGCGCGTGCCCGAGCCATCCGTGCCGGGCGGCCTCGCGCTGGTGTACGAGGACGACGACCTTGCGGTGGTCGACAAGCCGGTGGGCATCGCCGCCCACCCCTCGCCCGGGTGGGCCGGCCCCACCGTGGTGGGGGCGCTTGCCTCTGCCGGTGTGCAGTTGGCGCACTCGGGCGCGGATGAGCGTCAAGGGATCGTGCACCGACTCGACGTCGGCACGTCTGGGCTGATGGTGGTCGCGAAGTCCGACGTCGCGTACACGGCGCTCAAGAGGGCGTTCAAGGAGCGCGAGGTCGAGAAGGTCTATCACGCCGTCGCCCAGGGACACATGGATCCCACGGCGGGCACTATCGACGCGCCCATCGGTCGCCACCCCACCGCGGACTACCGGTTCGCGGTCGTGCAGGGCGGCAAGCCGTCGATCACCCACTACGTGGTGCTCGAGATGTTCCCGGCCGCCTCGCTGGTCGAGGTGCACCTGGAGACCGGCCGCACGCACCAGATCCGCGTGCACATGGCCGCGATGCGGCACCCCCTCGCGGGCGATCTGACCTATGGCGCGGACCCCACGTTCGCGCAGCGGTTGGGCCTGGGGCGTCAATGGCTGCACGCGCGTGAACTCGCCTTCGAACACCCGACCCGCGGTGACGAGGTGCGCGTGACGAGCGAGTACCCGGCGGACCTCGCGTCGGCGCTCGTGCTGCTGCGGGGCTAGGGATGCGAGTCGAGGCGGTGATCACCGAGGCGCACTTCGCGGACGCGCTGGAGGTGCGGTTCGCGGTGTTCGTCCACGAGCAGGGAGTCTCGCCAGAGGGGGAGCGCGACGACCTGGATGATGACCCCCGCACGTTTCACGCGGTCGTCTACG
>JBKBNW010000133.1:0-5714 GCA_046295115.1 Demequina sp.
TAGTCGGCGCCGAGGGTACGGCGCTTGAAGCGGAAGTAGGTGAGCCTTTGCACCATGCGGCGATCCTGGACGGGGTCGTGCATGTGTGCCAGTTCGATGTCGGGATGCCGCCGCACGAGGTCTTCGCCCCATGCCCGCCCCTGGTCGAGGGAGTGCCGAGCGTCGTCAGGGTGGGTGCGTCCCTTCACCGGTATCAGGTACGTCTGGGGAAGCCACGGCATCCCCATCGCGGTGCACCAATACACGAGCGCTCCGCTGGCGGAGCCCACGACGGCACCGGGATACGAGTCCGCCGGATACTGGCTGACGGCCCAGCGCGAAGCGTCGGCGGGGTCCACCTCCGCGAGCGTCGACGGCTCGATGCCCTCGCGCGCGCCCATGCTGGTGAAGAGCTGCGCTCGCCGTTCACGAGGCAGCAAACGCGTGGCCTTCAGCACGGTCTTGGCCCCGCGCGGCGATCCCAGGGCGGGAAAGCCCTTGCCTTGCAGGCCCTTGCCCGTCGCGACCAGCATCGCCGAGGCCGAGTCGAAGCCGGCGATGAAGTCCGGCTTCTTCACGAGGCTCGCTTCCCTGTGGCGACCCTGAGGTCTGCGGACTGAGCGGCGGCGCGGCCGGCATCACGGGAGGTCCCGGCGATGGCGACCACGGCGTTGTCGAGTGCTGCCATCGCGCATCTCTCCTCGAGTGGTGTCCGACCACAGTAAGTGGTTCCTCGCTCGTACGCGAGCCCTTCGGCTGTTCCGCGACGCCGTCGCGCAGCACCACGTCGCCCTCGCGCGCCCCGTGGTCTTGGTGCCCACATCTGGGACGGCGCTGCGCCCCAGATGGTCGTCAGGCCCCGCGAGAGCGCAACACCGCCCGCACCAGTCGACGGCACCTGTCCGGTTCCTGGGTGATCTGACGCCACGACAAGCGGACGGTCAAGATCCCCCGGGACGCGAGCAGCAGGTCCCTCGCGATGTCGCGCTGACGTTGTTCGGGCTCCGCGTGAGTGCTGCCGTCCAACTCGATGGCGGTGCCAGTTGCGGGGTCGAACATATCCACGCGAAAACTCCGGCCCTCGACGCGGACCCAGTGCTGCCGGATGAACGACGCGAACTCACTGGTGTGGAACACCTCGCGCAGGCCCACAGTCTCGAGATGGCTCTCCGACCCGGCGCTGATGGCACAGATGAGGGCATTCAGCGCGCGCCGCCCGCGCACTCGAGGAAATGCCGCGGCGGCCTCACGCAGGGTGCCGGCATCGATCAGCCTGCGTTGCACCGCCCGGTATACGAGGTGCGCTCCCGCTGCCGGATCCAGCTCGGCGAATGCCGTCACGACGGCGTAGGCCGGTGTCGCGACTCGAAAGGTCGCCTCCGGGTGGCCTCCCATCGTCACCGCCGGGATGGCGACCGAGCTCCGCACCACCTGCACCCAGGGGCACGCGGGTGCAGGCCTGCCGGGAGCTGCCGTCACCCTCAGGGTCGCGGGCGGGTCGATGAGGCCATAGAGGTGGGCGGCGGCCCTGCCAATGATCACCCCGCGCCCGCCCGTCCACGCGTGTATGGCGCAGGCCCGAGTGGACACGGCTCCCGCGTGGAGGCTGGAGGCGTAGACCGCAGGCAACACCCGTTCGACCCGACCGGACCTCACCGCGGCGCGCAATGTCGCGCGAGACCAGCGTCTCTCGACGTCGGCGCGTGCCATCGCTGCCGCAGTGGTGTCGAGCCATGCGGCGAGTGACCGAGAATCCGAGTCCATGGTTCAGGGATATCGGCCAGCCACTGGCGCGCGGTCGTTTTGTGGCGGATCTGTGGACAGCGAGATGGGGAGGACGACTATCCACAATGCACCGGGCGCTCGACCGTGGTCAGGGGGACTACGGGGGCCTCGAGAGCCCCAGGGACGCCCCTGACGCGCATTGGCCGTGGGGAGGAAGCGGGACGGGAGCCGCCATGGGAGACTTGCGCCATGTCTGACCCCAGCGACCTTACGCTCGGCGGCCTCACTGCTGACGAGGCCGAGCGCGAGATCTACAGCCACATACTCACCCGCAACCCCGAGCACGACTTCGAGCCCACGCTCGACCGCGTTCGGGAGGCGTGCGACCTGCTCGGCAGCCCGCAGTCGTCCTTCAAGGTGGTGCACATCACGGGCACCAACGGCAAGACCAGCACTGCGCGCATGGTGGAATCCCTGGTGCGCGAGCACGGGCTGCGCACGGGGCTGTTCACGTCGCCGCACCTGAGCTCGGTGCGTGAGCGCATCCAGATCGACGGCGAGCCCATCGCGCAGGAGGACTTCATTCGCCTGTGGCAGGACGTCGCGCCCATCGTGCACTTGGTCGACGCTCGCTCGATCGAGAGTGGCGGGCCGCGCTTGAGCTTCTTCGAGGTGCTGGTGGTGCTCGCGTACGCGGCCTTCGCCGACGCTCCGGTCGAGGTCGCGGTGATCGAGGTCGGCATGGGCGGAGTCTGGGACGCGACCAACGTCGCCGACGGCCAGGTCGCGGTGGTGTCCCCGGTGAGCATGGACCACGCGCAGTGGCTCGGTGAGGACCTCAGGAGCATCGCGGGCGAGAAGGCCGGCATCATCAAAGACGGCGCCACCGCGGTGATCGCGGAGCAGACCGACGCGGTCATTCCAGTCCTGCTTCAGGCCATCGCCGACCGGGGCGCGACCAGCCTGTGGGAAGGCGACGCGATCGAGGTCGTCGAGCGCCAGCCCGGCGTGGGCGGCCAGCTCGTCACATTCCGCACGCCCGCCGCAACCTACGCCGACCTGTTCGTGCCGCTGTACGGCGAGCACCAAGCCCACAACGCGCTGCTCGCGCTCGCGGCCACCGAGGCCCTGCTGGCCGACGGCGGCGAGCCAGAGGCACTCGACGGGCAGACCGTGGAGACGGGGTTCGCGGCCGTCCTGTCGCCCGGCAGGCTCGAGGTGGTGCGCACCTCGCCGATGGTGCTGGTCGACGTCGCGCACAACCCCGCGGGCATCGATGCCATGGTGGACGCCGTCGGGGAGTCATTCGCCTTCGAGTCGATCGTGGGGGTGGTGGGCGTGCTGGACGACAAGGACGCTGAGGGCATCCTCGGCGGACTCGAACAACTGCTGGACCACGTGGTGGTCACCGCGTCGAGCTCGCCGCGCGCCATTCCCGCCGAACAACTCGGCGAGGTCGCGCGCAGCGTGTTCGGCGACGACCGCGTTCAGGTCGCGCTTGACCTCCCCGACGCCATCGATCGTGCGGTGCAGACAGCCGAGCGCGTGCACGACATGGGTGCCGGCGTGCTGGTGACGGGCTCCGTCACCGTCGTGGCTGAGGCCCGCACCCTCATGGGCGCCGACAAGCCCAGGCGCCCGGGGCAGGCCCGATGACCGCTGAGCCGATGCCACCGGACGGTGAGCACGACGGGTCAGCCGCGCCCGAGCCGCGCCCGCAGCGGCCCGCGACCCTGGTCTTCACGCAGACGGTGCTCGCGCTGCAGGCGTTCGTTGCGCTGTTCGCCACCTTGGTGGCGTGGAGCTTTGCCCACAATGGCCTGCTCGAGGCCCCTGCATGGTGGGTGGCGGGCGGGGGAATCGCCCTCATGCTCCTGCTCGGCTACGCCGCGGGCAAGCAACACAAGCGCTGGGGGCGGATGCTCGGCTGGATACTGCAGGCACCAATGCTGGTCGCGGGTCTGTTGGTACCCGCGATCACCCTCATGGGCCTCGTCTTCCTAGGCCTGTGGATCTTGGGTCTGAGGTTGGGTAGCCGCATCGACCGCGAGCGCAAGGAGCGCGACGAGGCCGTGGCACGCGGCGACGCGCATGCTGCCGGCGAGGCGGCCGAGTGAGGTCCGTGTCCTCGTTGGTGCGTCGCGTCATGCTGGCGCTCGCACTTGGCTTGGTCGGGCTCACGATGCTGCTGTACGCGCTCGAGCGCACCTCGTTGGTGAACTTTGCGGCCATGCGAGAGGGCACCGCCGCCCAGCCGCCGATGCGAATCTTCGTCACGATGTTCGTGGGGCTCGCGGTTGTCAACCTGTGCACGTTCTGGGCGGTCAACCAGTGGGCCTCTTACCTGCGCTCACACCCGGAGGTCAAGCAGCTTCCGGTGTGGTCGCTGGTGGTGCTCATCGTGCTGCCCGGCGGCGCGCTCCTCACCTCAGTCGCGACCCACGCCGGGTACATTCGCAGCCTCGACACGGTGCCCGTCGACCCCAATCCCGGGTTCGTCGCCTTCCAGGTGATCATGGCGGCGCTGGTGATCATCGCGCTGGTGCTGCTGGGCGTCCGGTGGGCGCCGGGGTACAAGCCGCGGGACGCCTCGCGCTCTCGCTGACCGCCGCCTCGCCGCGCGCTGTCCTGGCCCCGGCCGTACTCTCCACGCATGGGCCGGCTCATCTACTCCTACCTCGCGTCGCTGGACGGCTACGTCGCCGATGCGCACGGCGCCTTCGACTGGGCGATGCCGAGCGAGCAGGTGCTTGGGTTCATCAACGAGTGCGAACGGGGAGTGTCGACGTACCTCTACGGCCGCCGCATCTACGAGATGATGGCGGTCTGGGAGACGGATCCGAACCTCGCCGCCGAGTCGCCCATGAACGCCGAGTTCGCGGCCCTGTGGCGGCGGGCCGACAAGGTCGTGTTCTCGCGCACGCTCGAGGACGTCCAGACCGAGCGCACGCGCATCGCGCGCGACTTCGACGGGGACACGTTCGAGCGAATCAGCGCGGACGCGGAGGGCGACCTGGCGGTGTCTGGCGCCACCCTTGCGGCGGCGGCGTGGCGACTGGGACTCATCGACGAGGTTCAGGTGTTCTTCGCTCCCATGGTGGTGGGAGGCGGTCAACCGATGTTCGCTGCCGGGGTCCGGCGGGAACTCGTCTTGCGCGACGAACGCCGGTTCGACAACGGGATGGTGTGGGTGCAGTACGACGTCGCGCGCTGAGGAGTGCGGGCAAAGCGCCGGGTGGCTACGCCGGAGCCGGCACCTCGACCACCGAGGTGACCGTGAAGTCGGCGAGTACCTCGCGGCCGGGTAGTCCGCCCAGCTCGAGCAGGAAGGCGTAGCGCACGCTCGCCGCGCCCGCGCGTGCCAGCATCTCGCCGACGGCGCTCGCGGTGCCGCCGGTGGCGAGCACATCATCCACGACGAGCACCCGCTTGCCCTCAATCCCGTTGGGGCTGAGGGCCAGTTCGGCCGCGCCGTACTCGATAGTGGCGTCGGACTCGAGCAGGTCGCCGGGCATCTTGCCCTTCTTGCGCACCATCGACATTCCCACGCCGAGGGTTTGCGCGACGACGGGCGCGAAGATGAATCCCCTAGCATCCACGCCTACGACGAGGTCGACGGACCCTTGCTCCGGGGTGAGCGCGTCACACGCCTCCCGGAACAGCCCGGGGTCGGCGAGGATGGGGCTGATGTCGTAGAACAGGATTCCCTCGACCGGGAAGTCGGGGTGGGTGTCGAAGTCGGCGAGCGTAATCACGTCGCCATCATCCCAGAGTCCTCGCCAGCGCCACAGCCACCGCCACAGCCACCGCCACCGCCACCGCGGCGGCCAGTGCGGTTAGGCTCGTCGACATGACAGAGACAACCCTGATCCTCGTCAAGCCCGATGGTGTCAAGCGCGGACTGTCGGGAGAGATCCTGCGCCGCATCGAGGCCAAGGGCTATGTGCCCGTGGCGATCGAGTTGCGCACCGCGACCCCGGACCTGCTCGCCGCGCATTACGAGGAGCACG